>NZ_JBSFOK010000039.1:0-88414 GCF_053587635.1 Streptomyces sp. NPDC003635 | reverse complement strand
CCGGGCGGCACGAGGGCGTAGTAGCGGCTGCCGCTGGGGTCGTGGATGACGGGACGGCTGTTGAAGGTCCAGCCGAGCCAGTCGTTCACGGTAGGCGGGTCACTGATCCCGGCCACACCGCGGACGAGGTCCTCGGAGAGACGGACCGCATCGAATCGCCGCCCTAATGGGATCAGGGCGAGACCGGCTGTTCCACCCCACTCGCCGTGCACCGCGCCGGGGGAGGGGTGCGCGGAGGCCAGCCAGCCCTGAACCGTGGTGGCGGGCGGCGAACTCGCTGGTGGGAAAGTGCCGTTCGGGACTGTACTCCTGGTCATGTCGATGCTCCCTCGCTGGCTGGCTGAGTGGGACTCCTACGGTTTCAACAGGGGCACGCAGCGTCACGAGCGACAGTGACCAACTTTTCTGGACACTGGGCCCGGCCTTGACCAGGAACAACTTGGCCCTACGGACACCGTCTTGGACGATCGCGCTCCCCGAACTGTGGTCAGCTAGGGCTGCTTGAGCCACTGCGGCGCTACGGTAAGTGCACCGACCTTGCGCAGGAGTCCGCCCATGAACGACCGCGTCAAGCCCGGTTCCAAGGCCGACCGGGACGCTCTCCGCCACGAAATGCGAACCGCCGGTTGCACGGTCGCTGAGATTGCCGTCGAGCTGCGGGCTCGCTACCGAATGCGCTCCCGGGAAGCGTGGCGGCATGCCCACGGCTGGACCTTGCAAGAAGCGGGCGACCGCATTACCCAGTCAAGCAGTCAGCGTTCTTCTGAGGCCATCGCCGCTGATGCCTCGCTCGTCGGCAAGTGGGAGAAGTGGCCGGGCCCCTCATCGCGCCGTCCCAGTTTGCCCGTCTTGCTGGCCATGGCCGACGTCTACGCCTGCCGCCCCGAGGACCTGCTGGACCTCGATGACCGCAAGGCGCTGCCGGAAGGTGACCTTCGTCTGCTCACCGGTGAGGCCACCCGAGGACCGTCTCAGCCCGTAGCCCCTGTTGTCCTGACAGCCTCGGCAGAGCCGACCGGCAGGGAACTTGTTCGGCTCGCCGCAGACGAGTCCGCGACCTGGGCGCAATGGGCTGAGGCAACCAACGTCGGCGACATCGCTGTCGAACAGCTCATGGCCGACACATGCGAGTTGGCCCAGGCGTACCTCACCTCCGACGCCCTCGCTCTCTTCGTCCGCACAAGGGTGCTTCGTGACCGGGTCTTCGCGCTCCTCGAAGGTCACCAGTACCCGCGCCAGTCCTCCGACCTGTTCGTGGCTGCCGGGTATCTGTGTGGGCTGCTGGCGTGGATGTCGTCGGATCTCGGCCAGCTTCGAGACGCCGACACACAAGGCCGCACCGCGTGGTTGTGCGCTGAACTGGCCGGGCACAACGAGTTGCGCGCGTGGGTGTTGTCGACGAGGTCCAAGGTCGCGTTCTGGGACGGACGTCTGCGGGACGCCGTTCACCATGCCCGGCGCGGAGCCACGTATCGCCCAACCGGCACGGTCGCAGTCCTTCTCGCCTGTCAGGAAGCCGACGCATGGTCCCAATGCGCCGCGGAGAGCGAATCACTGCGGGCACTCAGGCGGGCCGAGGAGGCCCGCTCGTGCATTGCGAGCGAGGACGACATCGGTGGGATCTTCTCGTGTCATCCTGCCCGTCAGCAGAACTACGCAGCGGCCGTACAGTTGCGCATCGGCCGCCCAAAGGAGGCTTTGCGCGCTGCCGACCATGCCCTCGAGCTGATGCGGGCTGAGCCTGTCCGGGCATACGGCACGGAGGCGCAGATCCACATCAGCCAGGCCGCGGCGCACCTGACGACGGGCGAGGCAGAGGGTGCGGCAGAAGCGCTCGCACCAGTGTTCGCGCTTCCACCGGACCACCGGCTAGAACCAGTCACTCGACGCCTGAGCGAACTGCCCGTCAATGCCGGGCGTCCGCCCGCAACGAGCCGGACCGCGGTTGGGCTCCACGCAGCCATCGAGAACTTCTGCCTTGACTCCGCTCCGCGCCACCTCGCGCTCTCGTCAGAACAAGGCTCCGGCTGATTTGATCGCGAGCTATGACGACTCAACCGGAGACGATGCGGAACCACTGGTGGTGGCGACCCGGCTGGAGCGTGGGCCGCCGTTTCTACACCTGGCATCTCACGTTCGAGGGCCAGGGTGACATGCACCGGCTGGCGGCCGAGTACCGAGCTGTTCTCGCGCCGCTCGGAGACAGTCTCACCCTCATTCCCGATCAGTGGCTTCACCTGACCATGCAGGGAATCGGCTTCGTCGAAGAGATCAAGGAAGCCGACGTCCACGCCATCGCTGAAGCCGCGGGTGCTCAGCTGGCCAACGTGCCCGCCTTCGACTTGAAAGTCGGACCAGCGGTCGTCGATCCGGAGGCGGTACTGCTGCCCGTCCACCCCGACGGACCAGTGAGAGCCGTCAGGGACGCGATCCGCACAGCCATCGGCGACGTCCTCGGAGACATTCCCGAGCGGGCCGAGGGGTTCGCCCCGCACATCTCCGTCGCCTACAGCGCGAGTGACGGTCCGGCGGATCCGATCGGTCGGGCACTGTCGGGGTTCGAAGCTGCCCCCGCGCAGGTCCGCATCTCGACAGCCGAGCTCATCGTGATTCACCGCGATCACGCCATGTACGAGTGGACACCCTTCGCCAGAGTCCCGCTTGGGTAGCCCAGTAACGCACGCGTGACAGCCGACGCGTGCAGCCAGGAGTGCGATGACCTCGAGCACGCGAGGTCGCCTACGGCGGCCTAACCAGTGAGCATGCGTGCAGCGTGCTCGGCGTCATTCCGGCCTCCGCCAGCGGATGCCCCTGGGGTGCTCGACGTCGGCCACCTCAGCACTCTCACGGCATGTGCGGAGATTTCCCGCTGGCGGGAGGAGGCGAGGGATGGGGCTGGTTACGAATCACCTGCTTCACGAGAGGGGAGCGTGATTGGCTCTCTCCTCCCATGAGGGGATGCGCGCGTGGCTGATCAGACCTCTTCGTCCATCCTGATGGCGTTTCGCAGATCCTTCGTGGCCTCGCCCGTCTCGCCTTCCCGTTCCTCCAGGAGCGCGGCGGCGATGGCGTCCAGCTTTCGCTGGATCGCGTGCTCGGCTCGCTGCTCGGAGTTTTTGAGAAGGGCCAGGAGCAGCAGGGTCACCGCGGTCATCAGGTCCCCGGCCAGGATCAGCCATGTCTCCCCGAGATGAGCCGCATGGGCGGCGATGAAGAAGGCCACCAAGGTCAGGCAGATGACGTAGAAGGGCGGGGAGCTGGTGAAGTGCGCCGCTGCCTGGGACAGACGCTTGAATCGTCCGCCCGTTCGCGCGGCAGGATGCTGAACGGTCATGACCACCGCCTCCGACGGAGCAGAACAGGGCAGAACAGAGCACGACCCGTGTTCCCACCATCAGCCCGCCCATGGGGCGGGCGCCCTCTGGGTCCGGGGCCGCCGGACCCCGTAGGAAGCGAGGCGCCAGTTCGTGGTCGTGTCTGCACTGCGTGTTGCGGCGGCGGGAGGCCTCTCTCGTGCGCGTCGTCACCGACCCCGTCTCCATGCCGCGAGGGCTTGCACCCCTCAGCTGGTGGATGCAAGCCCCTGCGGTAGCTGTGGCGGCGGTCGCCGGCCGACGCTCTACGGTGCGACCTCGAACTGCGGCGGCTGGAGTCCCGCGAGGCAGCTGGTGTCCGGTGCGTTCGGGCGGGCGAAGAACGACGTGGTGATCGTCTGCGCGCACGGCGAGTCGGCGAAGACCACGTGCGCGACGTAGGGGACCGTGACGGCGGTGGAACGGCTCAGCGTGCGGGCGACGTACGCGCCGTTGCTCGGTGCCGTCTGGGCGTCGAACCCGCCGGACAGGGCGAGGGTCGGGATGTCGCTGCGGGTCACATCCCGGACCCACGGGGGCGCCGGGGGAACGTCCCAGGCACGGCAGTCGTCGTGCAGCCAGGCGAGTTGCGGGGCGTTGGGCAGCATCGACCGGGGGAACGACGGGAACGCGCGGCGCCCGCCCTCGATGATGTCGGCCCGGCTCTCGTACGGGGTCCACTGGCTGCAGAAGATGCCGTAGACCAGCCCGTGGGCGATCCGTCCGATGGCCTGCGGGCTGTACTTGCCGCCCGCGAGCTGCTCGGCGATCCGCTGCGGGTTGCCGTGGGCGAGTTCGTCGATGGAACGCGGCACTCCTTCGGCCACGTGGGTGGCCGAGGTCAGCCAGGTGACCAGGTTGCTGCCGTCCAGCACGACCTTCACCGGTTCCGGGTGGACCGGGACCGTGACGGTGGCGGTGATCGGATTCGCCTCCAGCTCACTGACGAGGCGGAGGAACGTGGCCTTCAGGTTCGGATAGCGCGAGTTGCAGGAGGACTGCTCCGTGCAGGCCTTGAACAGGCCGTCGAATCCCTCTCGTGCCGCCTTCCAGGTCACGGCCCCGCCGGCGATCGAGGGCGGCAGGACACCGTCGATGCCGACCGAGCGGATGCCCTTGGGGTGCAGCCGCATGTAGTTGAGCGCCAGGTGGGTGCCGTAGGAGATGCCGAAGACGTTCCACTTGCGCACACCCAGCGCCCTGCGCAGGGCGTCGTAGTCGGCTGAGCTCTCGATGTCGTCGTAGGTGCCGCGATCGGCGCCCTTGGCGTCCACGCGGTCACGGCAGTCCCTCGTTGCCTGGACATGCAGGCGCCTGGTGGAGGGGGTGTTGGAGACCAGACCCAGGGCGTGGGCGTTGAACCGGTCGATGTTCGGGCAGGTGAGCTCCGGGTCGGCGGAGTAGGTGCCGCGCTGGGACATGAAGATCACGTCGCGGTCGCGGTTGAGGTTGCCGGCGAGCGCCATCGGGATCTCGGAGACCGCGTCGTCGCCGGGTCCGCCGGCGAGCCACACGATCGGGTCGGGCGAGGGGCGGCTGCTCTTGGCGGGCATGATCGCGACGGCGAGGGTGATCGTGCGTCCGCCGTGGGCCTTGGGCTCCTTGGGTCCGTGGCCTTGGCCGTGGCCCTGACCGTGGCCCCCGCCCTGACCCTTGGAGCGGTTCTCCGGCACGGTCAGGGTGCCGCAGCGGGCGCGCGCGAGATCGGGGATCGGGTCCGCGGTCCGGGGGCAGGGGCCCGGTTCGAAGTGGGCGCCGTGCACCGTACGGGCGACCGTGCCGATCGGGCCGTCGGTGCGCGGCCCGGCGTGTGCGGGCATCGCGACGAGCCCGGCGACGAGGGCGCCGGCCGTGGCGGTGGCCAGCGTTGCCGGTACCCGTCTCGCGGGACGCCGGCTGGGTGGCGTTGCTGGGGACATCGTGTGTACTCCGGTCAGGGGATGATGGTGAACGGCTGGGGTTCGACTCCGGGCACGCAGCCGGTGTCGGGCGCGCTCGGCCGCGCCAGGAAGGAGCGCAGGACGGACGCGGCGCAGGGCTCCTGGGGCACCACCCAGTGGGTGATTCCGGGGATCACCACGGCGGTCGAGCGGGGCAGGGTGCGGCCGGCGAAGGGCCCCCAGCTCGCCCCGGTCTTGGCGTCGAAGGTGCCAGTGATGATGAGCACGGGCTTCCTGCTGTGGGTGGCCACGCGCTGGACCGCGGTGCGGTCCGGGACGTTCCAGACCCGGCACAGGTCGTGCTCGAAGGGCAACTGGGGTGCGTGGGCCAGCACCGAGTCCGGCCAGCCGGGGAAGGCCCGGCGGCCGGCCTCCAGTACGTCGCGCTTGGAGAAGCCTGGAGCCCACTCGGCGCAGGCAACGGAGTGCGTCAGCCCGTGGGCGAACTCACCGATGGCGGGCGTCGCGCCGGCGGCCTGAGCCCGCGCGAGGCGTTCCGGATCACCGTGGGCGAGTTCGTAGAGCGCCGCCGGGACGTCCTTGGGTGGTACCAGTTGGCCGTTGGTGACGAGCAGGTTCACCAGCGTGCCCCCGTCGAGGACGACCTTCACCGGGGTTCCGCCGCCGGGCGGCGGTACGGTCAGCCGCAGAGGGTTCGCCTCCAGCCGTCGGACCTGTTCCGTGAGCGTGCGGGCGAGGTCCGGGTAGCGGGATTCGCAGGCGGGCTGTGCCTCACACGCCGCGAAGATCGCGTTGATGCCCTCCTGGGCGCTGTCCCAGGCCCACGGCAGGCTCACGGTCTGCGGAGGTACGACCGAGTCGATCGCCAGCGAGCGGATGCCCCGGGGGTGCTTGCGCAGGTAGGTCAGGCCCAGGTCGGTGCCGTACGAGTAGCCGTAGACGTTCCACTTCTTGATGCCCAACGCCTTGCGGAGGGCGTCGAAGTCCGCCGCGTTCTCGGTGGTGTTGTAGGCCGAGAGGTCGTTGCCCTCGGCCGTCAGACGGTCACGGCATGCCTTCGCCGCGCGCACCAGGCCACGTCCGGTGGAGGGCGCGTCGTAGGGCAGTCCCACGGCGGCGGCGTTGAACCGGTCCATCTCCGGGCAGGCGAGGTTCGGCTGTGAGTACAGGGCGCCGCGCTGGGCCATGACGATCAGGTCGCGGTCCTGGTTCACCTGGGAGTCGATCAGGAAGGGGATGGCTCCGAACGCGTCGCCGCCGGGACCTCCCTCCATGAACACCACGGGGTCCCCGGCCGGCCTCTTCGACGCGGCCGGGATGATCGCGACGGCCAGCCGGATGGTCCGTCCCGTGCGGTGCTCGCGGTTCTCGGGGACCTCCAGGAAGCCGCACTGCCCGGGGACCGGCTCGGGAGTCTGCGGGCAGGGGCCCGGCACGAACCGACCCGGATGCCCCGGCGGCGTCCCGCCGACAGTCGAGTGGGCGCTGCTCGGGGCAGTACCGACCGCACCGAGGACACCCAGACAGGCCGCGAGGAACGCGGCCTTCGTGCGCGCTCTCCGGCCGAGTCGTCGATGGAGGTGCGGAGCCCGGCTCCGTACGGGCGTCCCGGTTCCGGAGATGGAGGGCAGAGGGCCGGGGCCGATGTCGTGTTCCGCCATGTGATCTCGTCTCTGTGACATCCCTGGCCGCTGCGGTCGGGGGACGGTTGGCATGGCTGCGCCCCGCCGATTGGCCAGGCAGGGCGCGTACGCCAGCCTGCGTTCGGGCCAGGGCCGCCACCACTCGTGGCCTCCACTTGGAGCAGCCCCACCTCGGACCCGGGCGATGTCCCCGGTCACCCAGTCGGCGGGTGGCGGAGCCCTCGCGCTTACTGCGGGTATGGCCATGCGGGCGGTGCACGCCGTGTCACCGTGGTCGTCACTGGCGTCACCAAGACCCTGCGCCAAGCCGCGCAGCCGACGCCGCGGCTCGGCTGCACTGAGCCGGACACAGCGAGGAGAGGCACGTACTTGAGCACAGGCCGGTCACGTACGAGGGCTCAGGCCCGGTCCCGTACGGCGGGCACACGCCCGGTCACGTACGGACCCCGGTTGCTTCACGCCTCGTCGCCGCACCGGTACTGGGGCCGGCCCACGCTCACACCCCCCAGGTCCACCCGCACCCCGGCGATCTCCTGGTGGGCCGGTCGGGACTCGAGCAGCGCGAGCAGAGCCCGGCGCAGCCCGCCCCCGTCTTCCTCGGTGTACTCCCGGTTCAGTTGCGACGCTCTGGGGTCCTGGGAGAGGACGTGGCCTACGTCCCATGGGGCGCCCGTGTGCCGGCTGTATGCGACCGCTACGGGGCCCTCCACCGAGAGGAGGAACGTCACCGTGACGGGGAAGTCCAGCTCGCTGCCGCGCGCCAGCAGGTTCCAACGGACGTGAATGGGCCTGTCGGGGCGGACGTCGACCAAGGTCATGGCGGCGCATCGGGCGGGATCGGCCGGTCCGGTCCCGTACCTTCCGTCGATGGTGTGCACGAGGACTTGATGGCGTCCTGCCACCAGGGGACGGCGCCGCGCGCGCCGGTTCCATGGTCGCCATGGCCGCAGCCGCCGGTACTCCACGATCGGGTAGCGGGATGTCATGCGGTCCTCCTCGGCCGGACGTTCAGTACTGCAGGGCCACCGCCACGTCCCGTCCGATGCGCTCGACGGCGGTGAGGTCCAACCCGTAGTGCACGTAGCGGCCGCGGCGTTCCACCCGCACCAGGCCCAGGTCGCGCAGTGCGCGCAGATGCCGCGAGACCTGCGGGCGGGTCATCGACAGCCGGTCCGCCAGGTCGGCGGTGGTCATCGCCTGGCGCGCGATCAGACGGCACAGCCGTACCCGGCGCGGGTCGGTGAGCGCCAGCATGCGGCTGCGGGCCAGCGTGACGCCGACGTCCGGGGATTCCACGGGGAAGTGGACGACGGGCGCCAGTCCCGGCTCGTCCTTCACCAACAGGTGCGGAGCGCCGTACCACGTAGGGATTAGCAGCAGAGGTGAACGGGCCGGGCTGATCACCGCGTGGTGCACCTTGTCGAGGACGACCCGGGCGGGGCTGTCCAAGCGGACGCTGGACGGGCTGAGCGAGAGCAGCGCGGCGGTGGGCCCTTCGTCCACGAGCCTGCGGCGCATCCGGTGCGCGGCTCGGGACAGGGCGGGCTCGGTCCGCGCCCATAGTTCGTCGAAGTAGACGCGGCGGCTCAGGTCGAGGAAGGCGACGAGATCGGCGCGCAGGGCCTCTGGGTCGTGGAGCAGGTCCTCGGCGAGGGCCAAGTGCCCGTCCGGCAGTCCGGACGCGGCCTGGCGCAGCGCACGCGCCTGGTCCCCGTCGTGCAACACCCGGTCGAAGTGGAAGGCGCGGTAGCCGCTGGCGCAGGTGTACGCGGTGAGTTCCGCGAACCGGTCCACGGGCAGTTGGGCCGGCGGCGACTCCAGCCCGGGGTAGAAGCCCCGCCAGCGCAGCGGTGTCCACAGCGGGGCGAACCGCCGCAGTCCGGCACGGAAGGCGGCCGGCGCGGCAGCGGTCGTCCTCTCGGCCCAGGCGGCGTGTTCGGCGTGGTGGTCCTGTCCGGTGAGCACGTGCAGGCTCGCGGCGAGTTCCGCGAGGGGGGACACGGCCACCGTGAACCGGTCGGGAACGGCGCCTTCCAGGACGAACACGACCGACATGAGCGGGAGTGTACGGGGCTCTCACACGTGCGCTCCCTCGAACTCGGACCTCGCGGCCGCCATCACCTCCGGCTCGGTGAGCAAGGCGGCGACCACGTCGGCGAGTCCGGTCGCCGCGATCTGTGTGCGGTCGTGGGCGAGGGGCGTCGCCGCGGCGTCCCGCATGGCCTCGGAGTGCGCGGGCGTGCCGACCTCAGCGACCTGAACGTACGGGTGGATGACCGGCATCAGCTGCGAGAGGTTGCCGATGTCGGAGGACCCGGCGGGACTGTCGGGGTCGTACGGTGCGATGTCCGCGCCGAGTGCGCGCACCGCGACGGCGAACCGTTCGGCGAGAGCGCTGTTGTTGCGCCGCTCCGCGTACAGCGGGCCGGTCTCGCGGACCTCCGCCTGAGTCTGCGTGGCGAGAGCGGCCCCCGCGGCCGCGGCCCGCACCCGCTCCACCAGCGCCTCGGCCGACGCGGCCGTACGGTCGCGGACGTACAGGTCGACCGCGGCCCGCGCGGGGATCACGTTGGGCGCCTGACCGCCGTCGACGACGATGCCGTGCACCCGTGCGCTCGGCGGCACGAACTGCCGCAGGGAGTCCAGGGCGTTGAGGAACAGTTGGGCGGCGGCCAGCGCGCTGCGCCCCTGCCACGGTGAGACCGAGGCGTGCGCGGCGACCCCGGTGAACACCACACGCAGATGGGCCGCCGCGAGCCCTGGCCGGCCGGTCAGCCAGCGGTCCCCGGGGTGGAACATCACCGCCGCGTCCACTTCGTCGAAGACGCCCGCCTCGGCCAGCCGTACCTTGCCCGCGCCGCCCATCTCCTCACCGGGTGTGCCGATCACGGTGACCGTGCCGGGGTGCGCGGGCAGCGCCCGCACGACGGCGACGGCCGCGGCCACCCCGCCGGCCGCGATCAGATTGTGGCCACAGCCGTGCCCGACACCGGGCAGGGCGTCGTACTCCGCGAGCACGGCGATGTACGGTCCCGGGCGCCCGCCCTGGTGCACGGCCACGAAGGCGGTGTCCAGACCGCCGGCGGGCGCGGTCACCGCAAAACCCGCTTCGGCGAGCCACCGCGTCAGCACCTGCTGGGCGTGGAACTCGGCGAACTTCAACTCGGGGCGGGCGTGGATGGCCAGGCTGACGGCCTCCATCCGGGGCCGCAGCGCGGCCAGTTCGGCGGCCAGCGCCTGCAAGGACGGCATCGGGACTCCTCTCGTACGACGGCACGATGACGTGCTGTCACGTACGACGAGGGTGCGGCGGGGTACGGGGGAGTGGCGGCCGATTACCGCGCCCGAGGCAACCCACAGTTACACATCTGGCGAAGGCGACGGCAGGCCTTGGGTAGCATGGCTTGTTCGTACTTGCCGTAGAAAAACATGTCATGACGTCACATGCCGAGGCAGGCTGTACATGAGGGAACCGCAGATCGACTACGCGGCTGTCTTTCGGGCCTTGCCCGGCATGGTGGCGCTCCTGACGCCCGAGTTGGTGTACGTCGACGTCAATGAGGACTTCGAACGACTCGCCGGTCGCACCCGCGAGCAGTTGATGGGCCGCTACATTTTCGACGTCTTCCCCGAGAACCCCAATGATCCGGCCGCGGCCGGGATGCGCGAGACACGGGAATCCATGCTGCGTGCGGTGGCCACCGGCGAACGCGACACCATGGCGGTGGTCCGCTACGACATTGAGGATACTGAGCGGCCCGGCCATTGGCAGGAGCACTTCTGGAGCCCGGTCAACGCGCCCGTTGTCGGCCCTGACGGGGAGGTCGTGCTGCTCGTGCACCGGGTGGAGGAGGTGACCGAACTCCTGCGGGCCCGGGGCGGACCGGGTGGCGACAGCCGGTCACGCGTACTGGAGGCCGAGCTCTACACCCGGGCTCGGGAACTGCAGGAAGTCAACGAACGCCTGCGCAGCGCGCACGCGCGCGAGCGGGAGGTCGCCCTGGCTCTTCAGGAGGCGCTGCTTCCTGCCCCCAGACCGCTGGGGCATCATCAGGCGGCCGTGCGCTACCGGCCGGCCGTCGGCGCTCTGAACGTGTGCGGCGACTGGTACGACCTGGTCGACCTGCCTGATGACCGCCTCGCGGTGGCCGTCGGCGACGTGGTGGGCCACGGGCTGGCGGCCGCATGCGTCATGGGGCAGCTGCGCAGCGCGCTGAGCGCGGCCACCCGGGTCGCCGACGGCCCGGCTCAGGCCCTGGAAGCCCTCGGTCTGTATGCCCGTTTTGTCGACGGCGCCGAGACGAGCACGGTCGCGACGGCCTTCATCGACTGGGACGACAACACCATCACCTACAGCAGCGCCGGCCACCCGCCGCCCGCTCTTGCCCAACCGGACGGCGCAGTGGGTTTCCTGGACGGGGCCACGGACCCGCCCCTCGGCGCCCGTGTCGAACACGCCCTGCGTCCTCAGGCCACGATGCCGTTCGTCCAGGGCGCCACGCTGGTTCTCTACACCGATGGTCTGATCGAACGCCGCGGTGAGGACATCGACGTGGGCCTGGCCCGCTTGGCCGACTCCCTCACCCGACACCGGCACGCCGACCCCGAGGCCTTGGCCGAAGCACTCCTGGCCGACCTTCTGCCCGTCGGCGGCAACACCGATGACACGGCCCTTGTCGTCATCCGCCTGTGACGCGCCTGGGCGAGTGACGCCCCCGCCCTGTGCTCGTCACATGCCGTCGAGCAGGGCGCGGAAGGCGGCGTCCCAGTCGGCATCGTCGAGTTCCGTGCCCGGCGGCACCAACTCGTAGGTCCGCATCAGCCAGTCCTGGAGCTCAGGCAGGCAGGCCTGGAAGAGGGCCGAGGCGCCCCGACCTCGCAGGCGCATCCGCGTGACGGCACGACCTCTGTGCAGCGTCGGCCAGATCCGGACGTCGCCGGTGCCACTGGGTCGGAGCAGTCCGTCGCGCAGGAGGTCACGGCTGATCTGCCAGCTCACGGCCACATCGCCCCGCGGCCGGAACACGAAGGTCACGAACAGGGGGTCGGCGGGGTCGTAGGAGAGGTCGGCCCGCAGCGGGGTCGTGGATTTGCCCATCACCCGATACACGTTCAAGGACAACGGATTCAGCCCGCTGGTCGCCCGGTTCTTCTCGCCTGACTCGAACTTGTTGCCGCTCATGTTGCCCCTCCGGCCGGTACGGTGCTTCGGTCAGTTCTCGGCTTCGACGCCCCGCACCGTGCGGAACATCCGTCACTCGACTGGGAACCCGCGTCCGGAGAGATGTACAGCGACACCCTGTCACCGTGGTCCGTACCCGTGCGCCCCGCATCAACATCCGAGTACCCCCGTCCGGCCGCTTCTCGCCTTCCGGCGACAACGCGGGCAGCACGGAGCGCAGGAATGACGGCGTACCGCCTGAAAGCGCTCATTCAAGAGAGCCGGAGACGGCGATCACTGGTGCATCGCTGATACGCGGGCAGGTGTCTTGCCGGCCCCCCGAGCGGCGGCCGGCGTCAAGCGTCAATCCCCTGAGTCGCGTCCGTGCCCAACCTTGGTGCCACCCCGACGGACGTGGGTCAAGCAGTGGTCGCCGGATGGGCGGCGGTGACGGCGGCGGTGAGGCGTTGGGCGAGGTGGTGCAGTGTGGTGGTGGTTACCCAGCTCATGCTGATGGGCAGATAGACGCCGTAGGTTTTCTCGATGTCGTCCACCAGTTGGGTGAACACCACCGAGTTGAAGCCGTCGATTTCGTTGACGGGCACGTCGGGCAGGATAGCCACTGTCCCGATGCCGGTGTGATGGGTGATGCGCGCGGCGAGCCAGGACTGGATCTCGCGCTCTGTGGGCGGGAGTTGGGTCGCCGCGTGGTCGGATGTCTCCGTGTCGTGCTCCGAGCCGACGGTCCTGTTCACCAGGCTCAGGAGTCGACCGGGTGTGTGGGCGTCGTTGAGTTCCTCCTCGTCGAAGGTCACGCCGTATTCACGCTGGAGCAGGCCGACGACCTGGAGCAGTGCCATGGAGTCGTAGCCGAGTACGGCGAAAGGCACGTCGGCGGTGTCGGCGTCGTCCAGGTCGACGCCGTCGGCCACGCCTGAGCATTCCGCGAAGGTGGACATCAACCGACCGATCGCGAGCGGTTGTCGATCCTGCCGATCGGCCTTCGCCGCCAGCGTGGTGAGGTGCTGGCGCACCACCTCCACGTCCCGCCGGTAGACCACGTTGTCGGGCTCGCCGTCGGCCAGCTCCTCGGAGAGTGTGAGACTTCGGCGGTACAGCTCGCGAGCGCGCTGTGAGTCGGCGCGTTCTGCCGCCAATTCGGCGAGCCGTGCGTACCCGAGGGCGAGATCGCGCCGGAACGTGGCGTTGGCCGGTTCGTGGCGCGCCAGCTCCTCGCGAATCCGCAGGGATTGACCGAAGCGCCGCTCCGCAAGGTCGAGATCGCCCTGTTCGCGGTGGAGTTCACCGAGTCGTCCGTGACCGACGGCGAGATCGCGCCGGAGTACGGCGTCGTCGGGGGAGCCGGCGAGCAGGGTCTCGGTGATGGACAGGGCGTGGCCGTGGTGGGCCAGCGCCTCGGCGATACGACCCCGGCCGCGCAGGAGATCGCCCAGGCGGTTGTACGCCACGCCGGTGTCCCGTTGGAGTTCCTGGACGTCCTCCTCGGGCTGCGCTCCGGGCTCCGCCATCGTCCGCAGAATGCCGAGGGAACGGCGGTAGCGGCGCTCGCTTTCGTCCCAGTCCCGGGCCAGGCGAGCGAGTTCGCCGAGTCGGTCGTGCGCGACGGCCGCCGCGCGCAGGAAGGTCCGATCGGTCGGGTCGGCGGCGAGGAGTTCCTCGACGTGCCGCAGGGCCTGGCGATGCCGTTCGGCGGCCTGCCGGAAATCGCCTCGGGCGCGGGCCGCGTCACCCAACCTGCCGTACACGGCGGCCAGTTCGGGGCGCAGCCGGCGCGTCGGGTACGTATCGGCACATGCCTCGTGCAATTCACGGGCCCGCTCGTACAGCGCCTCGCCCACGCGCCCGCCGCCGGTCGACCGTGCCAGGTCACCGAGGCGGAGGCAGGCGTGCGCGATGTCGCCGCCCTCGACACCGGCGGCCGTTTCGGCGAGCACCGGTCCGTCCAGGCAGCGCAGCAGACTCCCGGCGAGTTCGGGGCGCGCCGGGTGCCGGGCGGTGCCCTTCGCGGCGGTCGTGGCCCGCTCGACCAGGTCGGTCAGTCGTGCGGTCAGGGCGCGCGCGATGGCCGGGATCACCGTGGGCGTTGATGCGGCGAGTCGCGCCAACACGTCCAGGGCGTGGGCAACTTGAGTGTCATGCGGGAGTCCGAGCACCGCTTCGAGTAGCGGCGTACGCGCCCCTGACACGGTCCCGGCGCGCTGCTCCTGCGCCAACTCGCTCGCCAGCAATGCCTCGCCGAGTCGGTCGGGGCGCAGTGGGTTGAGCAGGGCGTCGCCGGTGTAGGCGTCGGCGAGCCAGTCCACGACCGTCTGCCGGTCGTCGATCCCGAGGTCCGGGAGGGCGGCGGCGAGCAGGGCGTGGGCCTGTGTTCCGTCGTCCGCCGCGGCGAGCGTGGCTGCCGCGACGGCCCGGCGCCGTGCGGCGTCTCCGAGTCCGGGGACGGCCGGCGCGGTGGTGTCCCAGTAGCGGCGCTCGTGGCTCAACACCCGATCCACGCCGGGTACTCGCTCGTCACCCGATCCACCCCCGAGGACGGTGTCGTACGCCTCGAAGAGCACATCCAAGGGGCGCCCGTACGCATCCCCCGTCAGGTCGGGGCGGGCGCTGTCACGTGTCGGCAGAGTGACGCCCCAGGCTTCGGCGAAAGCGTGGACGGCGCGGTCGTGGAGTGTCGCGCGTTCCTCGGGGTCGAGTGGGCGCACGGCGGCGGTGATGTCCTCGGCGTGGTCGAGGACGGCGCGCAGCGCGGCCGGGGCGTCCTCGTCGAGGCGCGTCAGGGGTGCCCGCGCCGATGTACCCTGCCCTCGAGTGAGCAGCAGGACCCGTACCGGGGCCGCGGGCGACGCGTGGGCGCTCAGGATCTCCAACAGGCCGCACAGAGACGCTGTGTCGACGGCCTCCGCGTAATCGACGATCGCCAGTCGGGGCAGGGCGAGGGCCGCGAGGGCGCCGGTGTCCCGTTCGCGGGTCCACAGTCCGCCGGCCCAGCCGCGTGCGAGGGTGCGCCGTGCCACCTCCAGGGCGAAGCGGGTTTTTCCGGCCCCGCCAGGCGCCGCCACCTGGGCCAGTGCGATGGCCTGCGGTTGTTCGCACCAGCGCTCGATGTCGGCGAGTGCGTCGTCGCGGAAGGCGTACGGCACGATGCCGTAGTCGGCGCGCAGGAGATCGGCGGGGCTGGTCCTGGGGCCACGATTGAAGGTGCCCCAGGGGCGACTCAGGGCGGCGTGCCCCGGGTGATCGCGCATGGGCAGGACGCGGTTCCACGAGGCGCGGTCGGCGAGGAACGTCTCTTCGCTGCGGGTGAGTAACTCTCGTCCCCAGGACTCCAGTTCGTTCTCGAGGTGCTTGCCGGGCAGGAGGGCGGAGATCGGGGTCGCCCAACCGCCGAGATCGCCGTCGATGTCACGCGATGCGGTGATCACGGCGACCACGGCGCGGCTGCGCGGGCACACGAGCGGCGCTCCGGACAAGCCCGGGCTCGCCTGCCCGCCCTTCAACCGGAGGCTGCCGTCCCCCTCGACGCCTTCGCAGCGGAAGGTCGCGGGTGAGCCGTAGGGCTCGATCCCGTACTCGCGACGTGCGAACCCCCAGGTCCGGCAGTCCTGCTCGGGGTCCGGGTCGGTCGGGGCGAGGCGGACACACGGGTGCTCGGGCAGCGGGACCGTGGTGATGCGCAGCACCGCCAGATCGGGGAAGGGCCACAGCGCGCCCTCGGTGCGGGGCCGGGACCGGGCAACGACGCGTGCACTCAGCTTCAGCTCGTGCTCCTTGTCGGACCTCCCCTCGTGCGTCGTCTCGTACGCGGCGGCTGCCGCCACCAACTCCACGACCTGCTCGTCCCCGACGACATGGGCCGCGGTGAGCACCAGGCCGGGCGCGGCGAAGAAGCCGGTGCCGAGGGTCCTCCCGGCCTCGCCGACCACTTTCACGACGTGGCGCCGCAGTTCGCGATCCCCGTCGGTGTGCGCGGACCCGCCCATGGTCACGGCGCTGCGGCGCCGTCGGTGTCGTACTTCCAGGTAAGGGTGATTTCCAACGACGCCGAGCCGCCGCCTTCGACCAAGAGCCCGGAAAGCCTTCCGGTCTTGGTCGACAGGTTGACGCCGAAGCTCACGGTGGCCTCGGCGGGCTTGGCGCTCTCCCAGGCGGCGGACAGATGCCCACCCACGGCCTCGATCATGTCGCGTACGCCGTCGAAGGACAGCGCGTCCCCCAACCCGACCGGCTGTGGACCACCGCCGTCTGACACCTCCGCGTAGAACTCGGTGCCCCCCGCCCGCACCAGAATCGGCTGCCCCATGTTGTCCCCCCGTATCCACCGCTCTGCCGTCAATGCCCCCTGCCTGGACGGTGATTGTGTCCTGCCCACCGGAACACGGGCAACACTATGGCCGGTCTCGTGTGCGTACCTCGGTCGTTCTCACGACAGGAGGCACGTGTCCCGCGTACCGTCGACGCGTCGGTGCCGACCGCGCGGTCCTTGACCTGTTCCGCCGCGGAGTCGCCGCGAGCCGCGAACGCGACAGCCTGACCGGTCTTGTGGAAGTGCTCAAGCGGTAGTTCACCGAGCCCCGAGTCCGCGCCCTCGCACCCGCTCCGAGCCATCGAGCGGGACACCGGCGTGACCTGTGAACCTCGTGCTGAAGGATCGGTCAGCCGCGCTGGAAGCCGTCGACGGCCAAGTAGATGTTGAAGGCGAAGAGTGAGAGGCCGATGAGGCAGCACGCCAGGCAGAAGAGGGTGCGGGACACCTTGCGGATCCAGGAGTACGCGGCGAACGCCTCGCCGGGCCTGTCCGGATGGTAGGCGACCCGTCTGGTCGGTGCGTTGCCCGCGACAGAGGCGGTCCGGGCCGTGCCGTGCAGGTCGGTGTAGGCGTAGTTCCGGGGGCCGCGGTACACCGCCTCGACGGTGATGCCGTACCGGGGCAGGTACCACTCGTAGTACGGCATCCTCATCGCGTAGAGACCGAGCACGGCGATGCCCAGGGTCACGGGGTTGACGATCAGGAAGAGGAGCGCGAGATACCCCGACCCCACGATCGCCATGGCCACGGCCACCCCGACGGTACCCAGGCCGAGGACCCACCCACCAGCCTTGACCGCGCGCCAGTACGCCGCGTCCTCGGGCTCTGCCGGTGTGCCTTCGGTGACGAGGGCCGCGCCGTCGGCCTCCTGCTCCTCGGGCAGGCGCGCGGTGACCGCGTCGGCGAACACCGTGGCCGCCGCCGCGCTCACGCCCCGTACCCGGAACAGAGTGGGGGTTGTACCGGCCGGGGCGGTGAGCTCCACGGCGAGGGCACGGCCCTCCGCGCGGACCTGGCGAACGGCCTGGAGCGGGATCCGCTTCTCCTTGCGCCACCGGAGCAGGACGAGGGCGTCTTCCTCTGCCTGGAGAGTGGTTCCGCCGGAGCCGCGGAGGACGGGTATGGGCGAGGTGGTGGTGGACATGGGCGTTGATCGTAAAGGGCGGAGGTCCAGGGGACCAGGGGCGTTCCATCTCCCGTACGGCTCATCGAGCTGCTGCAGCGCCTCGTCAGTGGTTCCCGCGTAGGCGAATGTCTCGGAGTCGAGATCCTGGCCGCCGCGCACCGGCTCCCAGAAGTACACGCGTCGTCAAGGAGCTCGCCGCCGACCGATCTGCGCCGCCTGCTACAACGGATTGTTCTCCGAGCGGCGCGTCCCGGATCTCGTCGCCTTGATCAGCCACCGGCGATGTCAGGCAGCAGGCCTGGGGTCGATCCACAAGGACTCGGAGACGGCGCAGAGTTCGCCCTCGGCCGTGGCCAGCGCCACGCCCATCATGTGCTTGCGGCCGGACTCCGACAGCAGCCAGGCGTACGAGATGTGCGGCTCGCCCGCGACGACGGGGCGCAGCACCGTTCCGGTGAGGGCCGCGGTGACGGCGCCCGGGCGTTGGGTGCCGAGGAAGTGGCCCGCCCAGTGGCCGGGGCAGTCCAGGGCGCCCCAGACCAGGGGGGTCGGGAGCAGGCCGTCCGGATCGGCGAAGGTGGGGGACGGGGTCCAGGCGGAGGCCACCAGGTCGCGGTCCGGGATTGGGGCGCAGTACACCCGCAGTCCTCGGTCGGCGGTGCGCAGGCCGCAGCCGAAGCAGTCGACCACGCCCGACGGCGGTGCCGCCCGGAACTGCTCGGACGCGGCCATCGCCTCGTCCCAGGAGGGTGCGGCCGGGGTGTCGAGCAGCAACTCCGCGGGATGCGCCGCAGCAAGAGGTTGCTCGACGTCGCCCAGCTCCACGCGCCCGTCTGTCGCTTCGGCGAGCCGCACGGGCGTCTCGACGGGCACCGGCCCGCGGAAGTTCACCCGTACCGTCTTCGCCCCTGACCGCTGGGCCAGCACACCGGCGATGTAACCGCCGAAGGCAACCCCGGGGTAGCCGGAGTACAGCTCTGGCACCACGATCGCGTCACTCGTCGTCATGATCCCCACTTCACCACACCCGGAAGGGCGAGGCTGGCCGGTGGTGGCCAGGCGTGCACGTGCCGGTCGGCTTGCGCCCCTGGGAGGGTATGTGGGCGGCTCAGTAGCCGTCTCATGGCCGCAGCCGGGTGGTCAGCCCCTGGAAGTAACTGCGGTGCAGGGCGGTCAGGTCCACCTGCTCGGGATCGAGCAGCCAGAGCAGGTGGGCGCCTTCCAGGAACGCGGCCACCTCGGCGGCCAACAGCGGCGGGTCGAGATCGGACCGCGCGGAACCGTCGGCCGCGGCCCGCGTGAACAGTGCCGCGAGGTGGGTGCGCAGCGCTCGCCCACGGTCCTGGAACCACGTGTGGAGAACGGAACCGGGCTGGAGATTCTCCGCGGTGAGGGTGGTGTGCAGGGCCGCCAACTCCCTTTCGGTGGCGGCGGTGTGCTCGGCGTCGCGGATGAACCAGTCGAACGCCTCGGTGAGGCCGGGTTCGGCGTTCTGGGGGACGGACAGCCGTTCCAGGGCGCGTCGGTCGGCTTCCTCCAGGACGGCCCGGACGAGGCCGTCCTTGCTGCCGAAGTGGTGGATGAGGGCGGACGGGGTGGCGCCCGCGCGCTCGGCGATCGCGGCCACGCCGGTGCCGCGCACGCCTTGCTGCGCGAACAGTTCGATCGCGGCGTCCACCATCGCGCGCCGGCGCTCGACGCCCCGCTTCTGCACCTGTCCCTTGACTCCGGCCATGGAGATCAGGGTGCCCGGCACGGGGGCACGGCGTCCAACCCGCGTCCGTCGCGGAAAGGGCGTGCGGAGTCGGCCCGGGACCATTATCTTGAACGACCATGCAGGAAAATGAACTGGACCACACGAACCACCAGACCCTCACGGGCCGCGAGCGGCTCGTCCGCGCCGGCGAACTGGAGCTGTGGACGGAGGAGTTCGGCTCGCCGGACCACCCGACGGTGCTGCTGGTCATGGGCGCGCAGGCGCAGGGCGTGCAGTGGAACGACGGGTTGGTGACGCGCCTGGTCGACGGAGGCCGTCGGGTCATCCGGTACGACCACCGTGACGTCGGCCGCTCCTCCACCGTCGACTTCGCCGCCCACCCCTACACCGTGGCCGACATGGCCGACGACGCGCTGGCCGTCCTCGACGCGTTCGGAGTCGCTCGGGCCCACGTGGTCGGCGCCTCTCTCGGCGGGCTCATCGCGCAACGGCTGGCCGTCACCCACCCCCACCGGGTGCTGACCCTGACCAGCCTGTCCTCCCAGCCCCTCGGCACGGACACCGCGGCGGCGGTGCAACGCGCCCTGGCGGGGGAACCCGCGCTCCTGGGCGAACTGCCCCCTCCCAGCACCGACTTGCTGGTGGCGCTCGCTTCGTCCTTCCCCGATCCCGCGGCGGGCGTGGAGGGTTACCTCGCCGCTCGGCTGCCGCTGTGGAGAGTGCTCCACGGGTCGGTACTGCCGTTCGACGAGGCCGAGTACCGGGCGATGGAGCGGCGGGTGTACGAGCGGGCCCGTGATCTCGGCGCCGGGCTCAACCACGCCCTCGCGGGCGCCGCCGGTACGGGCGCCACGGCCGACCTGTCCCGCATCACCGCACCGACCCTGGTCCTGCACGGCACCGAGGACCCCATGTTCCCGCCCGCGCATGCCGAGGCCACCGCCGCCGCAGTGCCCGGCGCCCGACTGGTCATGGTCGAGGGCATGGGCCACACCCTGCCCGCCGCACTGGACGCGCGCCTGGCCGACGAGATCCTGCGCCACACCGGCGCCGGGGCCAACAGCACGGAGTCCGCACTTCGCTGATGAAGCCTGGCCCGACCGCCACGGCACTCCTGCACTCGGCGCGTGATCCGTCGCACGCGGCGAGGGCGAGTGCCGGGCCCGGCCGGTGAACCGGGTCGATCAGCCGGGGTCGGCCAAGTCCTGCCCGAGGCTCGCAGAAGGCGTTCGACCAGGCCCCAGGGGATCAAGAGCCCCGCCCAGTTGGTGTCCTACGCGATCGACGGCAATGCCGACCCGACCGGTTACTCACCCCGGGGCAGCTGTACGGAAGAGATCTCGCAGGACGGCTCGATCTGGTGTCCGTGCAGGTCGCAGAAGTGATCGGTACGGCCGTCATACCGCACATAATCATGCGCGTGAGGGCGGTACAGCGCGGCGGCGCGACGGTCCGCGCTAATCGCCGCCGACAGGGTGAGCGTTCTCGCTGCTCTTGCCTGCTCGGCCTCGGTGCGGCGGTCGGCGCCCGCACTGGGACGCCGGCCAGAGAGTCGGCCCGGGCTGGTTCCTGCCGGTCAGGGGTGTCCACCCGGCCCGTCCGGGGATGCCGCGGATGCCGTTTTGTGCTCGTGGATCAGGCGCCGCGCTTCCTCGCGGTCGCGTCGGTCAAGGGCGTCGACCAGGGCGCGGTGGAGTTGGTGCCGGTCGGTGACGTACTCGGCCGGCGGCTGCTCGGCGGTCGCCAGCACCGACAGGGTGTGGGACTCGATCAGGTCGAGCAGGTTGGTATAGAGCGAGCTGAGGAGCACGTTCGGGCTGATCGCGGCGATGGCGGCGTGCAGTCGCCAGTCGGCGTGGACCAAGGCGACCGGGTCGGCGGCCGCCATGGCGTGTTCCATGGAGGTGACGTGTGGGCGCAGCCCGGCGATGTCGGCCGGTGAAGCGTGCCAGAGGGCGTCTTCGATCAGCAGCGGGTCCAGGGCGTCGCGGATGCGGACGGCGTCGGCGACGTGGCTCGCCCGGGCGTCCAGGGCGAGGACGGAGTTGCCGAGGCGGACCATGGGGGACTGCTCGGCGCTGAAGATGCCGCCTCCGGGCCCGGGCTTGACCGTGACCAGGCCGCGGGCCTGCAGCAGGCGCAACGCCTCGTTGAAGGTGCCGACGGACACCTCGCACAGGGTGCGCAGTGCCTCCTTGGTGCCGAGCCGGGACCCGGGCGGAACGCTCTCGACCAGTTCGGTGACGCGCTGCGCCGCCCGCTCGGCGCGGCCGGCTCCGGCCGTCGTGGCGGCGCCCGCGCCACTGGCGTGCACGCGTACATCGGAAGTGGAGGTCACGTCAGCTCCAATACATTCATATTCATCATATTCAATTCACTCTGCTGATGGCCGGGCAGGGAACCGCTGTCGCCTGGGACTCGCGCGCCTGTCCAGCGGGCCGAGCGGCCTCGTCGAAAACGCATGTGGCGGCGCTTTCTCCACCGACCCGCAGAGCGGCTACGAGCGGGGGGAGGATTCCGTGCCGGGGCGGCGGCCGGCCAGTAGGGCTTCAGTGCGATTGCGCTTGAAGGCTGCGTGCTGCGTCCATCCCTACCGGGAAACCCGAAAAGTACATGGTTGGGCGCATTCTCCCTCGCGGGGACATGATGGGATCGTCCGGCCCGTGAGAGGCGGTGTGGCGCCATGAGCGAACGCGCTGAGCCCAGCGGTGGTCCGCTGGCGGAGGCGGCCGCCGCGCTGATCGACCGTAGGGGCATCGTGACCGGCTGGTCCCCGGCCGCGGAGGAACTGCTGGAGCGAGGAGCCGCGCAGGTGGTGGGCCGCTCCGTCGTACGGCTGATGGCCGATCCCCCTCCAGCCGACAGCGGCACGCTGCCGGTCGGCGGCCAGGTCGATCTGCTCGACCGATCCGGGCACAGGGTCCCGGTCTGCTATCGGGCGGCCCGCATGGACGGCACGGGGCAGACTCTGGTGCTGGCGCTGGCTGCCGAACGCGCGGCGGAGAGCGACCGGGCCGAGGCCCTGACGAGGGCCCTGCTCGCGCAGGACCACATCGGTCTCGTCTTCCGGGACGCGGATCTCCAGGTCGTGCAGACCAATGTCGGGAACCGCGGCTTCGCCGGGCCGCCGCTGCCCGCCGGCAGCAGACTCTCCGAGGTGATGAGCCCGCCCGACGCCGCTGCCACGGAGGCCGACCTGCGCCAGGTGCTGAAGACGGGCGAGTCCTTCGCCGCACACGAGCACCGGGTCAGAGCGCTCCAACCGCCCCACGGAGACTGGGCGTTGTCGATGTCCGCCGTACGCACGGAGGACACACAGGGACGCCCCACGGGTGTCGCTGTCCTGCTCACCGACGCCACCGAGCACTGGCATGCGCGGCGCCGGGCCGAACTGCGGCATCGGGCGGCCGCGAGCATCGGGGGCAGCCTGGACATCGGCCGAACGGCTCAGGAGATCGTCGACGCCCTCGTGCCGGACTTCGCCGATCTGGCCTGGGTTGATCTGGCCGACGCCGTGCTGAGGGGTGACGAACCGCCGAAGACGTTCGGGGGAGGGGACCTGCACCTGCGCCGAGCTGCGCTCCGCAGCGGACAGGGCCCCTGGCCGCCCGCTCTGGTCCAGATGGACGAGGTCATCCCGCCTCTCCCGGACCTGCCTTTGGTGCGCGCGCTGCAGGAAGGCTGCACGGTCGTGGTGGACCGGGACACCCTAGTGCGGGAGGCGGGCGATTCGCCGCACATCCACCAGGCTGTCCCCGACGGCGGCCACTCGCTGGCCGTGGCCCCGCTCTTCGCACGCGGACTGGTCCTCGGCGTTGTGGCCGTCTGGCGCACGGCTCAGCCGGAGCCGTTCGACGAGGGGGACGCGGCCGTGCTCGCCCAGGTGGCCGCGCACTCCGCTCTCGGGGTGGACAATGCCCGCCGCTACGCCCGCGAGCACCGGGCCGCTGTGGCGCTCCAGCGGCGTCTGCTGCCGCAGGCGTCGACTTCCACGCCGGTGATGGAGACCGCCGGGCTGTACGAGCCGGCGGCGGGCGGGGCCGAGATCGGCGGGGACTGGTTCGACGCGATCGAACTTCCGTCGCTGCGGACCGCTCTCGTGGTCGGCGACGTCGTCGGACACGGTCTGCACGCCGCCGCCACCATGGGGCGCCTGCGTACGGCCGTCCAGACGCTGGCAGACCTGGAACTCTCGCCCGACGAACTGCTCACGCACCTCGACGGCCTGGTGGCCCGGCTGGCCGACGAGGCGGATCCGGCGCAGCGGGACATGGTGGGCGCCACCTGTCTGGTGGCGGTGCACGACCCGGTCACCGCGCGCTGCACGCTGGCCGCGGCCGGCCATCCGCAGCCGCTGCTGGCCGTGCAGGACGGCGGTGTGGAACAGGTCGCGGTGCCGCCCGGTCCGCCCCTGGGTGTGGGCGGGCTGCCGTTCGAGACGACCACGGTGGACATGCCCGCGGGCAGCGTTCTCGCGCTGTACACCGACGGCCTGTTGCAGCGATACGGGGCGGATGTCGATCGGCTCGCCGGTGATCTGGCGGAGCGGCTGGGGCGGTTCCGCCGCTCCGAGGGCGATCTTCCGTCGTTGGCACAGTCCCTCATGACGGCGTCCGACGGGCATGCGTTTCGGGACGACGCGGCCCTCCTGCTCGCGTCTCCCTCGGCGCTGGCGGAGGATGCCGTCGCCTCCTGGGAGTTTCCCGCTGATCCCGCGGCGGTCGCCTCGGCGCGGGAGGCGGCGACGAGCAAGCTCACCGACTGGGGTCTGGACGCCAACTCCTTCGTGACGGAGCTGGTGGTGAGCGAACTCGTCACCAACGCCGTCCGGTACGCGGGCGGGCCCGTAGGGCTGCGACTGATCCGCGACGACGTTCTGTTCTGCGAGGTCACCGACCCCAGCAACACCCAGCCGCGCATGCGCCGCGCCCACAGCACCGACGAGGGCGGCCGAGGGCTGTTCCTGGTGGCTCAGCTCAGCCGCAGGTGGGGAAGCAGGTATGGACCGAGCGGAAAGACCATCTGGGTTGAGCAGGAGTTGTCGGCCTGAGTCGCGTCGGCTGCCGTGGTAACGGCGCGGCCACGAGGTGGCAAGTGACCTGCGCGGAGAAGACCAGCCCGAACGAAGCGCGGCCTTCTCCGCCGAGACACTGAGGCGGCTGCACAGCTGAGCCTGTTCAGCCAGGATGAGCCGGAGCGCCGCCCCCCGCACAGAACAAGCCGTCAGGGCCGCGCCCGCGGAGGCAGCGAGAGGTACAGGCGGGTGCCCTGGGGCCGGTAGCCGATCCGCTGGTACACGCGGCGGGAGCCGTCGCCGGAGTACTCCAGCCACACCGATCCGGCGCCTTGGGCGAACATCGCCTCGGTCAGCGCGGCGGTCACGGCGGTGGCGATGCCGTGACCCCGGTGGGCCGGCCGGGTGCCGACGCCGGCCAGCTCGGCCGTGCCCTCGGCGGGTGGGGAGCAGGTGGCTCCGCCGGCGCAGTCGCCCTGCGGTCCGCGGACGAAGCGCACTGCCCCGCCCTCGTGCTGGATGCGCCGCAGCCGGGCCGCTCCGTCGGCGGAGGAGGCGAAGACGTCGCCGAACGCCTCGGCCAGTGCGGCGTCCAGGGCGGCGTACTCCTCGTCGGTGGCCGGGATCTCGACGCGCGGGGCATCGCCGGGATCAGGGACCGTCAGCCGGTCCGGGGTGCACACGAGGTACTCGTGTGCTGCCTCGGTCTGGAATCCCGAGGCCCGTAGGGCCGGCTCCACGGCGGGAGCGGCCTGCGGCGCGAACTCCAGACGGGGCAGCAGCCCGCGCTCGCGGAACACATCGATCAGTGCCCGGACGTGCCGCTCGGTCGGCTCGGCTCCGGGCAGCGGGGTGGCGTAGTTGAGGTAGGGGCTGTCGGTGTCCGGGTGGAAGCCCGCGACGAAACCGCCGGTCTCGACGACGACGGGGCGGCGGCGGAGGTTGGCGACGGCAAAGCTCTGGACCTGCATGTCCATGGTGGTGGTGACCTCACGAAGTCAGGACGAGCCCAGGACGAACTCAGGGAGTTCCGGGCAGGAAGAAGGGGCGGTGCGTCAGGCACCGCATCGTGGGGCCGCGATACGAGATCGTGCGTGGCAGACTGTCGGCCGCCGCCAGGGGACGGGCCGTTCAGTGCCCACGGCGGCCGCTGCGGGACGCCGAGATCATGGGCTGTCGTTCCTCACCGTGAGAGCGCCTGCAGGGTCACAGACCTGGCCACTGTGGCAGGCACCGCGCTACGGGGGCAAGGTGTTTTCACGGAGCGGGCAGGACGTCTGGGGGCACCGGCGAGCCCTCCGCCAGTGGACGTTGTCCGGGCGCCGCCGTGTCGGCCTGCTGTAGCTGGCTCAGCAACTGGTTTTGGCCGGCGAGGAGTTCGGTGAGGATGCGGCGGGCGGCGCGCAGGAGTTCGGCGACGTCGCCGCCGGCGAGCGCGTAGCTCACGGTAGAGCCTTCCCGGATCGACACGACGATGCCGGAACGCCGCAGAACGGCGAGCTGCTGGGAGAGGCTGGAGGGCTCGATGTCGATGTCGGCGAGCAGGTCCCGAACCGGGACGGGTCCGTGCTGGAGCAGTTCCAGGACGCGGATGCGTACGGGGTGCCCGAGCATGCGGAAGAAGTCCGCCTTGGCCTGGTAGAGGGGGACGTGCATGGGTGCTCGCTCCCTGCCGGATGGGTCTGAGTGAAGGGGGCGCTGGTCGGCGGCGTCCACGAGGGACGCTGACGCGACCGGTCCGGTCTGGTGGATGCCGATCCTTCTAGCCGGGGGTGGCGTGTGACCATGAAATGGGATCTTGTTGATGTGGCGACTTGAAGAAGTCTTCACATCATGGGCGCACGCCACCCCGGACCGAGAGGGATCTAGACTTCCAACTGCTCTTCCACTTGCTTGAGTTGATGACGGGCCATCGCCAGGTTCGAGCGGGTCTTGTCGAGGACGACGTACAGGAACAGCCCGTTGCCGTTGCGGCCGGCCACCAGGCGGATGAGGTGGTACTGGCTCTCGAGCGTGATCAGGATGTCCTCGATACGGCTCTTGATCCCCAGCTCCTGCATGGTGCGGACCTTGGCGCGGATGACATCCGTGTTGCCGGCCGCCGCGACGGTCACGTCCAGATCCTTGCCCCCGCCCAACGTGCCCAGCGCCATTCCACTGGTGTAGTCGACCACCGCGGCCGCCATCGAGCCCTCGATGCCGGCCATCATCTCCTTCAGCGATACTTCAACGCTCGCCACAGAGCCTCCCCTTGTGAAGTCGGACGCGACGCGCCGGTACAACCCGGCTCGCCGATTGGCCGGACCGTATGCGCGCCGCCATGGCACACGGAGAAGCTCTTCGCGATTGACGGATGATGATCGAACGGCGCCCGGAAGAGTCCGCCTACGGGTCACAAGTGGCAAATTGCGACAAGAAGAGGTCCGGTGGGGGCGCTGGCCGAGGCACGCGCCCGAACGTCAGAAGTGCACCTCGACGCACGGCCGGCCGCGCGACTGCAGGCCGCTGCCGGTGTGTTCCCAGCCCTCGGCGCAGAGTACGGACCCGTTGGGAAGGTCCCGGCCGACCGGAATGGTGAACTGCTGGTGGTAGCCCCAGAACTGGGTGGCGCTGTTCCGGTCGATCCCGCCGCCCCAGACATGGAAGTGACCGGTGAAGTCGCCGTTCCAGGTGGTCGAGACGCTGATCTTCTCCACCCGCAGGCTGCTGCCGGTCACGGAGATGCACGTCCGGTGGTTGCAGCCGTTGGCACCGGCGGAGGCCGACGGTGTCCCGGCGATGAGCAGCGAGGCCGCACCGATCGCGCTCATCGCGATACGTGCCGCCCAACGTGCCTTGACCTGGCTTGCCTTCACGGGCTTGCCCTTCTTGTCCGTCCGCGCGGCCCGGTGCGGCGCGAGCGTCAAGATCATCGCAGCGCTCGAGCCGTGCTCTGCTGCACGGCATGGAGGGAACACCCGGATGGCGCAGGGGCGAGGGCGTGGGCGACGCCCTGAAGGGGCGCGCGGCTGTTCGCGGGGGACGGGTGACCGCCAGGTAAAGGTCGGTCTGACGGCGCGATGGGGCGTCCGTCTTGGCGGACGCCCGTAAATGCTGAGCTTGATGGGGCTGCTTTTGGCGGTGGTGGGCGAGAAGCTGCTAGCAAGTAGGGGGCTGGACCAGCGTTTCGTCATGATCGGATTGCGGCCAGAAAAGGCTGCCTGCAATCCGGCCGATCCCTGGTCCGCCCCCTCCCCGGACGCAGGGGCTGGATGCCCGGCAAAGTGGCAGGCTTCTGCAAGTAGCATGCTGAAGAGGGTGGTTGTCAGTCGATCTGGGGAGAGGGGGCGGCTGGCGTGGGGTGGTGTCCGGTGTCGTATGCATCGAGCGGGGGCGGCGGGTTCCCTTGGCGCCACGCTAAACGAGTTGCTCAAGGACTCCCGCTTCACGCGGTTCCGCACGGTCCTTGCGTCGCGTCGTCCGCCGCTGCGCAGCCAGTTCGGCACTTACCGCACACCCGCGCTGACGGCCGCCCTCGCCACGGCATTCGGTCTCTTCCTCACCGCAGTGATCACGCGGTGTCCGGTGCCCGGACTGCCCTCCAGGGATCCGGGCATGTGGACGACCGCCTGGATCCCGGTATGGGCAGTGCTGGCCGCCCTCGCGGCAATCTGGCCCGTCAAATGTCTCGCCCCTGGCCCCGCTTCACCCATTATTGCCGTGCCGCCGTAACCCGGGCCTTGGCCGATGAGGACAGCCGCACTTGCCACCGGGTGTCCGTCATCAGCTCGTCCGGCCCGCCCGACCCGCGCACACCGCCCAGGACAGCAAGCGCGCGCCCTGCGGGCAGCCCCAGCCGCAGCGGCCGTACGGCACCCGGGCACGACCCCGACGACGCGGACGACGCGCACAGCTACGACGGCGGCTCGGGCAACGGCGACTTCGGCGGGGGCGACTGAAACCAGCCGACCACGCCTGACCCTCACCTCGTCGGCGGCCGCCCCGCTCGGCGCGGAAGCCCAGGCGTTCACATCCGGGAGGAGCGGCCTTCGAAATGGCGGTGGCCCTCATCCCCCAAGCCCGATTTGGCTCCATCCACCAGCCAGTCGGCGCTACCTCCGAATCCGGTTCTTGAGGGCCGACGGAAGTTGGCTACTCGGCGGCCATGACGCGGGTCACCTTGCCGTTCAGGTCGGCGTTGAGGTATCCCGTCGCGTAGTCGTCGGAGAGGTACACGGCCAGTTCCAGCGGGGTGTCGAAGGTGTCGTCGGCCGGGTGGACGAGGATGTAACGCGCGGTGGGCCGCGCCACGTTGAGGTCCTTCTCGGCACGCTTCAGCAGGGCGGGAACGACGTCCCAGTCGAAGTCGTCCAGATTGAAAGGGTGTTCGCCGCTGCCTATCGTGCTGCTGATGATCCCCTTCTCGACGCCCCTGCCGGGGCGGTAGGTGTAGCTGTCGTACTTCGTATCGCTGTCCTTGACCATGACGTCCACGCTCACGTACTCCGGGTAGATGACCAGTTCGGCTGCGCGGTTGGTTCCGGTCGCGGCCTTGATCTCCGCGAGCGCCGTACGGATGCCGTCCGGGGTGAGCAGTCCGGCCTTTGTGTCGGCTGCGGCCGCGGAAGCCGAGCGGGACGCGGTGGGGGCGCTCGCTGTTGGGCCCGTCGTCGTGGCCGAGGAGGATCCCGGTGAGCCGGCCGACGGGTCGCGGTTCTGTTCGCCGCCATCCGGCTGCAGAACCCACACCAGCACTCCTGTCAGCACGACGCCCACGACGGACGAAGCGATGGCGACCCTGTGCTTCGAACGGCCGCCGGGCCGAGTTGGCGTGGGCCGCGTAGGGCCCGCCGGGGTCGGGCTCGGGGGACCGGCCGGTGCGCTGGAGTGAGCCGGGGGTCCGTAACCGGTCGGCGGCGGCCCGAAACCGGCCGCGGCCGGGGGTGCGGGGAATGCGGCGGCTGGGGGTGCCAGCGGGTATGACGTCGTCGGTGCTGCGCTGGGACGGTTGGGGGAGGGGGTCGCGGCGATGTTCCGATCCTCGGCGGCCGCCGCGAGCATGTGGTCGGCTGCCGTGGCGTCCGGGCGCTGTGCTGGGTCCTTGGCGAGCATGGCGTTGAGGAAACCGGTCAGCGGCCCGGACCGCTGGGGCGGCGGGAGTTCCTCGCTCAACAGCGCCGCCAGGGTCGCGAGAGTGGTTGCCCTGCGCAGCGGATGATGCCCCTCGACGGCGACGTAGAGCATCATCGCCAGCGACCACAGGTCGGAGCCGGGGCCGCCCTCGCCGCCGGCGATGCGTTCGGGAGCCATGTAGTCCGGAGTGCCGATGAGGGAACCGGTCGCGGTCAGGACCGTCGACTCCCGGATCGCCGCGATGCCGAAGTCCGTCAGGACGGGACGCTGATCGGGCCGCAGCAGGACGTTGGCCGGCTTCACATCGCGGTGCTGGATGCCGACGTCGTGGGCGGCGCGCAGCGCGGCCAGCACCTCGCGGCCCAGCCGCGCGGCAGCCACCGGCGTCAAAGGCCCTTGCTCGAGCCGGTCCTGGAGCGACCCCCCGGTGACCAACTCCATGACGATCCACGGGTAGGCATGGTCCCCGCCGTCGATGACGTGGTGGATGGTCACCACATTGGGGTGCTGCACACGGGCGAGCGCCCGTGCCTCACGCAACACCCGGGCTCGGAGCATGGCCGCGCCCGGAGGGTCGTACTCGGCCAGTCCCGGATCCGACGGCCGGACCTCCTTGAGCGCCACCGCCCGGTCCAGGACCAGATCGCGCGCCCGCCACACCATGCCCATGCCTCCGCCACCGAGCCGCGCCTCCAGCTCGAAGCGCCCGTCGATGACCCGTCTGCCGGATTCCCCGTCACTCATGGCGTGGAGCCTACGAGACGCCGGTGACACGCCCACCCCGAGGTCACCTGTCGGCCACGTCTTGGTGATGCTGCAGCTCGGCGACCCGCTGGTGCCCCGCCACACGCCGTGCTCGTCACGCACCCGCCCCACCGGCGATCTCGTCCAGCCGTTCCGGCGGCCCAGCGCGATCCGGCTCCCGAGGGGACGCCGAGACGGCGCCCGAGGCCGTCATTACGGCCAACGCCGTGACAGCCGTGACGATCACTGTGCCTACGTGTTTCATCGCGACTCCACCTCTGCGATCCGCCCTCACCCGCTACGCGTTCTGCACGCCGGATTGCTGGACGGCCAAAGTGGCAGCGATGGGGCTCACGGGCGTGTCCGTCCGGGCGGCTGTTCACCGCGGGGCCGCCCTGCACCAGCTGACCGTGGACGCGTCCTGTCGGGTCACGGGTTCGGTGGCGTCCACGAGGCTGCCTGGTCGCCTCGGTATGCGCGCCAGGCGGTCCTGAGCGCTTCGAGTTCGGCGCGAGGAAAGTCCTCGAGCCACCTGCCGCGGTAGGCGTTCTCGCCGTACTTCCTCAAGACCTCGTCGAAACAATCGATCACGGCTCGGGCAAGGACGTCGAGGTCCTGTCGGCTCGACCAGATCTCAGTCCCGGCGTTGTCGTGGTGATTGCCGTGGGCCAGTTCCAGGAGGCGGATCGACACGCTGGTGCCTTCCCGGTGGAAGATCCATCGGAATGCGGTGGGCTCGGCCTCGAACTGCACTCGGCACTGGGTTTCGCCGACGATCAGCCTGAACACGGCCGTCAGGAGATCCTCGGGGGCGGCGGTGATGTACGAAGCCGTGACTTCGGCTTCCGTCCCGTCGTCACTGACGACGCATTTGGCCCAACCACGTCCCGACAGGACCCAGACGAATCGCAACCGGGCCATCGTCGTACCTCTTCCAGTCCCGGGTTCCCTGCGCCGAGAACCGTGGGTCCTTCGCTCCTGTCCAAGTCTGGAGGATGGTGAGACTGCTGGCCAGGGGATGATCTGGCACCGGCCGGGATCCCCACCGGGTTCTCCGAAGCGTCCTCGTAGGCCGTCAGCGTCACACCGTCGCGCTCGAACCGGATCCGCGACGGTCGCGGGCGGGTGTCTCCCCGGACCGGGATGGGCCAGCACCAGCGTGGGCAGGCCGCGTTTCCCGGTCCGCGCGGACCGCCGTTCTTAGTACAGGCGCGGGTCTGTCCAGAAGGCCATTGCCGGCACGCAGGTCGCGCCGGGGCTGGTGCGATGGTGGAGGGCAAGAGGTACGTCGGCACGGGCATGCGGTGCATGGGCGGACACCCACCCGTCGGACGCGTCACGAACCTGTCAGAACAGCACACCTAGCCGTATGGGTTGAGTGCCCAGAAGCGGACCGTGTCGCTGCCACGGTCGAACCACAGGCTGGTGGAGTGGCCGTTGCCGTCGCGGTCGAGGTCGTGGGACCGGATCCACTGGGGGTTCTCCGGCCCCGCGTCCTTGAGCGGTTTCTCGAACCAGGAGGAGAAGTCATTGGTCGGCGCCTCGGTGACGAAGGAGTGGGCCGCCGTCAGCTCGGCAAGCTTCTCCGAGGTCAGACGGGCGAACCCCGAGATCACCAGCTCCGGCGACGGAATGCCTCGTTCGTCGTCCCGGTTGCTCACCCACTGGGCGTCAGTGAGCGGGCCCAGCAGCCGGAACGCCCGCTCCAGAGGTGCGGTGTCGGTGCGCCAGTCCCCCTTGGCCCCGTCCGCCGCCTCACTCAGGGCCCACCAGGCGGGCAGGACCGCCATCCCTGCCCCGATCCCGATCAGTTTCCGTCGCTTCAACGCCATCCCCCTCCGGCTCGACTTCGGGGGACGTTACCCCGCTCAGGCCCTTTCCCCGGCCTGTTCGACGTGCCGGGCGCCGGCGTTCACGGAGGGGGCCCGTGGGGCGCTCCCATGCTGTCCCGTCCGAATCAGCCGTGCGCTCCGCGCGGCAGGACCTGGACGGTGTCACCGACGGCCCGCTCACCAGTCGCATCCGACGGCACGTTGACCAGGGCTCCGTCGACGGCCATCGCGGTGGAGCCGCCGCCGTCGAGGTTGAGGGCTTGGACGGCGCCCAGGGACCGCATGAACCGTGCGGCCTCGGCGAGCGTGAAGCCCTCGCTGACGCCGGGCTGCCGACCGTCGACGGTCACCAGCAGCAGCCTGCCGTCGCGGTCGATGCCCGCCAGCGTGCGGGGCTGGCGGACGTTGGACCACGCGAACCCGAAGGAGAGGTCGAGCGGGTCGAGCGTGCCCTCGGTGGCGGCGTCGATGTGGACCCGGCCGTTCTCGACCAGGGTGGGCGCCGCGCTGACGACGCTGTCCTGGGGGCCGAGTGCGAGCTGCCGCCCCTCGGCGTCCCGCACGACTTCTCGGAGCTGCAGCCGCCGCCCCACCTCGGCGTGCTCGGTGAGCCAGTCGGCCGCCGTCCCGGTGCCCTGCAGGACGCTCCCGTCGGACGGCATGGAGCCGCCCCGGTCGCCACGGGAGACGACGACGCCGTGCTTGTCCAGTACGACCTGGGTACCGGCGCCGGTCGGCAGCGGGGCCCCGAACGAGGCGGTGAACTTGACCAGGTCGCTGGCGAGGGAGCAGGTCAGATCCTGCCGGGGCAGTTCGCTGGGGACGGCGCCCGGACGGCCGCAGTTGCGCACCTTGCCAGGCGTGCGGTTGATGCCCTCGACCGCGTGCGAGGCGGACCCGGCGCGCACGGTGACGCGGCTGGTCAGGTCAGCTATGCGGACGCGCCGTCCGCCGTCCTCGAGGATCAGCGCCGCGCGCGAGCCGACCGCCATGGACTGCAACTCGCCGTCCACCACGGACAGTCCGGCCGTCGTGCCCTGAACTCCGTCCGCGTCGGAGGTGATGAAGAACCCGCCGTTGACCCCCACCAGGGACTCCAGCCGGGTGGCCACTGCGGAGGTCTTCTCGCGGTCGGCTGTGTTGCCGCCGTCGCTGGCCTCGACGGTGCCCTGCAGCAGGCTCGGATCGATCACGGCCACGTGGATGCGCTCCGCGTCGGCGCGCTGCCGTCCGTCATAGCCCGTCCACTCCACGGATGTACGGAAACCCGCCTCCGACACCGAGGAGTTGAGCGTGCGTGCCTCGGCCTGGGTGGCGTACTGGCCGACCCTGACCTGCCAGCCCATCGTGCCGCGCGGTGTGTCCGCGTAGGAGTCCCAGGTCACCCGCTCCAGCCGGGGTGCGAACCCGGCCGCCCGCAACTTCTCGGCGGTGGCGTCGGCCCAGGACCGGTCACCGAGAGGGGCCCACGTGGCAGCGCCGGTGAGGCGGTTGACCGCGGGGGCCTGGACCGTGACCGTCCAGGAGCCTGCCGCCTCCGGGACGCTCAGCACGCCGGTGCGGACCTTGACTCCGGGAGCCAGGTACCGCGTGGTCCACGAGATCGTGTCCCCGCTCCCAGGTGCGATGTCCCGCTCGCTCGCGGCCGCCGGGGGAGCGAACGCGATCAGGGCGAGCACGGTCCCCAACGCGAACGTGCGTGCAGGCTTGCGCCGTCCACCGTGTCCGGTGCGTGCGGGTGTCTCGGCAATCACAGACATACCTCTCCTGATCTCTGACCCGTGAGCGGTCCGACGGCACATGAGCGCCGCGCCCAGTCATCTCACGGTGCGTACGGGGACGGTTGCGTGAAGAAGCGGGCAGGAGCGGGGAAAGCGTTGCTGATATTCGGAGGAGCAGGGTGACCGCCCAGGGCGGCGGGGGAGGGCGCCTGGACGGATGTGACATGGATCATGGCGCGCTTGGCGAGATCTTGGAATGTCTCACTCCGGACGACTGCTGCACTAGTTACGGGCTTCCCATGCCCAGGAGCGCCGCGCGATGAGGCACGGCACGGCCGTCCCCCGACCAGCCGCACCGTCGCGGCCGCACCCCGCTCCCTCCTGCACCACCCGCTCTGAAAGGTTCCCCTGCGCCATGCCACTGGCTCTCCTGGCCCTGGCTGCTGTCGCCTTCGGCATCGGCACCACCGAGTTCGCCACGATGGGGCTGCTGCCCCAGATCGCTGACGGGATCGGGGTGTCCGTCCCGCAGGCGGGCAACGTTGTCTCCGCCTACGCGCTGGGTGTCGTCGTCGGTGCCCCGGTGCTCACCGGCATCTGCGCGCGGATCCCTCACAAGCGGCTGCTGCTCCTGCTGTCCGGGCTGTTCGTCATCGGCAACGTCGCGTCCGCGCTCGCCCCCAACTTCGGGCTGCTCTTCGCCGCCCGCTTCCTGGCCGGCCTGCCTCACGGAGCGCTCTTCGGCGTCGGCGCGGTCGTCGCCTCCCGCTTGGTCGCCCCCGACCGGGCCGCACGCGCGGTGTCGAGGATGTTCCTCGGGCTGACCGTCGCCAACATCGTCGGCGTCCCGGCCGGCACGGCCCTCGGGCAGCAGCTGGGCTGGCGGTCCGCCTACGTGGCGGTCGCCGTCATCGGCCTCGTCGCTCTCGCCGCACTGGCCGCCTTCGTCCCCCACCAGCCCCGCGGGGAGCAGTCCGGCATCCGGCACGAACTGCGTGCCATGGGGAACCGGCAGGTGTTCATCGGCCTGGCCACCGCCGTCGTGGGCTTCGGCGGATTCTTCGCCGTCTACAGCTACCTCGTCCCCATGCTGACGAACCTGACGGGCCTGTCCGACTCCTCGACCACGCTCGTCCTCGCGCTCTACGGCGTCGGCATGACGCTCGGCACCCTGGCCGCCGGCCCGCTCACGGACCGCGCCCTGCGCCCGACGCTGTACGCGGGGCTGGCCCTGCTGTCCGCGGCGCTGGTGGTGTTCTACTTCGCCGTGCACAGCACGGTGCCCGCCCTGATCACGATCACGTTCATCGGTGCGATGGGCGCCCTGATCACAACCCCTGTTCAGATGCTGCTGATGGCCAAGGCGAAGGACGCCCCGACCATGGCGGCGGCCTCCAACCACTCCGCCTTCAACCTGGCCAACGCGGGTGGCGCCTGGCTCGGCGGCCTGGCCATCTCCGCGGGCTGGGGCTGGGCCTCACCGGTCCTGGTCGGCGCGGCCCTGGGCGTGGCGGGGCTGGGGCTGGCGTTCATGGGCGGCCGTATGGACCGCGGGGAGCGACACTCCGAGGTGATCACATCGTCGGGCGCGCAGACGGACCAGGTCGCCGCTGCTCAGTCCCACAGCGGATAGGAGACCGTCGGTGCGAAGCGTTCCGGCCTGCTGTCGGTGTAGATGAGTGTGATGCGGGAGTAGTGCGTGAGGTGCGGGCGCTTCTCCCAGGGCTCCGGGCGGTCGAGTCGTACGGTCACCGGGTAGGAGTCGAAGCGGCCCGCCGCGCAGTACGGCTTGCAGTCGTTGACCCAGTTCACGCCCTTGGCCTGCGCCGAGTCCGTGTCCCACTCGGACCAGCGCAGTGAGGTCAGGCGGCTGTTGCCGTCACCGCAGGCGAGCATGAAGTCGGTCGGGCGCACTTCCGGATGCCAGAAGCAGTCGACGAGCACGGGCAGCTCCGCCGGCTGCTGAGCGATCCGCGCGGCGGGCTCCGGGGCCGACCGGGCCGCGGTCGGCGTGCCTGTCGCGGTGGCGAGGGCGGCGAGCGCGAAGAGCGTGACCGTCGTGGTGAGTGCGCGCATGTGCATTGCCGTTCCCCGCTGCCGCTCGCCGCCGGATGTGCTGCTCCGACGCTACGGCCGGAGAACTGAGGGCACCACTCGAACGGCGTAGCGGGACGCAGTCACCCCAAAGGGCACCCAGTCACCCTGAGAGGTCACGCACCGTCGTCAGCGGCCCTTGCGCACCCGGGCCGCCGCGCGCGCCTCCGCGATCCTGCGGGCCTCGGAGGCCTTGCGGGACTCCTTCGCAGGGCGGCCCGCACGGGAGCCGAGGCCGCGGAACGGGATGTTGCCGCCGGTGCCCTTCGTCGCGGTCGGCGGGCGCTTCGCACCGGTGATGGCGGTCAGCTGCGCCTCGCCGGAGCGCACCTGGGTGACCGTCGGCCGGATCCCGGCCTCGGACATCATCCGGTTCACATCGCGCCGCTGGTTGGGGGTGACCAGGGTGACCACGGTGCCGGACTCCCCGGCGCGTGCCGTGCGCCCGCCCCGGTGCAGGTAGTCCTTGGCGTCGGCCGGCGGGTCGACGTTGACGACGAGGTCGAGCGTGTCGATGTGAATGCCGCGTGCGGCGACATTCGTGGCCACCAGCACGGTGATCTCGCCGTCCTTGAACTGGCCGAGCGTGTGCGTGCGCTGCGGCTGCGACTTCCCGCTGTGCAGCGCACCGGCCCGGACGCCGCTGGCCCGCAGATGACGGGTGAACTGGTCCACGCCCGCCTTGGTGTCCAGGAACATCAGCACCCGGCCGTCGCGCGCGGCGATCTCGGTCGCGGTCGCGTACTTGTCGGCGGCGTGGATGTTCAACACGTGGTGTTCCATCGTGCTGACCGAGCCGGCCGCCGGGTCGACCGAGACGGGGACCGGGTCGCGGAGGTAGTCGCGAACGAGCTGGTCGACGTTGCGGTCGAGCGTGGCGGAGAACAGCAGCCGCTGCCCGTCGGGCCGCACCTGGTCCAGGATCTCCGTGACCTGCGGCAAGAAGCCCAGGTCGCACATCTGGTCCGCCTCGTCCAGCACCGTGATCCGCACCTGGTCCAGGTGGCAGTCCCGGCGCGACACCAGGTCGGTCAGCCGGCCCGGCGTCGCGATCAGTACGTCGACCCCGGCCCGCAGCAGCGCCTGCTGCCGGTTGATCGACAGTCCGCCGACCACCGTTGCCAGTCGTACGTTCAGCGTCCGCGCGTACGGGTCGAGCGCGTCGCTCACCTGCTGTGCCAGCTCGCGGGTCGGCACCAGGACCAGGGCGAGCGGTCGCTTCGCGTCCGCCTTGAGGCCTGCCGTCCGTACGAGCAGCGCCAACCCGAACGCCAGCGTCTTGCCGGAGCCGGTCCGGGCACGACCCAGGACATCCCGGCCGTCCAGCGCGTTGGGCAGGGTGGCCGCCTGGATCGGGAAGGGCTCCGTCACGCCCTGGCCGGCCATGGCCTCGGTCAGCTTCGGCGGCAGGCCGAGTGCGTCGAAGGACGCGACCGGAGGCAGAGGGGACATGGGCCGAGGCGTCGACGGGTTCTCGCTCAAGGGGCACCTTTCTGATCGGGCGCCCCGGAACGGCGATGTCGAAGCGTGCCCCCATTTTATCAGCGGGCGCCCTCTCGACTTTTCGTGCAGCTCAGCGCACCGGTGCGTCCGTATGGGCCGTGATGTCCTCCACGGTGACGCCGGGAGCGGTCTCCACCAGGGCGAGGCCGTCGTCGGTGACGTCGAGGACGCCCATGTCGGTGATGATCCGGTGCACACAGCGCTCGCCAGTCAGGGGCAGGGTGCAGTCCTTGAGGATCTTCGACGACCCGTCCTTGGCGGTGTGCTCCATGAGCACGATGACGCGTCGGGCGCCGTGCACCAGGTCCATCGCGCCGCCCATGCCCTTGACCGTCTTCCCGGGAATCATCCAGTTCGCCAGGTCACCCCGCTCGGACACCTGCATGGCGCCCAGGACGGTGGTGTCGATGTGCCCGCCGCGGATCATGCCGAAGGACAGGGCTGAGTCGAAGAAGGCCGCCCCGGGCAGGACGGTGACCGTTTCCTTGCCCGCGTTGATCAGGTCGGGGTCGACCTCGTCCTCGGTGGGATACGGGCCGGTGCCGAGGATGCCGTTCTCGGAGTGCAGCACCACCTGGACACCCGGCGGCAGATGGCTCGGGATCAGGGTGGGCAGGCCGATGCCGAGATTGACGTAGGAGCCGCTGGTGAGTTCGGCGGCGGCGCGGGCGGCCATCTGGTCGCGTGTCCAGGCCATCAGGAACGTACCGTCCTCTTCTCGATCTGCTTGTCGGCGGCCTCGTCGGGGCTGAGGGCCACGATCCGCTGGACGTAGATGCCGGGCAGGTGGATGGCGTCAGGGCCCAGTTCGCCCGGCTCGACCAGTTCCTCGACCTCGGCGATGGTCACCTTGCCCGCCATGGCGGCCAGGGGATTGAAGTTGGCGGCGGCCCTGCGGAAGCAGAGGTTGCCGTGCCGGTCGCCGCGCCAGGCCCGTACGAGGGCGAAGTCGGTGGTGATGCCGTGCTCCAGGACGTGGGTGCGGCCGTGGAAATCGCGGATCTCCTTGGGCGGCGAGGCGAGTGCGACCGAGCCGTCCGTCGCGTACCGCCAGGGCAGGCCGCCGTTTGCCACCTGCGTGCCGACCCCGGCGGGCGTGTAGAAGGCGGGGATGCCTGCGCCGCCCGCACGCAGCCGTTCGGCGAGGGTGCCCTGCGGGACGAGTTCCACCTCGAGTTCCCCGGCCAGGTACTGGCGGGCGAACTCCTTGTTCTCGCCCACGTAGGAGCCGGTGACGCGGGCGATCCGGCCGGCGGCGAGCAGGACGCCCAGGCCGCGACCGTCCACGCCACAGTTGTTGGAGACGACCTCGAGCCTCTGCGCGCCCTGCTCGTACAGGGCACGGACGAGGACTTCCGGTACGCCGCTGAGACCGAAGCCACCCACGGCGAGTGACGCACCGTCAGGGACGTCGGCGACAGCCTCGGCGGCGCTGCTGCGGACCTTGTTCACGTGGGGATGCGTCCTTCCAGGTGGGGGTGGTGGAGGGGCCGTGGCGTCGACCAGCCGCTGTCAGCGACGACATGGGCGCCGGTGACGTCCGACGCCTCGTCGGAGGCGAGGAAGACGGCCGTGCTCATCAGGCCGTCGGATGTACCGGCTGGGGAGACGCTGTTGGCGCGGACGCCGTACGGCGCGCCCTCGGACGCCAGTTGTCGGGTCAGCGCGATCAGTTGACTGGTTGGTGGGCCGACAGTGAGCCAGCAACCCCGGCCGGCGACCAGATGCGGCCAGGCCGCCCGGACGGTCAGCCACACTGCGTCCAGTCCGTCGGGAATGGGGGAACCGGAGTCCTCGTGCGGCCGGCCATCGGTGTCTGCCCAGCAGACGATGTCGATGCCCCCGAAGGCGTCGACGGCCTCCGTCACCCAAGAGCGCACCGACGCCTCGTCGGTGACGTCCAGCGGACCGGGCGTGAGCGCCGTGCCGCCCTCTCGGGCGATCAGTCGCTGCGTCTCGACGGCCCCCTCGTGCGGCAGGTCCCCGCCGACCACGAGCGCGCCCTCCGCCGCGAACCGCCGTGCCATGGCCAGGCCGTGGCCGCGTGCCGTGCCGGCGATGAGCGCGACCTTGCCCTCCAGCCACTTCACGAGGAACCCTCGCGCAGCGCGTCGGAGACGGACTTCACGCCGCCGTGCGCGGTCATGCCGCCGTCGACCGGGATGTCGGCGCCGGTGATGAACGACGACTCGTCCGACAGCAGGAACACCACCAGCGGGGCGACCTCGGCGACGCTTCCGGTGCGTCCCAGGGGTGTTTCGCGGATGTTGGCCTCGCGGAACGCGGGGGCGGCGGAGGCCGTCATCTCGGTCTCGATGTAGCCGGGGTGGATCGTGTTGACGCGGATGCCGCGTGGTCCGAGTTCCAGAGCGGCCGTCCGGGAGAGTCCGCGCAGGCCCCATTTGCTGGCGGTGTACGCCACCGGGTAGTGAGCGGTCAGGGCCGCGGAGGAGCCGACGTTGACGATCGAGGAGCCGGGCGGCATGAGCGGGGCGAGGTGCTGGATGCCCAGGAGCGGTCCGGTGACGTTGACCGAGTGCACGCGGTCGAAGTCCCCCGCCCGCACCTCGCCGAGACGGGCGCGCCAGGTGATGCCCGCGTTGTTGACCAGGCCGTGTATCCGTCCGTACGACTCCTCCAGCTCGGCGGCGAGTTCGGTCCAGTCCTGTTCGCTGGTCACGTCGAGGCGGCGGCAGTCGCCGTGGGGCCGTGCGTCGGTGGCGATCACGCGTGCGCCCTCCCGGGTCAGCGCCTCCGCCTCGGCGGCGCCCTGGCCTCGGGCCGCGCCGGTGACCACGACGACCTTGCCCAGCAGCCTTTTGGGGTGGAGGGCGCTCACGGTCGCTCCCGGGACCGGCGCCGGCCGGCGGGCAGCGGCACCGGATCGGCGCCGGGCACAACGGTGTTGGACACGCTGCCGATGCCTTCCACGGTGAGGGTGACGGTGTCGCCGGGCTGCAGCGGCGGCGGTGTCCGCTCGCCGCGCAGACCCCACAGTTCGGCGAGGCAGCCGCCGTGGCCGCAGGTGCCGGAGCCCAGGACGTCGCCGGCCACCACCCGGGTACCGCGCGAGGCGTAGGCGACCATCTCCTCGAAGGTCCAGCTCATGTTGGACAGCAGGTCCCGGCCGACGACCTCGCCGTTGATTTCCGCGGTGAGCGCCAGGCGCAGGAGGCCGTCGGCGTCCCGGTAGGTCTCCAGTTCGTCGGCGGTGACCAGGTACGGGCCGAGGGTGGTGGCCGTGTCCTTGCCCTTGCAGGGGCCGAGGCCGACTCTCATCTCGGCGCTCTGGAGGTCCCTGGCCGACCAGTCGTTGAAGACGGTGTAGCCGACGATGTGGTCCCGGGCCTGCTCGGGGGTGAGATCACGTCCTTCCCGGCCGATGACGGCGCCGACTTCCAGTTCGAAGTCCAGGACCGCGGAGCCCGGTGGGACGGGGATGTCGTCGTGCGGGCCGTATACGGCGTGCGGGTTGGTGAAGTAGAAGGTCGGCGCCGCATACCACTGCTCGGGCACGCCGGTGGCGCCGTCCACCGAGCGTCGTACGCCCTCGACGTGCTCCTCGAAGGTGACGAAGTCCCGGACGGAGGTGGGCTGGAGCGGGGGCAGCAGCCGGACCTGTGACACATGCGGGCCGGGCGGCACGTCGAGTGCCGCCGCTCCCGCGGCGAGCAGGCCGGGCAGCCCCTCGGACTCCGACAAGAGCGTGGTGAGCGAGGTGACGCCGGGCAGGGGCAGGAGGGTGCCGTCGTCCTCCACGACGGCCACGCGGTGGCGGTGGCGGTGTTCGTAGGCGGCGAATCGCATGGTGCGGCTCCGGCAGGGTGGGGGCCGAGGACGCGGCGGGATTCAGTCAGGGCAGGTGACAGGGCCGGCCGCGCCCCCGGGGAGTGGAGGGCGGGTGATCAGACCGGAGGGGCGATGAAGACGCCGCGGTCGGGGTCGTTGAAGGACTCCTTGGCAACGAGTTCGTTCATGGGGTTGGCGGTGCCCCACTGGTCGGTGACCTCGGGCTGGGAGAAGTCGTAGACGTGCGGGTGCCAGGTGTCCTCGTCCAGGCACTCCAACTCCGTTGTGTACTCGACCGTGTTGCCGTGCGGGTCGAGGAAGTAGGTGAAGGTGTTGTCGCCCGCCATGTGGCGGCCCGGTCCCCAGATCTTCTGGTACCCGGCGCGGATGACCCGGCCGGAGCCGCGCATGTACTCGTCGATGCCGCGCATCTCGAAGGAGATGTGGTGCAGGGAGGTGTGCGGGCCCTTGGCCAGTGCCATGGAGTGGTGCTGGTTGGAGATGCGCATGAAGTGCATGACCTCGCCCATGTGCGGTGAGCTGAGGGTGTCGGAGAGGCGGAAGCCGAGGTGGCGCTCGTACCACTCGCGGGTGCGGTTGAGGTCGGGGGAGTTGAGGACCACGTGGCTGAGCTTGACCGGGATGGACTCCTTCTCCTCGATCTTGCGGTGCCGGCGTACCTCGACCTCGGCCAAGACCTCGATGGTGCGTCCGTCGACGTCGAAGAAGCGGAAGCCGTAGCCGCCGCCGGGGGTGTCGACCCGGCCCGGCTGGGTGATCAACTGCACCCCCGATGAGCTGAGTTGCTCGGCGAGCGTGTCCACGTCGGCGGCCGAGGCGGCGCCGTAGGAAACGAGGTCGAGGCGCTTCTCCTCGGCCTTGCGCAGGCGTACGACGTACTGCTCGGGCGAGCCCTCGGCGGCGAGGAAGGAGATGCCCGAGTCCTCGGAGACCTTGGTCAGGCCCCAGACCCCAGCGTAGAAGTCGAGCTGCTTGTCGTAGTCGGGCACGGCGAGGTCGACGTGGCGCAGGTGGGTGAGCAGGCGCATGGGATCACTCCTGGAGGAGGAGGGCGGAGGCGTTGCCGCCGCGTACGGCGTGGAGGACGGAGTCGGGCAGGGCGGCCGCGCGCAGGGCGGCGACGGGGTTCTCGGTGCCCATGTCGAAGGGGAAGTCGGAGCCGAGCAGCACCCGGTCCGGGCCCGCGACCCGGATCAGCTCGCGCAACACGTGCGGGTCGTGCACGAGGGAGTCGAAGTAGATCCGCTTGAGGTAACTGCTGGGCAGGTGGGCGCAGTCGGCTCCCGCGTCGGAGCGGGCGGTCCAGGCGTGGTCCGAGCGGCCGATGTGGGTGGGCAGATAGCCGCCGCCGTGCGCGGCGATCAGCTTCAGGCCCGGATGCCGGTCCAGCACGCCGGAGAAGATCAGATGCGAGAGGGCGACGGCGTTCTCCACCGGCTGGCCGACGGTATTGGACAGGTACCACTGGTCCAGTCGCTCGTCGAGGGTGCAGCCGAAGGGGTGCAGGAAGACGATCGCGCCGGTGTCCTCGGCCCTGGTCCAGAAGGGTTCGTAGTCCGGTTCGGACAGTTCCCGCCCGGGTGCGTGGCTGGAGATCTCGACGCCCAGCAGGCCCTGGTCCAGGGCGTGTTCCAGCGCCCGCACCGCCTGGCGGGGGTGCTGCAACGGCACCAGGCCGAGCCCGCGCAGCCGGTCGGGTGCGGCGGAACAGTGGGCCGCCGTGGCCTCGTTGGCGAGCCGGTACAGCTTCTCGGCCGTCTGTTCGTCGGCCCAGTAGTGGTAGTGCGACGGGGAGGGACTGACCAGTTGGACGTCGACGCCCTGGGCGTCCATCGCGGCCAGGCGGACGGCGGGGTCGGTCATCTTCGGGACGCGCTCGCGCACCATGGGCCCGCTCACGGCGAGGGCCGCGGGACCGTTGCGCCGGGCGTCCAGCTCCTTCGCCGCTGCCAGCCCTGGATGGCCGACCGCCAGGGCGTCGACCTCGGGCAGCAGCACGTGGGCGTGGACGTCGACGGTGGGGGAGGCGCTCACGGCAGCTCCCGCAGCATCGTCATCGTGCGGCCCATGAGGCCGGGGACGTCCGCGTCCCGCACGCCGTCGAGCTGCCACTGCCCGATCTGCACGGACGCCTCCACGACCGGACGGACGCGGGCCACGCGCCGCTCGTAGTAGGCCTGGAAGAGCGCGTCGTCCCAGCCCTGTCCGGAGGTGAGCAGCTCGGTGAGCACCCACGCGTCCTCCAGCGACAGTGCCGCGCCCTGGGCGAGCGTGGGCGGACAGCAGTGCGCGGCGTCGCCGATCAGCACGACCCGGCCGCGGTGCCAGGAGCCTTCCACCAGCATGCGGTCGAACCAGGTGTAGTTGACCTGTGCCGGGTCGGTGATGTGCTCGGTGATCTCCGGCCAGAAGCCCCCGTAGGCGGAGGCCAGACGGCGCATCTCGTCGGCGTACGAGGCGGGCGGGATCGAGGCCCGGTCGCGGTTGGCCTCGACGACGTAGGCGTACAAGGTGGCGTCGCCGGTGGGGCAGTAGCCGGCGATGTAGGCGGGGCCGCCGTAGGCGAGATCGGTGCGCACCACGCCGGCGGGGCGCGGGGCGGCGATGCGCCAGATGGCCATGCCCGTCGGTTCCGGCTTGTCGGTGATACCGATCGCGGCCCGGGTGGCGGATCCGAGGCCGTCGGCGGCGATGACCAGGTCGTAACGGGCCTCGCTGCCGTCGGAGAACCGTATCGACACACCGTCCGCGTCCTGGTCGACGACCTCGGCGGTGGTGCCGAGCCGCACGGAGGCGCCGCTGGCCCGTACGGCGTCTATGAGGATCTGCTGGAGGCGTGGACGCTGCATGCCGACGGTGGCGGGCAGATCGTCACCGCCGGTGCGCAGATCCCGGGCGACGTGCAGGACGGTGCCGTCGGGCGCGGTGATACCGACCGAGCCGAAACCGAAGCCGGACGCCTTCACCTGGTCCCAGACGCCGAGTTCGCGCAGGACACGCAGGGCGTTGCCCTGCAGGGTGATGCCGGAGCCGGCGGTGGCGTTCCAGTCCTCCTTGGCCTCGATCAGGTCCACCGCGAAACCGGCGCGGCGCAGAAACACCGTCGCGGCGTTGCCGGCGGCACCACCACCGATCACCAGGACCGTGCGGGCAGTGTTCATGAGGGAACTCCCTTGTTCCGTGTGCTACTTGACGGCGATCGGGTTGACGGGGGAGCCGACCGCGCCGGTGATCGGCAAAGGCGCGGCGGCGAGCCAGAACTCGTACACGCCGTCCGCCACGCAGTCCTCGGCCAGCGCCTCCAGGTCCCACATCTCGCCGATCAGCAGCCCGATGTTCGGGATGGCGACCTGGTGCAGCGGCTGGAAGGCGTGGTCGAACTCGTTGGGGCGGACTTCGAAGCCCCAGGTGTCCGTGGCGATCGCGGCGATCTCGGTCGAGTGCAGCCAGCCGGCCGTGGTGAACGACAGCCCCGGCGCGGGGCCCCCGGCGTAGTCGCCCCAGCCCTCGCGGCGTGCGCGGGCCAGCTGCCCGGTGCGGACCAGCACGATGTCGCCCCGGCCCACGGCGACCCCGTGCGCGCGGGCCGTCTCCGTCAGGTGCTCCTCGGTGATCGCGAAACCGTCCGGCAGCTCCCCGTCTGCGCGGAGCACCCGGCCGACGTCCAGCAGGACGCCCCGGCCCGCGACGTGGGGTGCCATGTGCTCGATGCCGGTGACGGCGTCGCCGTCGGAGGTGACGACCTTCTCGGCGGCCCGCCCGTTCCACGCCTTGCCGTGGTCGAAGATGTGGCCGAGCCCGTCCCACTGGGTGGAGCACTGCAGCGGCATGGCGATCACGTCGTCGGCGCCGCCGATCCCGTGCGGGAAACCCTGGATGCCCAGGGCGGCGTCGGTGCCGGTGTCCAGCATGGTGTGCACCGGGTTGGTGCGCCGCCGCCAACCCTTCTGCGGGCCGTTCATGTCGAACGCCTGCGACAGCGAGAAGCTGACGCCCCGTCGCACCAGGGCGGCGCCCGCACGGCGCTTGCCCTCGTCGAGGAAGTTGAGGGTGCCGAGCCGGTCGTCCTCGCCCCAGCGTCCCCAGTTGCGGTACGCCGTGGCGGCCTCGGCGATCGCGCCCTCGGGGTCGTGGCGGTTCACGCGGCGCCCTCCGCGACACACCGGGTGCGCTGGACTCCGAGTCCCGTGACCGTGCCCTCCATGATGTCGCCGTCCCGCAGCAGCCGTCCCCAGTGCATGCCGTTGCCGGCCGGGCTGCCGGTCAGCACCAGGTCACCGGGGAGCAGGCGCGCGGTCTGCGAGGCGTACGACACCATCCGCGCGACCTTGAAGATCATGTCCTGGGTGGACTCGTCCTGCATGGTCTCGCCGTTGAGCTGCAGCGTCACGCGCAGGTCGTCCGGGTCGGCGATCGACTCGGCCGGCACGATCCACGGGCCGAGCGGGGTGAAGCCGGGGGCGTTCTTGCTGCGCAGCCAGTCGGTGCCGATCTGCGGCATGTCCCGGCGGAACACGGTGGTCCGGTCGGTCAGGTCGTTGGCGATGGTGTATCCGGCGATGTACCGCGGCGCGTCCTGCACCGGCACCTGGTAGGCCGGCTTGCCGATCACGACCGCCAACTCCAGTTCCCAGTCCGGCTGCTGCGCCCAGGAGGGCAGGACGACGTCGTCGTACGGGCCGGTGATGGCGGTGGGCAGGCCGATGAAGACATACGGCAGGTCCTCGGCGGCCCGCCGGTCCATGATCGCGGCGGCCTCCGCGCGCCGTTCGCTCTCCGGCCGGTCGTCCTCGGGGGCGCGGTGGGCGACGTGCAGGTCGATGACGTGCTGGCGGTAGTTGGCGCCCGACTGGAACACCTGGCGCGGTGCCACCGGCGCGTGTACGCGCAGCTCCGCTACGGCGGTGCGGGCCGGGTCGGGGTCGGTCGCCAGGGCGCGCAGCCGTGGCAGGGCGCTCTCCCAGGCGTCCAGCACGTCCCGCATGGTCAGCCGGTCGTCGCCGAAGGCGTCCCGCAGGTCCAGAGCCTGGCCGTCCGGGGTGACGAGAGCGGGGAACTGCGGCCCGTCCGGGGTCGAGAGGGTGGCGAGGGCGAACGGTCCGGCGAAGAGCGCGGACGCGGGTTCGGGTTTCACGGACATGTCCTCCTGATTGCGGTGGGACTAATCTGGACCCGCCGCCCGCAATCAGGGAAATCGATTCTGTGGATGATCGGCATCCACCGTGTTGATAGTCGACCGAGTCGATACCCGCCCTCACTCCAAGGGACCGATCCGTGAACCTGGCCCGCCTCGATCTCAATCTCGTCGTCGCCCTGCGCGCCCTGCTGGAGGAACGGAACGTCACCCGGGCCGGACAGCGGGTCGGGCTGAGCCAGCCCGCGATGAGCGCGGCCCTCGCCCGGCTGCGCCGCCACTTCGACGACGACCTGCTCGCCCGCGTCGGCGGCCACTACGAGCTGACCGCACTCGGCCAGGTGCTCCTGGACCGCACCTCCACCGCCTACGACGTCCTGGAACGCCTCTTCTCCAGCCAGGCCGACTTCGACCCGGCCAAAGAGACCCGCGAGTTCAGGCTGGTGGCCTCCGACTACGCCGTCGCCGTGTTCGGCACCGAACTCGCCCGCGTGGTGCACGAGGAGGCCCCCGGCATCCGGCTCCGCTTCACCCAGACCCCGCCCACCGTCGTCGACGACACCGCGACCCTGCTGAGCGCCACCGACGGCCTGCTCATGCCGCACGGCGTGATCAGCGGCTTCCCCTCCACCGACCTCTACGACGACCGCTGGGTGTTCATCGTGTCGCGCGACCACCCCGGCATCGAGGACCAGCTCACCCGGCGCGACCTGGCCCAGCTGCCATGGGTGACCTACCAGCGCACCTACGACGCCCCCGCGGTGCGGCAACTGGGCATGCTCGGCATCGAACCGCGCGTGGAGGTCTCCGTCGACGGCTTCCAGCTCCTGCCCCTAATGATCGCCGGTACCCGGCGTATCGCCCTGATCCAGGCGCGGCTGGCACGGATGCTGACGCCCATCGCCGAGGTGCGGGTGCTGGAGCCGCCGTACGAGGCGGTGCCGCTGCGGGAAGCGCTGTGGTGGCACCCGGTGCACACGCATGACGCGGCCCACATCTGGCTGCGCGAGACCGCGGCGCGGGTCGGGGCCCGACTGCCCCGCGCGGGCGAGGAGTGACCCGATGAAGGCACCTCACCAGGAGTCGGTCCTCTCCCGTGCCGCCCGCATCCTGGAGGCGTTCAGCCAGGAGGAGCCGGCGCTGACCGTCTCCGAGATCGCGCGCCGCACGGGACTGCACGTGGCCACGGCCTCGCGGCTCGTGGCCGAGCTGGTCGCCCACGGCTTCCTGGCCCGGGACGTCGATCGCCGGGTGCGCATCGGCGTCCGGTTGTGGGAGCTCGCCGTACGGGCCTCGCCCGCGCTGTCCCTGCGCGACGCCGCGATGCCGTTCATGGAGGGCGTGCACGACGTGGTGGGCCACCATGTGCAGCTGGGCGTCCTCGACGGCGACGAGGTGCTGTTCCTCGAGCGCCTGTCAGCGCCGAACGCGGTGATCAATTACACCCGGATCGCCGGGCGGCTGCCCCTGTATGCCTCCTCCAGCGGTCTGGTGCTCCTCGCCCACTCCCCGGCGGACCTCAAAGAACGGCTGCTCACCGCCCCGCTCACGCCCTACACGCCGGCGACCCCGGCCACGCCCGCCCGGCTGCGCGCCTGCTTGGCCGACGTCCGGCAGCAGGGGTACGCCCTCTGCCCCGGCTACGTGCACGAGGAAGCGCTCGGCGTGGCCGCCCCGGTGCGGGGCGCGGGCGGCCAGGTGGTGGCTGCGCTGTCGGTCATCGTCCCCAACGACGCGGGCGCGCAGGCGGTCGTCCCCGTCGTACGCACGGCCGCGCGAGGCGTGTCCCGTGCGCTCGGCGCGCCCACCGGGCCGGGAGGGGCCGGTATGTGACGGGGGTATGGCAGCGGCGCGAAGTTCCTCTCTCACTGAGTGAGAATGCCGTCGCTCCGTGGCGGCGGCCGCGCGCATTCTGCCTGCATTCCACAGACGGGAGGCGACAACGTGGTCGCACACAACCTGCTGCCTGCGACTGTCCGTTCCACCCCGGCCCTCTCCTTGCGGGTCCGTGCCAAGGAGATCGTCGCGGACGGCGTCGTGTCCCTCACCCTCGACCACCCCGACGGCGCACGGCTGCCGGCCTGGACGCCGGGGGCACACCTCGATCTCGTCCTACCGAACGGGACCACCCGCCAGTACTCCTTGTGCGGCGACCGGTGGGACCCGTACACGTACCGCGTCGCCGTCCTGCGCGAGCCCGCCGGGCGCGGGGGATCGGTGTACGTGCACGACCGGCTGATGCCCGGTGATCGGGTGGGCGTCGGCGGGACGCACAACCACTTTCCGCTCGCACCGGCCGACCGCTACCTGTTCATCGCGGGCGGCATCGGAATCACCCCGTTGCTGCCGATGATCCAGCAGGCCGAACTGGTGGGCTCCGACTGGCAGTTGCTCTACGGAGGCCGTACCCGCGCCTCCATGGCATTCCGCTCGGACCTCACGCACACGTACGGCGACCGTGTGCACATCCATCCCCAGGACGAGTACGGCCTGCTGGACCTGGCAGCGTGGCTCGGCGAGCCGCTCCCCGGAACCAAGGTCTACTGCTGCGGACCCGCCCCGCTCCTGGCCGCCGTGCAGCAGGCCTGCGCGCCGTGGCCCGACCACAGCCTGCGTACCGAACGGTTCAGCGCCGCCGACCGGTCCCAGCCCGTCCGTCAGATCCCGTTCGAGGTGGAACTGCGGCGCACCGGCGCAATGGTGACCGTCCCCCCGGACGTCTCCGTGCTGCACGCCGTGCGCCGGGCCGGCGCCGAGGTGCTGTCCTCCTGCGAGCAGGGAACCTGCGGCACCTGCCTCGTCCCGGTGCTGGAGGGAACGCCCGACCACCGGGACACGGTTCTGGCCGAACATGAGCGCGCGGCAGGCGACTGCATGCTGCCGTGCGTGTCCCGCTCCCACTCCGACCGCCTGATTCTGGATCTCTGAACGTCCGCGACCGGCACACGTGTGCCGCGAGACCGCGGCAGCGTCGTGACTCGTCGGGGTTTCCTTCCGCTGAACCCCACGGTGCCCCAGCCTGTGTGCCCTGTGCCCTGTGCCCTGTGCCCTGTGCCCTGTGCCTCAAGCCTTCCTGTCCCGAGCCGCCTTTCATGGAGCCGCCATGACCGAGAAAGCAGCCGTACCCGCGTCAACACCGATCAGCGACGCGGACCCCTTCGCCCCCGAGCACCTGGCACACCCCGAGCCACTGCATCGTCAGTTGCGCGCGGCCGGCCCCGTCGTCCGCCTGTCCTGCTACGGCGACGTGCACGCCCTGGCCCGCTACCCCGAGGTGCACGCCGCCCTCGTCGACTGGCAGACCTTCCAGTCCGGCGCCGGCGTCGGACTGGCCAACTTCCGCCACGACAAGCCGTGGCGCCCACCCAGCCTGCTGCTGGAGGCCGACCCGCCCCACCACGACGCGCCGCGCCGGGTGCTGCGCGAGATCCTCGCCCCTCTCGCGCTGCGCCGACTGCGCGAACAGTGGCAGACCGTCGCGGAGGAACTCGTGGAGTCGGTACTGGCCGAGCAGGGAAGGGAGTTCGACGCCTTCGAGTCCCTGGCGAAGGCATTCCCCTTGCGGGTCTTTCCCGACGCCGTCGGTCTCGGCCCGCACGGGCGGGAGAACCTGCTGCCCTACGGCAACATGGCCTTCAACGCCTTCGGACCGCGCAACGCCCTGGTCCAGGCCGACGCGCACCGCGTCGGTGAGCTGTCGGCATGGGTGAACGCCCAATGCGCCCGCGAGGCACTGGGCAAGGACGGCTTTGGTGCCCGGATCTGGGCCGCCGCCGACCGCGGCGACCTCACCCACGCCCAGGCGCCCCTGGTGGTGCGCTCGCTGCTCACCGCGGGCGTCGACACCACCGTGCACGGACTGGCCGCCGCGCTGTACGCCTTCGCCACACACCCGCAGGAGTGGCAGCGGCTGCGCGCCCGCCCGGAGTTGGCGCGGGTGGCGTTCGACGAGGCGGTGCGCTGGCAGTCACCGGTGCAGACGTTCTTCCGCACCGCCACGACCGACGTCGACATCGCCGGTACCCGCATCCCCGAGGGCGGCAAGATCCTCATGTTCCTCGGTGCCGCCAACCGGGACCCGGGGCGCTGGCCGGACCCCGACCGCTTCGACCTCGCCCGCGACCCCTCGGGACATGTCGGTTTCGGCATGGGCATCCACCAGTGCGTCGGCCAGCACGTCGCCCGCCTGGAGGCCGAGGCCCTGCTCACCGCCCTCGCCCGCCGCGTCGGACACCTCGAACTCGTCGGCGAGCCGAGGCGACACCTCAACAACACCCTGCGCTCCTGGGCCTCGCTTCCGGTGCGCATCCGGACGGCGAGCTGACCACCGGAACCCGAACCTTCCCTGCACCGAAAGGACCTGACTCCATGCCCCAGTACGTACGCGGCGTTGTCGCCCGCGCCAAGGGCGAACCGGTACGCGTCGAGACGATCGTCGTGCCCGCCCCCGGCCCGGGTGAGGCGGTGGTGACCGTGCAGGCGTGCGGCGTCTGCCACACCGACCTGCACTACCGCGAGGGCGGCATCAACGACGACTTCCCCTTCCTCCTCGGACACGAGGCGGCGGGTGTGGTCGAGCAGGTCGGCGACGGCGTGACCGAGGTGGCGCCGGGTGACTTCGTCGTCCTGAACTGGCGTGCCGTGTGCGGCCGCTGCCGGGCCTGCCGCCGTGGGCGCCCGCAGTACTGCTTCGACACCCACAACGCGCGGCAGAAGATGACGCTCACCGACGGCACCGAGCTCTCCCCGGCCCTTGGGATCGGCGCCTTCGCCGAGAAGACGCTCGTCGCCGCCGGCCAGTGCACCAAGGTCGACCCGGCCGCGTCTCCCGCCGCCGCGGGGCTGCTGGGCTGCGGGGTGATGGCGGGTATCGGTGCGGCGATCAACACTGGGGGAGTCGGCCGAGGCGACACCGTGGCCGTCATCGGCTGCGGCGGGGTGGGCGGCGCGGCCGTGATCGGCGCGAGGCTGGCGGGCGCGGCGAAGGTCATCGCCGTCGACATCGACGACCGCAAACTGACCACCGCCAAGACCCTGGGCGCGACGCATACGGTCAACTCCCGCACCACGGATCCGGTCGAAGCCGTCCGTGAGCTCACCGGTGGTTTCGGCGCCGACATCGTGATCGAGGCCGTCGGCCGCCCCGAGACCTACCGGCAGGCGTTCTACGCCCGCGATCTGGCGGGCACCGTCGTCCTGGTCGGCGTTCCCACCCCGCAGATGCGGCTGGAGCTGCCGCTGCTGGACGTCTTCGGCCGCGGTGGGGCGCTGAAGTCCTCCTGGTACGGCGACTGCCTGCCTTCCAGGGACTTCCCCCTGCTCATCGACCTGTACCTCCAGGGTCGCCTGGACCTGGACGCCTTCGTCAGCGAGACCATCGCCCTGGACGAGGTGGAGGGCGCATTCGCCCGCGTGCACAAGGGCGATGTTCTGCGTTCGGTGGTGATCCTCTGATGGCCGGCCCGCGCGTCGAACGGCTCGTCACCTCGGGCGTGTTCACGCTGGACGGCGGTAGCTGGGAGGTGGACAACAACGTCTGGATCGTCGGCGACGACCACGAAGCGGTCGTCATCGACGCCGCACACGACGCCGACGCCATCGCCGGGGCGGTCGGGGACCGGCGGCTGGCCGCAATCGTGTGCACCCACGCCCACAACGACCACGTCAACGCCGCCCCGGCGCTCGCCGCGGCCACCGGCGCGCCCATCCTGCTCCACCTGGACGACCGGCTGCTGTGGAAGCACACCCATCCAGACCGCGCCCCCGACGGGTACCTCTCCGACCATCAGCGCATCGACGTCGCCGGCACGCATCTGCGCGTCCTCCACACGCCCGGTCACACCCCAGGAGCCATCTGCCTTCACCTCTCCGATTCCGACACCGATTCCGACACCGAATCCGACAGCGATTCGGATGCCAATGTCGGGACCCTCTTCACCGGCGACACCCTGTTCGCGGGCGGCCCAGGAGCGACCGGACGGTCCTACTCGCACTTCCCCACCATCATCCGCTCGATCCGCGACCGCCTGCTGGTGCTGCCGCCCACCACCGTGGTCCGCACCGGGCACGGCCCGGACACCACCATCGGCGCCGAGGCGCCGCACCTCGAGGCATGGATCGCACGGGGGCACTGAGCCGGGAAGCCCAGCACCTCGGCTCCCTGCCGGTGTCCGTCCCACCGGCAGGGACCTCAGGGGCGGGGCGCGGGCGCCGCCATGGTGGACCGGCGTACGACCAGTTCGGGCCGGAGCAGTACGTGTACGTGCTCGTGGGCGCTGCTGCGCGGTGCCGTGTCCTCGATGAGCAGGCGGCCGGCGTGCCGGCCCATCGCGACGGCCGGCCGCCGCACCGAGGTCAAGGGCACGACGGCGGACGCCGCGAAGTCGATGTCGTCGTAGCCGATGACCGCGATGTCGTCCGGCACGCGCAGGCCGGCCTCGTACAGCGCCTGCAATACGCCCAGGGCCAGCAGGTCGTTGGCGCAGAACACGGCGGTCGGGCGGTCGGGCAGGCCGAGGATGCGGTGCCCGGCGTCCCGGCCGGCGTGCACGGTGAGGGCGGGGCAGGGCAACTCCCGCAGCGCTGTCGCCGCGATGCCCGCCTCGGTCAGGGCGGCGAGGGCTCCCGCGCGGCGGTCCCGGATCTGTTGGAGACGGTCGGGGCCGCTGACGTAGACGAGGGAGCGGTGTCCGCGCTCGACGAGGTGGCGGACGGCCGCGTGGCCTCCCGCCATGTCGTCGATCCCGACGGAGCAGGTGCCGGGCTGCGGGGCGTTCTGGTCGGCCATGACGTAGGGGACGGCGTTGCGGCGGAAGGCTGCCGCGGTGCGTCCCGCGCCCTGGTCGGAGGTGAGGACGGCGCCGCGGACCTGGTGGGAGGTGATCAGGGACAAGTGCCGAGCCGCCTGGGCGGGTTCACGGGTGCCGGTGCAGACCATGACGCCCAAGTCGGCCTCCCCGGCGGCCTGCTCGACGCCGCAGGCCAGCGCGGCGAAGAAGGGGTTGGCGAGGTCGTGGACCAGGACGGCGAGGACGCGGGAGGTCCAGCCGCGCAAGGGGCGGGCGCCCTCGGCGCGCACATAACCCAAGGATTCGATCACCGCGAGCACTCGCGACCGGGTGGTCTCGGCCACGATCTCCGGGCGGTTGAGCACGTTGGAGACGGTGCCGAGAGACACCCCGGCCTCGCGCGCCACGTCCTTGACGCCGATCCGAGGGAGCCGGGGTCGGCCGTGGTCGGGACCGGACGGGGCGTCGAGGCCGTCGCGTGTGCGACGGGCGGCGGAAGCACCGGGCATCGGTCGCTCCATGGCCTAGCGGCCCCGCGGCGTGGCGGTGCTGCCCCGCACGACGAGACGCGGCGTCATCGTGGTCCGCATGGCCCTGTTCCGTCGGCCCTCCACCCGCTCGACGAGCATCCGGGCGGCGGAGGAGCCCATGGTGTGCCCGGCCTGGTCGACGCTGGTCAGCTGAACGGGGGCGAGCGCGGCGAGGGCGGTGTTGTTGTAGCCGACGAGGGACAGGTCGTCCGGGATGCGCAGGCCCAGTTCATGGGCGGCGCGATAGATGCCCAGGGCGGCGACGTCGGCGCCGGTCATGACGGCCGTCGGCCGGTGTTCGGCGGTCAGCAAGGTCATACCGGCTTTGAAGCCACCCTCGTCGGAGTAGGCGGCCTGGTGGACAAGGGCGTGGTCGGCGAGGCCGTGGCGCTGCATCGCGGCGAGGTAGCCCTCGGTCAGCACGGTCTCGGGCGGGCGTTTCCAGCGGTTGGCCTTGGTCCCTTGGGCGGAGACCAGAGCGATGTGGCGGTGGCCGAGTTCCACCAGGTGGTCCACGACCAGTCCGGCGCCGACGTCGTCGGCGTCCACGACCGAGTCGTGGGTGTCGTCGGCGTCGTGGTGGCCGATGACGACGGTGGGCGTCGACGCCGCAGTGGCCAGCACCTCGTCGCGCGCGGTGCCCGGTGCGATGAGGATGAGCCCGTCCATCTGACGGTCCACCAGGGCGCGTACGGTCTTGGCCTGTTCCTCCGGATCGAAGCCGGCCGCACCGATGAGCACGGTGTACTCGCTGTGACGGAGTTCGTCGCGGATGCCGTCAAGGATGTCCGCGAAGAACGCGTTGCGGACGTTGTCCAGCAGCACACCGATCGTGTACGTCCGGCCGCGCATGCCCCGTGCCGCGGCGTGCGGGCGGTAGCCCAGCTCGGCGATCGCTGCCTGGACCTTCTCCCGCATGGCCGGGCTGACGCCGTAGGCGTTGCGCAGCACCTTGGAGACGGCGGCGACGGACACCCCGGCGTGCCGGGCGACATCCGTGATGGTCAGGCGTTTGCTGCGTCGAGGCTCCTCGGCCCGCTCCATCATCCACGCTCCGGTTCTCATGGGTCTGGGTGTAACGGTCTACACGCTTACCCCGGGGTGTCGTCAAGTCGTCCACTCCATCACTGCTCCGTTACGCCGCTGTGTCTTGACGGCGACCGCAGGGGGATGCAGGGTGTTGCCCATTCGACGTAGAGAACGTTCTACAAACTCTCTCTCGGGCGCCGACCCTGCCGCTCGCCAGGGCGCCGTTTCCCCGCCGCATGTCATCCCGCCAGAATCCTGGGAGTCTTCCGTGTCCTTCCCCATGCCACCCGCCCGCCGTACGCGACTGGGCCTGCTCACCGCCGCCACCGCCTCCCTCGCCCTCCTTGCCACCGCCTGTGGGGGCAGCGGTGGCGCCGCTTCGGCCGCACCGGAGGAGTTCAGCTACCTCAGCGTCACCGAGAACACCACCGTCAAGACCGCGCTGACGACGCTGTCGAAGGGGGCGTGCAAGACGGCGAACAGCGCCCTGCCGCTGAAGGTGGAGACCGTCCCGCAGGCGAGCCTGGACCAGAAGCTGCAGCTGCTGGCCGGACAGAACGCGCTGCCGGTGCAGTTCGCGGCGGGCAACGCCCCCGCGCTCACCCAGCAGCTGGCCAAGTCGGGCAAGGTCGCCGACCTGGAGGCCAAGCTGAAGGACCTGGGCGTCCTGGACCAGCTGGAGCCGGCCGCCGTCTCCACCGTCAAGGCGCTGTACGGCGGCGAACTGCGTGTGCTGCCGTACGAGTACAACATCGAAGGGATCTTCTACAACAAGCAGCTCTTCGAAAAGCACGGCCTGAAGGTCCCGGGCACCTGGCAGGAACTGGAGTCCGCGGCCGCGAAGCTGGAGGCCAAGGGCGTCCAGCCGTTCTCCGCATCCGGCCAGCAGGGGTGGCCCATAACCCGCCTGATCAGCGGCTTCCTCTACCGCAGCCTCGGCCCGGACGCGCTGCAGAAGGTGGCCGACGGCACCGCCAAGCTGACCGACCCCGAGTACGTCAAGGCCGCCGCGGAAGTCGCCGAGCTCGGCAAGAAGGGCTACTTCGGCAAGGGCGTCGGCTCCATCGACTACGACACCGCGATGAACCAGTTCCTGACCGGCAAGGCCGCCATGTTCTACATGGGCAGCTGGGCGCTGGCGAACATCGCCGACGCGAAGCAGAACAAGGTGGGTGCCGAGAACGTCGGCTTCATGCCGTTGCCGGCCGTGACCGGCGGCAAGGGCTCGATCGACCAGTACCCCTCCAACGTCGGCCTGGGTATCACCCTGGGCGCCAAGACCTTCGACGCCAAGACGGGGGACTGGGTCTCCTGCATCGCGCGGAACTACGGCGCCACCGCACTGAAGGACCACGGTTCGATCTCCGGCTTCAAGGCCAACGCCGAGGTGAAGGACGCCAACGCGGTCACCACCCAGGTCCGCGACACCATCAGCGCCTCCGAGCGCAACGTGCTGTGGTTCGAGGCCCTGTTCAGCACCAAGGCCACCACCGTCAGCCAGACCAACGCCGCGAGCCTGGCCGGCGGCAGCATGAGCCCGCAGGAGTTCATGCAGACGGTCCAGGACGCGCTGGCCGCCCAGTGACCGTCCGGGGGCGGCCACCGGCCCGCCCCGCGCTCCGCGTGCGCCGCCCCCGGTCCCCCGGGCAGAGACAGCCGGAGGCATCTGACCCGGCAGGTCTGTTCAACGCAAACGAAGTGGACCCCATCCATGCACCGCGTACTCGGTGACCGCAGGGCCGTCGTGCTCCTGCTCGGTCCCGCCCTCCTCGTCTACTCACTGATCATGCTGGTCCCGATGGTGTGGTCGCTCGGGTACTCCTTCACCCAGGGCAACACCATCGACGGCTTCACCGGCAACGGCGTCGCCAACTTCTCCCGGCTGCTGGACGACCCGGCCGTCCGGGACGCCCTGTGGTTCACCCTGAAATACGCCGTGATCGTCACCGCCGGGCAGGTCGTCGCCGGCTACCTGCTGGCCCTGCTGTACGTGTTCTTCCTCAAGCGGGCCTCGGCGCTGATCCGCACGCTGGTGTTCTTCCCCGTGGTCCTGCCCACGGTCGCGGTCGGGCTGCTCTTTCAGAAGCTCTTCCAGGTCGCCCCGCAGACCGGACCCGTCAACTCGCTGCTGAACGCCGTGGGGCTGGACTCGGTCGACTTCTTCGGCAGCGCCGGCAGCGCCTTCTGGGTACTGATCGTCATGGACATCTGGCGCTCCATGGGCTTCTACGCGGTCCTGCTCTTCGCCGGTCTCGTCGACATCCCCGACGAGGTCCTGGAGTCCGCCCGCCTGGACGGTGCCACCGGCCTGAGGCTGATCCGCCACATCGTGCTGCCGCTGTCCCTGCCGGTGCTCATGTCATCGCTGATCTTCAGCATCAACGGCACCCTGAAGGTCTTCGACTCGATCGTGGCCCTCACCAACGGCGGACCCGGCAACGGCACCACCCCGCTGACCCTGTACATGTTCCAGACATCGTTCACCTACAGCGACTACGGCTACGGCAGCACCATCGCGCTGCTGCTGACCGTGGTGTGCCTGCTGGTGAGCCTGGTCGTCTACCGCGTGTCGCGGCGCGACCTCACGGAGGGCTGACAGCCATGGCCATCAACACCCTTGCCAAGACCTCCGCGAACCGCCCCGGCCGCGAGCCGGCCGCGCGCGACAGCCGCATTCGGCGTCCCCGCCGAGGCAGCCGGCTGTGGGTGAAAACCGTCGTCGGCCTGCTCCTGGTCGTCGAGATCTACCCACTGCTGTGGATGCTGCTGACCTCGCTGAAGTCCAACGACGACTACCTCAACAACTCCACCTGGAGCCTGCCCACCACCTGGGAATGGGGCAACTACACCGAGGCGTGGACCACCGGTCACATCGGCCTGTACGTGCAGAACAGCCTGCTGGCCGTGATCCCCGCCCTGGCCCTGATGCTGCTGCTGGGCACCGCTGCGGGCTTCGCCCTGCAGATCATGGTGTGGAAGGGCCGCAGCCTCACCCTGCTGGTCTTCCTCGCGGGCATGATGGTGCCGCCCCAGATGATCCTGCTGCCGCTGTTCACGGTGTACTTCCAGACCGGACTGTCCGGCACCCTGTGGCCACTGATCCTCACCTACACCGGCACCGGCCTGCCCCTGACCGTCTTCATGATGGCCACCTACTACCGCACCGTCCCCCGGGAACTGTTCGAGGCGGCCACCATCGACGGCGCCGGCATCCTGCGCGCCTTCTGGACCATCAGCGTCCCCCTCGTCCGCAACGCCCTGCTCACCGTCGGGCTGGTGCAGTTCTTCTTCATCTGGAACGACCTGCTGATCGCGCTGACCTTCACCAACGACCAGGACCTGCGCACCATCCAAGTCGGCCTGCTCAACTTCACCGGCGACTTCGGCGCCACCCAGTACGGCCCGCTGTTCGCCGCCATCTGCATCAACGTCTTCGGCACCCTGCTGATCTACCTGTTCCTCAACCAGAAGGTCATGAAGGGCCTCACCTCGGGAGCGGTCAAGGGCTGACTCAGGCCCGCCGCCTCATTCGACCCCTCCCGCGCTTGCAGCGAAAGGTTCCACTTGCACTCCCCCCAGCCCTCCCCGGTGTCCTTCGAACACCTCCCGGACGGCCTAGGCACCGGCGTCCCCGCACCTCGCCTGACGTGGCGGTTGCCGCCAGGCTGCGGCATGCAGGAGGCGTACGAGCTCGAACTCGACCGCGATGGCGGTCCCACCGTGCGCACGGGCCGCGTGCCAGGTCAGGACCAGGTACTCGTCGCGTGGCCGGGCGCCCCGCTGGCCTCACGTGAACGGGTCGCCGTCCGCGTCCGCGTCTGGTCACCGGGCGCCGCCGAGCCCTCGCCCTGGAGCGAGCCCAGCGTCGTCGAGGCCGGGCTCCTCGACCCGGCCGACTGGCGGGCGATGCCCGTCCGAGCGGGCTGGGACGAAGACCTCGAGGCCACCCGCCGCCCGGCCCGCATCCGCAGGGACTTCCGCTTGGAACGGCCGGTCGCACGCGCCCGCCTGTACGTGTCGGCCCACGGCCTGTACGAGGCGGAGATCAACGGCCGGAGGGTCGGCGACGAGGCGCTCGCCCCGGGCTGGACGGTCTACCCGCACCGTCTGCGCTACCGCACGCACGACGTCACGGGGCACCTCACCGTGGGCGCCAACACCATCGGCGCGTGGCTCGGAGACGGCTGGTACCGCGGCAAGTACGGCTTCGACGGCGGCACTCGCAACATCTACGGCACCGACCAGTCCTTGCTCGCGCAACTGGAGATCACCTACGACGACGGCGGCACCGTGGTCCTCGCCACCGACGGAACCTGGACCGCCGCGCAGAGCCCCATCCTGGCCAGCGGCCTGTACGAAGGGGAGACCTACGACGCACGGCTCGACGAACCCGGCTGGTCCGCTCCGGGCCATGCCGCGTCCGGCGACTGGCAGCCGGTACGGGTCACCGAACGGAACCCCGCCACCCTCGTCGCGCCCTCGGGCCCATCGGTGCGCTGCACCCAGGAGGTCCTTCCGGTCGCCGTCACCAGGCTCGACGACGGCCGCCACCTGCTGGACTTCGGGCAGAACCTGGTCGGCCGGCTCCGCCTGACCGTCGACGGCCCCAAGGGCACGCGGACCACGATCCGGCACGCCGAGGTCCTTCAGGACGGCGAGCTGGCCACCAGGCCGCTCCGAGAGGCGTACGCCACTGACCACGTGATCCTCTCCGGAGACGGCCCGCTCACCTGGGAGCCCCGCTTCACCCTCCACGGCTTCCGCTACGCCGAGATCACCGGCTGGCCCGGACAGCTCGCGCCGCACGATGTGACAGCCCGCGTCTACCACACCGACATGCGCCGCACCGGCTGGTTCGAATGCAGCGATCCGCTGATCAACCGCCTGCACGAAAACGTCGTATGGAGCATGCGCGGCAACTTCGTCGATATCCCGACCGACTGCCCCCAGCGCGACGAACGCCTCGGCTGGACCGGCGACATCCAGGTCTTCGCCCCCACCGCGGCCTTCCTCTACGACTGCGTGGGCATGCTGGACTCCTGGCTCACCGACGTCGGACTGGAGCAACTGCCCGACGGCACGATCCCCTGGTACGTCCCGGTGATCCCGGGAGAGCCGACGTGGACACCGATCCAGCCCGGCGCCGCCTGGGGTGACGTGGCCACTCTCACCCCTTGGACGCTCTACCAACGCTTCGGCGACATCGAGCTGCTGCGCCGCCACTACCCCATGGCCACGGCGTGGGTGGACCTGGTGGAGCGCCTCGCCGGCCCCAGCCGCCTCTGGGACACCGGCTTCCAGCTGGGGGACTGGTTGGACCCAGAGGCACCGCCGGACGACCCGGGGGCCGGCCGGACCGACCGCTACCTCGTCGCCACCGCCTACTTCGCCCACTCGGCCCGCCATCTCGCCCTGACGGCAGCCGAGTTGGGGGAGGATCGGGACGCCGAGCGGTACGCAGCGCTGGCCGACGAGGTCGCTGGTGCCTTCCGCCGCCGGTACGTCACCGACTCCGGCCGGATGACCAGCGACAGCCCTACCGCCTACGCCCTGGCCCTGGTCTTCGGACTGCTCAACCCGCAGCAACGGCAGCAGGCCGGAGACCGCCTGGCCCAGCTGGTCCTCGCCGACGACGCCCGAATCGCCACCGGCTTCGTCGGCACGCCACTGATCTGCGACGCGCTGACCGACACTGGCCATCTGGAGGTCGCCTACCGCCTGCTGACCCAGACCCAGTGCCCCTCCTGGCTGTATCCCGTGACAATGGGCGCCACGACCATCTGGGAACGCTGGGACAGCATGCGTCCCGACGGCACGCTCAACCCCGGCGGCATGACCTCCTTCAACCACTACGCCCTCGGCGCGGTCGCCGACTGGCTGCATCGCATCGTCGGCGGCATCACCGCCGCAGCCCCCGGATACCGCGAGATCGTGTTCCGGCCACGGCCGGGCGGAGGCATCACCTGGGCTCGCACCCGGCACGAAACGCCGTACGGGACTGCCTCGTTGGCCTGGGAGGCGACCGGCACGGGATTGGTCGCGCAGGTCGAAGTCCCCGACGGCTGCCGCGCGACGGCCGAGCTGCCCGGCTGCCCGCCCGTTGCGCTGGGATCGGGCAGGCATGTCCTCGACTCGGCGCAAGCGACTGCCGGAGCCGCCTGACAGGCACGGGTGCAGGCAGCGCGAAAGTCCGGCGCATTCCCGCCTGAGGGAATGCGCCGGACTTTCATTTTCCCTGGTTCTGGTTCAGGTTATCCATCGCGTGGATGCTCGTCATTAACGGTCCTTATGGCGGGCCGCTCGCCGCGGCCTTCAATTGAATTTTCAGTGCACGATTTCAAAATTAGGAAACCTGGTATTGGCTGCTCAAAGCCGGTGTGCGAAGAAGATGTTGCTGATGGGTTGACCCGGCCGAAAATAGTCCCTAGCCTCACTGAGCATTGAATTGCATGCTTCCGTTCCGGGCGTTTTGGTGCCCCCATTCGCTCGCCGTGGGACGCGGCGGCGGCTGTTCTCGGACGAAGCGGCAATTCCCCCTTGCTGGGGCCGGCCGTGAACCTGACCCCTCGGCCGGCCCCCTCCCCAACCCGCGACCGCCCCTCGGGCTGCCGCCCTGTCCGTCCGGAGAGCCGCTGTGAACAGACGCACCTTCCTCTCGGCCGCCACCTTCACCGCCCTGGCCATGAGCATGGCCCCGGCGGTCAGTGACGAGGCGAACGCCGCCTCGGACACCACCCCGCAGCAGCGAGCAGACGCCCTGCTCGCCCGGATGACCGCCGCCGAGAAGGAGGCCCTGATCCGCTGCGACTTCGCAGCCGTCGCCCATCTGGGCATTCCGGCGCTCGCCATGGTCGACGCCTCGGCCGGGCTGCGGGGAGAACAGGGTGTCACCGCCTTCCCCGTGCCGGTCGCTCAGGCAGCGTCCTTCGACGAGGACCTGGCAGCTCGCATCGGCCGCGCCATCGGCGCCGAAGGCCGCGGCAAGGGCTACAACAACCTCCTCGGCCCCACCGTCGACCTCACCCGCACCTGGCACTTCGGCCGCCAGGCCGAAGCCATGGGGGAGGACCCGCTGCTGGCCGGCCGCCTCGGAGCGGCCCTCACGGTCGGCATGCAGAGCCAGCACGTGGCGGCCACGGTCAAGCACTTCGCCGCCTACACCCAGGAGACCAACCGCTTCTTCACCGACACCAAGGTCTCCGACCGGGCCCTTCACGAGATCTACCAGGCGCCCTTCCGACGCGTCGTCGCCGCCGCACCGGCCACCTCCGTGATGATGGCCTACCCGAAGATCAACGGCACCTTCGCCACCGAACACCCCGCCCTGTTCGACGACTTGAAGAGCCGGATCGGCCTGAAGGGCTACACCGTGCCGGACTTCTGGGCGGGCGCCGACCAAGTCGCCGCCGCCCGCGCCGGCATGGACCTCGCCGGCCTCGGCCCCGGCGCCGTCAAAATCCCCGCGGGCGCCCTCACCGGCGGCGCGATACCCGGCACACGTCTCGACGACGCAGCCCGCCGCATCCTCCTCACGATGTTCGCCGCCGGTCTCTTCGACCACCCCGTGCCCAGCCCGGCCGACGACGTCAGCAGCAGTGACCATCAAAGCCTCGCCCACGAAGCCGCCGTCGCCTCCACCGTGCTGCTCCACAACCGCTCCGCGGCCCTGCCCCTGCCCGCGTCGCTGAGGTCGCTGGCCGTCATCGGCCCCGCCAGCACCGATATGCTTCCCGGCGTCTCCGGATCCACATACGTCGACCCCGGCACCTGGACCACCCCGCTGGAAGCGATCCGCGCCCGCGCAGGCGCTTCCGTCAAGGTCACGCACGCGCAAGGCACCAGGGGCGACGTCCCCCTCACCACCATCCCGTCGGCCGTCCTGCGCACCAGCACCGGCCCGGCCGGTCTGACCGGCACCTACTACGCGGGTGCCGACCCCACCGGCACCCCCCTCGCCACCCGCACCGACGCGACCGTCGACTTCACCGCCGCGCCGGTCGACGGCCTGCCCGACGTCTGGTCCGCGCGGTGGACCGGCACCCTCACCCCGAACGCCACGGGCCTGCACCGCTTCTCCCTGCTGCCCGCCGGAACCACCACACTCAAGATCGACGGCAGCACCGTCGTCTCCGGCACCCGCCAGATGCGCCGCTTCTTCCTCGGTCCCTACGACTATCCCCTCCACGGCACCGCCGAGCTGACCGCCGGCAGGCCCGTCACCGTGGAGTTGACCTACACCAACGCCACCGCGGAACCCGGCACCTGCGGCCTCACCCTCGGCTGGCAGCCCGACTCGCTCATCCCCGCCGCCGTGGCGGCGGCCCGCGCGGCCGACGCCGCGGTCGTCGTCGTCAACCGGGTCGCCGGGGAAGCGATGGACCACGAGCGCCTCGAACTCCCCGGCGACCAGAACCAGCTCATCTCCGCCGTGGCCGCCGCCAACCCCCGCACGATCGTCGTCCTCAACACCGACGGCCCCGTCGCCACCCCATGGCTGAACGACGTGGAAGCGGTGATCCAGGCCTGGTACGGAGGCCGCGGCATGGGCACCGCCCTCGCCGCCGTCCTCTTTGGAGACGCCGACCCCTGCGGCCGCCTGCCCGTCACCTTCCCCGCCGACGCCGGACAAGGACCGGGCACCACGACTGCCACCTACCCCGGCACGAACGGCACCGTCTCCTACGACGAGGGCATCGCCGTCGGATACCGCTACTACGACGCCAATGGACAGCAACCCCGCTTCCCCTTCGGCCACGGACTGTCCTACACCACCTTCGCCCACGGCTCCGTCGAAGCCGCCTACGACCCGACAGCCCAGCGCATCACCCTCGGCGTCACGGTCACGAACACCGGCCGACGCCAGGGCACCGACGTCGTCCAGGTGTACGCCACCCTTCCGGCAGCGGCCCAGGCCGAACCGCGCCGCCTTGTCGCCTTCCAGAAGGTCACCCTGCCCGCAGCAGGTTCCAAGCGGCTCACCCTCACCATCCCCGCGCAGGACCTCACCGTCTGGAAGTCGGGCACCTGGACGCTCGTACCCGGCCTCTACGTCCTCGCGACCGCGAGCTCGTCGCGCAGCCTGACCGCGCAGCGGACCCTGACCATCAGCTGACCCCGCTCCAGCCCGTCCGCTCACGCCTCACCTGCCCCGGGGCGTGAGCGCACCAACCCCTCACCCGCCGGCCCGCCCCCGCCGGTGAGCCGTACCCACTTCTCCGGAGTCCGCCCGTGCCTGTCACCCTGCGCCATGCGCGCTCAGCAGTTGCCCTAAGTTGCGCATCCGCACTGCTGGCCGGTTGTTCCCTCCTCGACGCATCCGAGGGGCGGATCACGGAGATCACCGTCCTGGCCAACGTCACCGACAAGTCCTCCGTCAACAGCGTCGTCACGGCCTTCCAGCGGCAGAACCCCGAGATCCGGGTCAGCGTGACCTTCGCCGACACCAACACCCTGCAAGGGGAACTGCCCGACATGCTCAAAGAAGGCGAAGGGCCGGATGTCTTCACCGTCTGGCCGGGCAGCGGCAACCCGGCATCCGTGACGGCACTCGAACGCGACAACCTGCTGGAGGAAGTCAGCCTGCGCTCCTTCAACCGGGCCATGCCGGAAGGCGTCAGGCCGGTGACCGAGGTGCTGGGCATCACCTACGCGGTGCCCATGAGCTTCAGCGCGATCGGCGCGATCTACTCCGAGCGCACGCTGGACGAGATCGGCGGCTCCGTCCCCACCACCTGGAGCGAGCTGATCGACCTGTGCGGCACCGCACGCGAGCACGGCAAGGCGCTGTTCGCCCTGGGCAACGCCACCCCCTGGGTCACCCAGCTCCTCTCCTACGCCCTGGTCGCGACCACCGTCTACGTGGACGAGCCCGACTTCGACGAGCGGATGGCCGTACGCGAGCGGACCTTCGCCGAGTCCGGGTGGCGGACCGCGCTGGAGAAGTACCTGACGATGAATGACCATGGCTGCTTCGAACCCGAACCGCTCAAAACCTCCTACGAGGACGCACTGGACGAGGTCGTGGACGGCCGGGCGGTGGGCGTGGTGCAGGTCGCCAGCACACTCTCCGCGCTCCGGGCCGCCGACCCCGATCTCGGTCTGCGGATGGCCGCGCTACCGGCTACCGACGACCCCGGGGAAACCCGGATGCCCGGCGCTGTGTCAGCCGCCTACGGCCTCAACGCCGACAGTGCGCACCGCGAGGCCGCCCTCTCCTTCGTCGACTTCCTGGGATCGGAAGAAGGCCAGAACCGCTACAACCGCTCCGGAGCCACCCTGCCCGCCATTCCCAACGCGTCCTTCACCGTCGATCCCGCCGTCGAGGAAGTCGCCGAACGCCAGAAGGCCGGCACCACCGTCCCGTTCATGGACCAGCGCTGGCCCAACTCCGACGTGCAACAGACCCACTTCAGGCAGATCAAGGCTCTCTTCGCGGGCACGACGAGTATCGATGAGGCACTGGCGGCGCTGGACCGCGCCTATCGGGAGCGCACCTGACAGTCCTGCGCCGGTGAGGGCCACTGACACCGCGCTCACGAAGCACCCTGGGTGGAGCGCCCCACGCCTGCGATCATGAAGTCGGGCCGCGCCGTTCCCGGTGCGGCCCGCTTCTTGGTTCAAGGGGGATGCCATGATCGCACGTGACGCGGTGCCGGGGCTGGCGGCCAACCCGTCCGCACCCGCCGACGTTCTTCTCCGGCTCGTGCCGTCCGAGTACGACTGGGACATCGTCTCCCGGCTCGTCTGGCGCCAGTCACTGCCGGCCGAGGTCGGGGAGGCCCTGGTCACACACCCCGACCGCCGGGTGCGTTCCGCACTGGCCGACAGCTGGGTCGCCGACCCCGCGCTGCGGGCCAGGCTCCTGGACGGCCCGGACTCGGACGCCATCCTCGTCGCCTGCGGCCCGTTCCCCTACCGTGCGACCGTCGAACCCCTTCCGGACCAGGCCTACGAGCGGCTGCTGAGCCACGAGCGGGACGTCGTCCGGCACGAGACCGTCATGTCCGCCCACGTCCCCACCCACGTCCTGGTGCCCCTGGCCACGCACGAGGACCCGTTGTTCCGGCTGGCCGCGTGCCGCCGGGTGTGGGCCGAACTCACCGACGGCGTACGCGCCGGGCTTCTCGACGACCCGGACCGCCGGGTGCGCCAGGCCGCCGCGCTGCACGTCATGCACGAGGACGCCGAGCGCACCGCCTGGCTCGTAGCGGCGCTCACGAACCAGTGGGAGCTCGGGGACGTACTCGAATCCGGCCTGCTCACCCGGGAGTTGTCCGAACGCCTGATGGCCGACGGCAACCATCTGGCCCGACTCGCCCTCAATCCGACGTTCCCCGCCGACCTCGCGGCCCGGCTGGCAGTTCACGAGGATCCACGCGTACGGCTCGCGGTCTCCGCGCGAGCCGAGCTGACGGAGGATCAGCGCCGCGCGATCGACTGGAGGGTGTCGCCCGAGGACCGACTGGACGTGTTGCAGTGGGTATGGCGCTCGCGCGAGGACGAAGACCTGCTGCGCCGCTGCGCCCACTCGGCGCACACCTGGCTGCGGCGCACCGCCGCGCTCTGCGAGCACCTGCCCGAGGACTGCGTGCAACTCCTCGCCGACGACGAGGACTTCGCCGTACGACTGCTGCTCGCCGAGTGGCATCCGAAGGCGCCGCCGGAGCTGCTGTACGACCTGTATCTGCACGGCACACACCGAGCGGTCTCCATGCTCGTCAGCCGGCCGCGATTCCCGTCGGCCGGGCTCGCGGCACGCTGCGCCGACGCGGAGGATCCCCGCGAACGAGCCCTCGCCCTGCGCGACCCGGACGCCCCGCCGTCCTTGGTCGAGCGGCTGAGCCGGGACGCGAACCCGAACGTGCGCCAGGCGGCGGCCTACGACCCCAGGCTGCCGGTGCCGAGGCTGCTCGAACTGCTCGACGACCCGGACCTGGGCGTGGTGGCGGCCGCCAACCCCGCGCTGCCCGTGCCGGAGATGCGGGCCCTGCTCGCCCGGGCGGGTGTGCCGGAAGCCGGTGTCCCGGCCGCGACGAAGGAGCGGCCCCATTGATCTCGTCCGATATGCAAGAACGTTGGGACGTCGTGCCGTGTTCGCGGGGCTGGATGCCGATGCGGCGCGGCTGTCGTCATCACCGATCACCCGGGGTTACGCGGTGGCGGGCTGGTGCGGAGAGCGGAGCACGAGCAGGGTGATCTCGCTGGGGGCGAAGACGCGGAACGGCGGACCCCAGAAGCCGGTGCCGCGGCTGGTGTAGAGGAGGGTGCGGGGGCCGTGGTGGCTGAGGCCGGCGACGGCGGGCTGGTCCAGGCGGACCAAGTAGTGGAACGGCCAGATCTGGCCGCCGTGGGTGTGGCCGGAGAGCTGGAGGTCGACGCCTGCGGCGGCCGCGCGGCCGACGAACGCGGGCTGATGGGCCAGGAGCATGACGGGCAGGTCCGGGTCGACGCCGTCCAGGGCGCCCGCGAGGTGGGCGCGGTGGCCGGCCAGGCCGGAGGCTTCGGCGGTGACGTCGTCCACGCCGGCGACCACGAGGGTGTCGCCGCCGCGCTCAAGCAGCAAGTGGCGGTTGCGCAAGGGCTCCCAGCCCAGCTCGTCCATCAGGTCGACCCAGCCCTGGGCCTCGCTGTAGTACTCGTGGTTCCCGGTGACGTAGACACGGCCGCTCGTCGCCTGCACGGTGCCCAGGGGTGCAGCCTGGGCGCGGCGGCGTTCGGCCGTGCCGTCCGCGATGTCGCCGGTGTGGCAGACCAGATCGGCTTCCAGGGTGTTCACCCTCTCGCAGACCCGTGCCGACCAGCGGGCGCGGTCGAGGGGCCCGTAGTGGGTGTCGGTGATGAGGACGACGCGCGTGCCGTCCAACCCGGCTCCCAGCCGGGGAAGTTGCACATCCAGCCGACGCACACGAGGTATGCGTCGGGCCTCGGCGTACCCCCAGGCGAGCAGTACGGCGGCTACGCCGAGGACGGCCCAGGTGACGACACGGGCCCGCTCCTGGCCGTCGCCGACGCCTGCCACGGCCAGGGCGAGCCGCAGCAGGACGCCGAGCAGCACCGACCAGGTGAACAGGACCCAGACGCTGCCCAGCAGGACGTCACCTGAGATCGCCGCCCAGTCCTGCTGACGCCGACCGTGACCGCGCACCATGGCGAGCGGCATACCGATCATTCCAGCGGCGAACAGGGCGGTCCCGGCCAGCGCGACCGGCAACGGCCAGTGCTGGCCGGTGTGCAGCAGGACCCAGCAGGGCACGGCCCACAGCAGCACGGGGGCGACCAGGGGCAGGAAGCGCATCAGGCGGTGCAGCCCGCTCTGCCCCGCCGCTTGCGCTTCGCTGTCGACGGGCCGGGCGTTGTCGGTGTCGGTCACGCTTCTCCTCCAGAAGTGCTGTCCAAGAATCATGCCTCCAGCGGTGGCGGAGGGTGGACGGCACCGTCGTATCCGCGCGATCCATTGATGTCCGGTGCGCCGGACATGTTGGGGCGTCCTCCGTGCGTGTCGGGTACGACGCTGCCCGGACCGAGCCCGCACCGCCGAGCAATACCGCGGGATCTGCCTGCTGACCACGGACATCCGCTGCCGACCGCGATGACAAGGTCCGCCGGGACTCCCCATAGGGTGTGCCGCATGCCTGCCACGATGAGTCCCACCAAATCCCGCGCCGCGCTGAGTACATCGGCACGTGTCTCCGCCGAGATGCTGCTGGTCCTTGTGATGGTCGGGGTCGCCCTATGGCTGCTCGACCGGATGTGGTCGGTGGTCTGGCCGCTCATCGTCGCTCTGCTCCTCACCACGCTGACCTGGCCTCCGACACGTTTCCTCCGCTCGCGGGGGTGGCGACCGGCCCTGGCCGCGACGCTGGTGACCCTTGCGTTCCTGCTCGTGGCCGCCGGGGTCGTGGCGCTGATCGCGGTTCCGGTCGCGTCCCAGTCCGGCGACCTGACCGACGGCGTCGTCGAGGGGGTGCAGAGGCTGCGGGAGTGGGCCGCCGGCCCGCCGCTGAACATCGGGGACGCTCAGATCGACAAGGCCTTCGACAGTGCGGTCGAGCGGGCCCAGGACGGTCTGGGCAGCGCCGTGAGCGCCCTGGTCACCGGGGTGAGCAGTGTCGTCAACGGCGTGATCACCGCTGTGCTGGCCCTGTTCCTGATGTTCTTCTTCCTCAAGGACGGGCCGCGGTTCCTGCCGTGGCTCGCCCGCCAACTGCCCGGCCGGCTCTCCGTCGACGTCCCCACCGTCGCCGCGCGCAGCTGGGACACCCTGGGTTCGTTCGTCCGGTCCCAGGCCGCCGTCGGACTCCTCGACGCCGTGTGCATCGGGGTCGGCCTGTGGATACTCGACGTGCCGCTGGTGCTGCCGCTGGCGGTGCTGACGTTCGTCACCGCGTTCGTGCCGATCGTGGGCGCACTGTTCGCCGGCTTCGTGGCGGTCCTCATCGCGCTGGTCTCCAACGGCCTGTCCGACGCGCTGATCGTGCTGGCCATCATCGTGGTCGTGCAGCAGCTTGAGGGGAACGTGTTCCAGCCCATGATCCAGAGCCGCGGGCTCGGCCTGCACGCGGCGGTGATCCTGCTGGCGGTGACGCTGGGCGGAAACCTGGCGGGCATCGTCGGTAGCCTCCTCGCCGTCCCGATCACCGCCCTGATCGCGGTGGTGTGGAACTACGTGCGCGAGCAGCTCAGCGAGCCACCCGCGGAGCCGGAGGGCGATGAACCGATCCCTGGCGCCGCGGTCCCGTCGTGACGTCCGCTGCGAGCTGCTGAGCAGGCGCCTTGGTCGTTGGGCCGGTACCAGAAGGCAAATGCCGTCCTTGCTGCGGCAGGCGGCGCTTGCTCGTCGTTCATCCGTCGGCCCTCAACCGACCTCCACCCGAAGGCCGATGATGGTGCCGGCCTCGGTGATCGTGCCGGAACCCGTCCCGAACGTCCGGGTCACCAGTCCAACGCGCCTTCGGTGCCTCAAGGCTGTCGCGTCGGTTGGCTACGAGGCGGTCTTCGTCCCGATGCCGTGGGCGAGGAGGCTCTCGGCGGTGTCCTCGATGGTGTCGGCGATGGGGCGCGCTCGCCATCCGAGGAGTTTCTGCGCCTTGGTGCTTGTGGCGTCGAGGTCCCGGCCGAGCTGGTGTCTAAGCAGGCGCAGTTCCGGGTTCACGAGGCCCAGTGCGCGGGCGACCCAGACGGGCAGTTCACGGGTGGGGACCTTCGCGGCGCGCTCACCGAGGCGGTCGTGCAGGATGCGTGCGATGTCGATGACGCGCAGGCTGTGCCCGGCGATGGCCAGGAAACGCTCGCCGGCGGCTGCCGGATCGGTCATCGCGCGCAGGTGCAGATCGGCGACGTCGCGGACGTCGACGAAGCCCATCCCGAAGGGAGGGCACGCGGGCACCCGTCCTTCGAGCATTCTGCGGACCAGACGCAGGGATGGCGGGTCGTCCAGGCCGAGTAGGGGCCCAAGGACTCCTACGGGGTGGACCGCTGCCAGTTCGAGGCCGCCGCCTTCGTCCTGGACGAACTGCCAGGCGGCGCGTTCGGCGAGTGTTTTGGACCGCTGGTAGGGCGGGATGTCGCTGTCGACGTCTGTCCAGTCGTCCTCGGTGAACGGGGTCGAGCGCGGGGGGTGTCCGATCCCGATGGCGCCGAAGGCACTGGTCAGGACGACCCGGCGGACACCGGTGTCGCGGGCGGCGCGCAGCACTCGCAGGACGCCCTCGCGTGCCGGGACCACCAGGTCGTCGTCGTGGGCCGGCGTGTGGCGCAGGGTCGGCGAGGCGACGTGCAGGACGAACTCGCAGCCGGCGACGGTGGCGTCCCAGCGCTCGGGGTGCTCGAGATCGGCGCGTACGACGGTGAGCCGGTCGTCGTCGAACCGTGTGGCCGCGTGCAGCCAGGACCGCAGTGTCGGCTCGCGTCGCGGGTCGCGGACCGTGGTGCGGACGGTGTGCCCGGCGTCCAGCAGGGCCTGGACGCACCAGCTTCCGATGAAGCCGGTTCCTCCGGTGACCAGTACTCGTGTCATCTCTCTCCTTCAGCTGTTGGCTCGTGCGGTAAGGGGGGTCATCGGGTGCGTCGCACGGTGGAGCTGGGTGGCGGCCACGCTGCTTCCCAGGAGGGCGTGGCCGATCATGATCGGGTAGATGACGGCGCGCTCGAACAGGCCGATGTTCCACATCCAGCCGGTGAGCACGTCGGTCATGAAGAGGGGGAACGCGATGAGGCCGGCGGTGCCGAGCGCGGTGCTCGCGATCGAGCGGCCCCTGGTGAGGCCGATGCGGCTTCCGCCGGTTCCGACGGCGATCGCCATGATGTTGCCGGCGAGCATGACACCCTGCGCGCCGAACGTGTGGACCGCGATCAGGCCGTTGTCGACGTTGGCGTTGGAGCCCTGGAAGATGCCGACGAGCGACACCCCGACGCCGGCGAGAACGGCGAGGGCCAGGATGATGATCGGGGGGGCGCCCTTGCGTGGGTCGAACACGAGAAACGTGCCGACGATCAAGAGAACGCCGTAGATCACCCAGCCGGTGTCCATGACGGCGCCGAGCGGGGAGTTGGCGACCTGTCCGAACGCGGTCTGCGGCGGGCCGGTCAGACCGAGGTGGCTCACCCAGTTGTACAGGGGCGAGTACGGCGGGTCCTGCCAAGCGGCGGCGGTGATGAACTCGGCGCCCCAGGACACGAGCGGACCGGGAAGGATGAGGAGGGCACCGGCGCGGGCGGCGGCGCCGGAGCGGACGATGGGGTTCATGCGAGCGCCATTCCGGGCACGCGTCGGCGGATGGCCTCCATCTCGACTTCGTCCGAGACGCCCTGCCAGTCGTGGCGGGGGGTGTACGGGGCCTCCAGAGCGCGCACGTCCTCGTCGGTCAGTGCGACGTCGAGAGAGGCCACAGCCTCGTCGATCTGCCGGATCGAGCCGGCGCCGACCAGGGGAGCGGTGACGACCGGCTGGCGGCGCAGCCAGGCGAGGGCGACCTGTGCGCGGCTGACGCCGTGCGCGTCCGCAACCTGTCCGACCGCGTCGACGATGGCGTGGTTGGACGCCTCCTGCGCGGGCGAGTAGAGCAGGTCCGCGTACGCGCCGTCCGTCTCGGAACGCGCCGTCGAGCGGGCGTCGTCCCACGCGCGGGCCAGACGGCCGCGGGCCAGCGGCGACCAGATGATCGTGCCGACCCCCTCGTCCAGGCACAGCGGGATCATCTCCCGCTCCTCCTCGCGGGCGAGCAGGTTGTAGTGGTCCTGCATCGACACGAACCGTGCCCAGCCGTGCTGCCTCTGCAGGTGCAGCGCCTTCGCGAACTCCCAGGCGTGCATGGACGAGGCTCCGAGGTAGCGGACCTTGCCGGCCTTCACGAGGTCGCTGAGCGCCTCCAGCGTCTCCTCCCACGGAGTGGCGTGGTCGTTGCGGTGGATCTGGTAGAGGTCGATGTAGTCCGTGCCGAGGCGGCGCAGCGAGTGGTCGACCTCGGTCATGATCGCTTTGCGTGACAGGCCGCGGCCGTTCGGTCCCAGCCGCATCGGGTGGCGCAGCTTCGTGGCGATCACCACGGCGTCGCGGTCGGCGAAGTCCTTGAGCGCGCGGCCGAGGATCTCCTCGCTGGAGCCGTTGGAGTACATGTTCGCGGTGTCGAAGAAGTTGATCCCCGCCTCCAGCGCGTGCCTGATGAGCGGGCGCGCGTCCTTCTCGCCCTTCGACCAGACGGGATGCCCGCGGTCAGGTTCGCCGTAGGTCATGGCACCGATCGCGATCGGGGACACGTCGAGGCCGGTCGTGCCGAGCTTGATGTAATGCATGACGCTCCTTAAAGTATGTGGAGAGCTCTCCACTTAGTGCCAACGTAGTGGAGAACTCTCCACTTAGCAATGTGAGGTCCCGTGGTCCGTTCAGACGCCCGTGAGAACAGGGCGCGCATCCTCGCCGCCGCACGCGAAGCGCTCACCGCGGACGGCAACACGTCGATGAACCAGATCGCCCAGCGCGCCGGAGTCGGCGCGGGCACCCTTTACCGCAACTTCCCGACACGCGAGGCGCTGGTCCTGGCCGTCAACCAGGACGAGGTGGCACGCATCACTGGCACCGTGCCCGACCTGCTGGCCCGGATGCCGCCACTGGAAGCCCTCCGACACTGGACGCTGGACCTCGTCGAGGCCATGCGGCGAAAGCACGGCCTCGGCGACGCGCTCACCCCGGGCATGCACCAGGCGATCAGCGAGCAGAGCTACGGACCGGTCATCGCCGCGATCACAGAGCTCCTCGACGCCGGCAAGAAGGACGGAAGCATCCGTGCGGACGCCGCACCTGGGGATTTCCTCCAGCTCACCGGCGCGTTGTGGCGCGCCGCGTCCAGCCCGGTGGACCGGGCCCCCCACATGCTCGCGCTCATCCTTGACGGACTCCGCACGCACCGGTAGTGGAGGGCCTCACGGCTCCAGGGGACCGCTGCCGTGCCGGTCGGCGATGTGGGGGAAGGAAGGGATGCCGAGGTCCACGGCGGTGCCGCGGCGGGCTCGTTCGGCATCCAACTGGGTGAGCTCGTCCTGGGCTCCCGCAAGGCTGACTCCAAGTCCAGGTACCGAACGCGCGGGCGCAGATGCCGATGGAGAGCTTGCGGCGCTCAAAGCGGCCGAGGAAGGCATCCCACTCCACGGCGGTGGGGGAGGGGTATCCCTCACTGGGGCGCAGGAAGCGATGGCCTGCGCGGTGTGAGGCGGCCGGCCGCTGGCATCGGTCCAGGCCGGGCCGCCGCCCGCACCTCACGTGAAACCACGGCCGCGCGGTCTGAAACGCATGGGACCCGACCCACCCCTGCGGTTCGACCTCTCCGCACACCTTCGACCTCTCCGCACACCACCGCTACACCCTGACGGTGAGCCACCGCGGGCGCTCCCGCCAACTGGACCGCAGTCGCGATGCGGTTGGCCGTCGGGGAGACCAGAGCCCTGGTGCATGGACGCATGCGGCCGCTGCGCGGCGGCACCCTCGGGGGGATGCCACCGGCAGCCGACTTCCCCTGCGTGAGCCGGAGCGCCTCCCGGCTCAACCGCCGCTCAGTCGCAGCAGTCGCAGCAGCACTTGCACGGGTTGCAGCAGCCCCCGCCCCCGCAGCAACCGTCCCCCGAATCACCACCGGAGCCACCGGAGCCCCGACCGCCCCCGCCCGAACCGCCGGACGAGCCACCTGAGTTGCCCCCGCCCGACCCGCCGAACCAGCCGTCGCCCCCGCCGTCCCGGCCGGAACCGTCCTGACGCGAGCCGCGATTGCCCTCGCCGGACTGCCAGGGCTCCATGTCATCCGGGCCCTCGTCCTGGTCGCAGGTGCAGCAGCTGGTGCACAACCTGCAGTCGCGGCACAACTGCCGCCACTGGCCGCACCGTCGGCACTCACCCTCCGAGGGCCGGCCCGACGCCATGGATGCGCCCTCCGGCCCCGTACTCGTCAGCGCTCCGACGCCGCAGGTCGTTCCCGTCCCCGCGGGCGGTTCCGTCGCGGTACGGCGTCCCAGCCAGGGGAGCACGCGCGGCCCCCGTGCCTGCTGGCGGTGCTGGTGATGACGGTGCCGGGGGTCGAAGACACGCTCCACGGCGCGCTCCAGCTCACCGCCCAGCAGCGCCCGTACCAGCCGCCCGTCGACGAACTCGGCGTCGGACAGGGCGAGTCGGATCCCATGGACCGCGTCGTCGCAGAGCCGACGCACCTCGGTGCGGTCGGCGCCGGTCACGGTGATCGGGTTCCACGCGCCCTTCGCCTCGTCCGCGTCCAAGTCCTCCACCGCGTCGAGCAGATGCGCCAGTCGGCCGAACAGCCGGCCTGCCTCAGCCAGCGGCTCCGCGTTCGCCGGGCGGCCGGCGAGGACGGCGGTGTGCGCGAAGGCGGCGGCCGTCGCCGTCTCCGTCGGTTCCGTAACCGCCAGCAGCGAGTCGCCGCGACCGGTCAACCGCTCGATCTCCGACTGCCGTTCGACCGCGCCGAGCAGCACCGCGGTGTCGAAGCCGAGCCGTTCGCCACCCTTGGCACCCGCACGGTCCCAGCCCCGGGCGATCCGTCGCGCCGCCATCGTCACCGGACGGCGGCCCAACAGACCGTCACCGTCGGCCACATGGTCACGGACCTTCGCAGCCGCCAGCACCAGCGACACCGTCGCCGCCAGCCGGGCGCCCTCACCCTGCGCCACGTCCGCCGACCGCATCCCGCGCAGCGGACACGGGCCGGCGCCCCGTCGCCAGTCGCCGGTGCGCTCCGACTGTGCCTCGGTCAGCACCGAGACGATCAGGCCGTCGTAGTTGGTGGCCACCCGCGCGAACTGCCCGTACTCGCCGCGCAGCGCCAGACACAGCCCGCACAGATGCGCCATCCACTCGGTGCGCATGCCCTCGCCCAGGCGATGACGGCATGGCCTGATGATTCCGAACAACGAAGCTCTCCCCCGTTTACCAACTGCCAGGACACAGCCGGACGGCGGCGCCGCGCCTGAGGCACGACCACGCGGAAGAGGACCCGCCCGTCACCCGACGGGCGACATGCTAGAGCCTGTCCGCACAACTGTTTGTCCTGCGGTCCGCAAGGAGTGGGAGACCCGGCGCACTGCGCTCAGGCGAGCTTCTTCCTGAAGAACTCGTCGAGCGTGTCGAAGGGACGAGTTCTTACGGTCGTACAGATCGACGCTGTCGGGGGCCATCACCAGGACTTCCTCGGAGTATCAGCGGCAGTCAGCGTCGGCGCCGTGCCTCTGGGAGAGCACTGTGGGGCGCCGACATGTCGATGTTCGTCACCCCAGGCACCGCCCCGGCCACGGGCGTCCGGATCCCCCCTGCTCGGATTCGGGCTCCACCGGCCCGGCCGCGGGGAACATCGCCGCTCTACCCTGATCCCCACCACCGTCCTCGCTCCGCACAGCCACCGCGGCTCCCGGCTCGGCGGACCGTACGGGGGCGCCCGGCGGGCACGGCACGCACGTGGCCCTGGAAGCCGTCGGCCACATGCCCGCCTACGAGCAGGCCCTCGGAGTGGTCCGCCCCGGCGGCGTGGTCAGCCGCGTCGGCGTGCCCCAGTACGAGGAGGCCCCCCGTCGGCTTCGGCAGCCTGTTCCGCCACACCATCCGCCTGGCAGGCAGCCCCGCACCCGTCCGCGCCTACATCGAGGAAATGATGCCCGGCATCCTCGACGGCGCCATCGAGCCGGGGAGGGTCTTCGACGCCACCACCGACCTCGAAGGGGTCCCGGGCGGCAACCTGGACATGGCCGACCGCAGGAGCCCGAAGGTCCTCGGGCCGGGTCGGCGGGCAGAGCCGACTACGGGCGGACTTCGATGCTCAAGGGCGACTCGGGGGGAGGCCGATGGGCTCGTCGAACGTTCACGACGACCGTGAGCAGTTGCTTGCCGGCATCGACCTCGCCATCGCTGGCGTCACGCTTCACCCGTCTGCGGCGTAGCCAGGGTTCTCCCGGCGTGATCGGGCTTGGCTTCGGAGCCGATTCGGGTGGCCGAGCGGCGGTCACCCGGGGCGCCACCAGCGGCCCCCGCTCTGGGCGCCTGGCTCCTGCATCCGTCCGCCGCGCCCCCGCCCGACGACGGACGCCTGGAGCCGCGCTTCGGAGTTCTGCCCCGCAGCTCCGGCAGTCGTATCGTTCTGGGTGATTTATGGTGACTCAAGGAGTATGCCCCTACCGGAGGTGCAAGGATGCGCGCCGCGGCAGCGATCGTCTCCCAGGCTGTCAGCGTGACGCTCATCGTCGCGACAGCGGCTTGTGACCAGGGCGGGGCGGAGCCGTCGGAACCCCGCTACGGAGACTGTTCGGTCACGGGTGAGTACGGGGAGTTCAACGTGTCGCCCGAGACGGCGGGCGCCCTGACGGTCAAGACGACCCTGCCCGCGCCTGGCTGGTGGAACGGGACCACGCCGGAGACCGTGAAGAGCGGCTACGAGTACTGCATGGCCGCGAACATCGCCTACCGGTCCGGGCTGGACCGGGTGCAGGTGGAGAACGCGCCCTTCCCCGAGGTCGTGTCGGGCCGGACCAAAGACTTCGACCTGGCCCTGGCGCAGATCACGATCACCCCGGAACGGAGCAAGGTCGCCCAGTTCTCCCCGCCCTACCTCTCCTCGACCCTGGGCGTGCTGATCAGGGAGGGCGAGAACATCAACGAGGACAACATCCGGGACGTCCGTATCGGGGTGGCCGAGGGCACCACGGGTGAGGAGTTCGTCGAGAACCGCCTCAAGCCGACCAAGCCCGTCACCGCCTTCCCCAACGACCCGGAGATGGTCACGGCGCTGGAGGAGGGCCGGATCGACGCGGTCGTCCACGACACGACCATCCTGCTGGCGTATCCCCAGAAGCAGGAGATCAAGGTGAGCCTGGTGGGTCAGTACCGCACCGATCAGGGGTACGGCGCCCTGTACCCGATGGGGTCACCCAACAAGAACGAACTGGACCGGATCATCAGGCAGCTGATCGACGACGGTACTCTCACCAAACTGTCGGCCGTCTATCTCGGTGCCGCTTTCGGCCAGGACCCGGCGAAGATCCCTTACCTCAAGGTCGAGGACGGCTCCTGACACTCCGGGCGTGCGCACGCCCAGGGGCGGCCCCGCTCTCACAGGTCGGCCATCAGGAGATCGCCGAGATCTCCGGCGGCTTCGGCGTCGAGTGCCAGCTCAGCCCAGATGATCTTGCCTCGGTCGGTGTACCTGGTGCCCCAGCGGCGGGACAGCTGCGCGACCAGGAACAGACCGCGGCCCCCCTCGTCGGTGAGGGTCGCGCGGCGCAGGTGCGGAGAGGTGCTGGTGCCGTCGGCGACCTCGCAGATGAGGCTGTCCCGGTCGTGCAGTAGTCGCAGACTGATGGGGGTCTTTCCGTACCGGATGGCGTTCGTCACCAGTTCGCTGAGGATCAGCTCGGTGGTGAAGTCGGCCCCGACGAGCCCCCAGGACTGCAGCCTCCGGGCGGCCTCGGCGCGGATCCGGGGGACGGCCGCGGGGTCGGCGGGCACGTCCCACTCGGCGACCTGTTCCGGGTCGAGCAGCCGGGTGCGTGCCACGAGCAGGGCGACGTCGTCATGCGACCTGGTGCGCAGCATCGCGTCGAGTACGGCCGTACAGGTGGCGTCCGGGCCGGCGCCGTCCGTGGCGGCGAGCGCCTGCCTCAGCAGGCCGAGCCCGGTGTCGAGGTCGCGGCCCCGGGCCTCGATCAGGCCGTCGGTGTAGAGGACGAGGCGGCTGTCGGCGGCCAGCTGCAGTTCGGCCGTCTCGACCGGCAGGCCTCCTCCCACGCCGAGGGGCGGGGAGACGGGGATGTCGGGGAAGGTCACGGAGCCGTCGGGTGAGACCAGCGCCGGACCGGGATGACCGGCCCGGGCGAGAACACACTGCCCGGAGACCGGATCGTAGACCGCGTACAGACAGGTGGCGCCGGTGACGGCATCGGTCTTGCCCTGGGCCGCCGAGTCCTCGTCGATCCGGGTGATCAGGTCGTCCAGGCGCACGAGCAGCTCGTCCGGGGACATGTCCAGGGCGGCGAAGTTGTGCACCGCGGTCCGCAGGCGCCCCATCGTCGCGGCGGCGTGCAGACCGTGTCCCACGACGTCGCCGACCACCAGGGCCACCCGGGCACCCGGCAGCGGAATGACGTCGTACCAGTCGCCGCCCACCCCCGCTTGGGCCGGCAGGTAGCGGTGACCGACCTCCAGGGCGGACAGCTCGGGCAGCGCGCCGGGCAGCAGGCTGCGCTGGAGGGTGACGGCCGTGGTGTGCTCACGGGTGTAGCGGCGCGCGTTGTCGATGCACACGGCCGCCCGTGCGGCGAGTTCTTCGGCGGGAGACAGGTCGTCCGTTTCGAAGGGGTCCTGTTCCAGACGCCAGAACTGCACGACGCCGAGCGATTGGCCTCGGGCCTTGAGCGGCACCGAGATCATGGAGTGGACGCCGTAGTCGATGATTTTCTGGGACAGCTCGGGGTCCTGGGCACGCCAGCCGTCGGCCATGGAGAGGTGCGCCACCAGGACCGGCCGACCGGTGGTCATGCCGACGGCCACGGGGTTGCCGGGCACGTAGTGCCTCGGTGTGCCAACAGGTTGAAAGGGCGTCTCCTCCCGGATGCCCGCGGCGGCGATGCGGCGCATGTCCAGCCGCACACCCGTCGGTTCATCGCCGAGGAGCACGGGCTCCACCAGCTCGACGGTGGCGAAGTCGGCGAAGCGCGGCACCGCCACTTCGGTCAGCTCCTCGGCGGTGCGCGTGATGTCGAGGGTGGTCCCGATCCGGGTGCTGGCCTCGTAGAGCAGTTGCAGGCGCCCGCCGGCCAGGTCCGCACGGCCCGCGAGGGCGCGCAGCTCCGTGGTGTCCCGCAGGGTGGCCACGCTGCCGCCCTTGGGGCCCACCGGCCGCACGTTGACCGCGAGCAGGATGTCCCCGGCGAGGAAGACCTTGTCCGTGGCCGCCCGGCCCGAGCCGAGCAGTTCGGCCAGGTCGTCGCTCAGCCCGAGTCCGGTGACCGGCCTGCCCTCGGCCTTGGGCGGCAGCGCGAGCAGTCGGCGGGCCTCGTCGTTGGCCAGCAGCAGCGTTCCGTCACCGTCCAGAATGATCACGCCTTCACGGACCGCGTGGAGCACCGCGGCGTGGTGCTCGTACATGCGGGTCATCTCCTCCGGCCCCAGACCCCGCGTCTGGCGCCGCAAGCGCCCGCTGACCAGTGCCGACCCGCCCGCGGCCAGCAGCAGGGCGACCCCGCCGGCGGCGAAGATCACCGGTAGTTGGTGCTCCACCACACTGGTCACCTTGTCCACGGTGACCCCGACGGTGACGAGGCCGACCGCGGTCCCCTTCTCGTCGAAGACCGCCACCGTGGAGTCGACCGCCTTGCCCAGGCTGCTGTCGAACGTGGTCTGGTGGGGCTCGCCTTCGAGGGCCTGGTCGTAGGTGGTGGAGACGTGCTTGCCGATCTGCTCCGGGTCCGGGTGGGTCCACCGGAAGCCGTAGGGACTCAGCGCCACGACGTAGTCGACGTCCGTCTTCTCGCGTACCGCCTCGGCATGAGGCTGGAGCGCCGCCGTCGGGTCATCGCTCTGCATCGCCTCCGCGGTGCCCGGGGCGTTCGCGAACGACTCGGCGGCCACCAGTGACCGGTCGGCGGCTTCCTGGATCGCGCGGTTGCGGTCCTGGATCACCAGCGCCACCACGGCCGTGGCGATGAGCAGCAGGACTACCGCGAGCTGCAGCAGGAAGACCTGACCGGCGACGGTGCGCGGCTTCAGCCACGACAGCCGACGTCGGCCGGCCGTACCGTGACGGGCCCCCTCATGGCCGGATTCCGGCGGCCCCGCCTCCGGCGGCAACCGGTCACCCCGCTGGCTCGCCGGGATATTTCGCCCAACATTGCCCATTTCCTCAGTATCAGTGACCGCCCCGGCGGGCGCGGCTCAGAACGGGCTGGCCGGGCCGGTGCCACGGCCCGCAGGGCAGTCGATCCCGACGCTCAGCGCTGCGCGGCAGGCGTGCCGCGTGCGCGCCCGCAGGCGCACCAGGCTCAGCCGCTCCTGCCCGAACGGCGGGCCGGCAGTTTGCCCAGTTCCCACAGCAGCAGCAGCGCGACCGCGGCCAGCAGGGCCCAGCCGAACTGCCGCGCGTTGATCTCGGTGGTGCCCAGCACGCGGCGGAAGCCGTCCATCTGCGTCGTCAGCACGGCCAGGGCCAGTTGTGCGAGCGCCACCCAGTTCATCTGCTTGCTGTCGAACGCGGACGGCGTCAGCACGGTGCCCGTCTCACTGCGGCACTCGAACGCGGCCACGACCAGACACAGCGCGAAGGCCGTGAACGCGATCGACTGACCGATCTCCACACTGTCGTAGAGCGCCTCGCCGATCCTGATGAGCCCGAGCAGTCCGCAGGTGATGGCGAGCCCCCCGAGCCCGACCGTGACCAGCACGGGCCGGGTGAGCACCGACTCCCCACGCGGCCGCGGCCTGCGCCGCATCAGCCCCGGGCTCTCCCGGTCGAAACCGAGCGCGAAGCCGAACGAGGCGTTGACCACGAAGTGGATCCACAGCACCTGCGGCGGCGTGAACGGCTCACCGCCCGCGAGGTTCAGCACGGTCGCACCGAGGAACGTCAGCACGAAGGTGACCAGCAAAAGCAGCACGAACCGGATGTACTTGGTGAGGTTGTCGAAGATCGTCCGACCCTGCTCCACGGCGTAGACGATGGTCGCGAAGTTGTCGTCGGAAAGGATCATGCGGGCCGCGTTCTTCGCCACGTCCGTGCCGCTGCCCATCGCGATGCCGATGTCGGCCGCCTTGATGGCGGGCGCGTCGTTGACGCCGTCCCCGGTCATCGCCACGACCTCGCCCTTCTTCTTGAGCGTGTCGGCGAGCAGCACCTTGTGCTCCGGCGCGACCCGTCCCACCACCCCGATGCCGTCGATGCGGGCCAGCCGCTCCTGCTCGCTCATCGCCGCGAAGTCGGCGCCCAGCAGGGCCTCGCCGGGAATGCCGATCTGCCGGGCGATGGCCGCCCCGGTGGTGACGTCGTCGCCGGTGATCAGACGGACCCTGACGTGGGCCGCCCGGGCGTCGGCCACCGCCGCCTTCGACTCCTTGCGCGGCGGGTCGACCATGCCGACAAGGCTGGTCATACGCAATCCGGTGACGTACGAGAGCAGGTCGCCGTCCGCGTCGAAGACGGCCGGGTCCAGATCCCGGGTGGCCGCGGCCATCACCCGGCGCCCCTCACCGCCCATGCGCTCGGTCTGCGCCTCGGCCCGCTGCCGCAGCTCCGCGTCCCACGGGATGCTCTCACCGGCCGCCAGCGCGGTCGACGCCCGGGCCATCACCGCCGGGGCCGCGCCCTTGACGAAGCAGCGTACGACCGGTCGCCCGGAGCCGTCGGCCGTAGCGTGGAACGTGGCCATGAGCTTGTACTCGGGGTCGAACGGCAGCGTCGCGAGCCGGGGCAGAGCCTCCCGGGTGGCGTCCGCGTCGAGCCCCGCCTTGTGGGCGAGCACCAGCAGCGCGCCCTCGGTGGGATCGCCCACGACCTCGCCGTCCACCAGCTTGGCGTCACTGGCCACGACATACGGCAGGATCGCGTCCTCGATGCCCGCCGAGGACCCCGCGGCGTGGTGGACGCGCCCCTGGAGTTCGTAGCCGGTGCCCGAGACGGTGTAGCGGTCGGTGGGGCTGATGACCTCGACCGCGGTCATCTGGTTCATGGTCAGGGTGCCGGTCTTGTCCGAGTTGATCGCCGAGGTGAAGGCGAGGGTCTCGACCGAGGGCAGTTCCTTGACGATGGCGTTGCGCCTGGCCAGATTGAGGCTTCCGACGGACAGGATCGCCTGGGTCACGGTCGGCAAGGCCTCGGGTATCGCGGCGATGGCAAGGGACACCGCGCTCACGAACAGCACGTCCCAGGCCTCGCCCCGGCTGCGGCCCAGCGCGAACATCACGATCATGGTGAGGGCGGCCGCTCCGGTGATCCACAGCGTCAGCCGGTCGAGTTCCCGGGTGAGCGGTGGCACTTCCTTCTCGGTGGCCGCGAGCATGCCGGAGATCTTGCCGAGTTCGCTGTCCGCGCCGACGGCGGTCACCACGAGCAGCCCACTGCCATGCGTGACCGGGGTGTTCATGAACGCCATGCAGGTCTGCTCGCCCGGCGCCAGTGCCCGCCCGCCCGGCAGGGTGACGGCGTCCTTCGCCGCGGGGACGCTCTCCCCGGTCAGCGCCGACTCGTCGATCTGCAGGGCACTGGCCATGATGATCCGGCCGTCGGCCGGCACCTGGTCCCCGGCCGACAGGAGCACGATGTCACCGACGACGAGGTCCTCCGCGGGGATCTCGGCCTCGGTGCCGTCCCTGCGCACTCGCGCGCCGGCCTTCAGCATCGACCGAAGGGCGTTCATCGCGCTCTCGGCCTTGCCCTCCTGACGCAGGCCCACGACCGCGTTGAGCAGAGTCAGTACGGCGAGCAGGATGCCGGTGGTCCATTCCTGGATCAGGAACGACACCACGGCCGCGGCCACCAGGACGAGCTGCATATAGCTGCGGTACTGGGCGAGAAACCGGCGCCAGGTGGGGATCCGGGTTTCCTCGGGCAGCGCGTTGGGGCCGTGCGCGCCGAGAAGCTCGGCGGCGCGCGCGGCGGTGAGACCGACCGCAGGGTCGACGCCCAGTGCGGTCACGACGGCCGCGGGGGACCGGGCGTACCACTGTTCGCCCGGCTGCTCCCGCCCCGGTCCGGCCGCGGAGTCCTGGTGCACCGTCATCTCTGCCTCCGATCCGGGCCGGTCGTGAGACAGGCCCTATCGGCGCTTCATGACCAGGTTGCTCATTACGAAGGCTTCGTCGGGTGCTTCGCGCCGTGTGCTCGGCGTCGGGTTGGGGGAGGGGGATACGGGGGAGTCAGGACAGTTCCAGTCGGTGGACAGTCACGTACTTCATATGCCGCGGCCTCCTGCCTGCCCTGCCCAGTCTCGCCCGGCGCCGTCGCAGGCGAGCCATGCCCACCCTCATTCTGAGATCGGCCGGACAAGATCGCCCGCCCAGGAGCACACCGGAGATGAGGAACAATCGCGCTCGGGCCTCGCCGTCCGGCCCGTCATGCGCCTTCACTCGACGACGCCTACGCTTGACTCGTCGCCGCCGGGCACAGGTGGGGGACCTCCGCATGAAGCGGGTGGCGGTTCGACTTGCCGTAGCACCGTAACCGGAAGGCAGCCCCGTCATGGCCACAGCTCCTGAGTTCGACACCCCCGTCCTCGACACGATCGCCGCGATGACGATCGATTCCCTCGAGCACTGCCGCATGGACGAGCACACGCTGATCCTCAGTCGCATCGCCGCGCTCGTGGCCATGGACGCACCCGCGATCTCCTACCTGGCTCACATCAACCCCGCGATCAAGGCCCAGTTCACCGTCGAGCAGCTGCAGGATCTCCTCGTCGCGATCGCACCGGTCGTGGGAACAGCACGCGTCATGTCGGCGTCGGGCCACATCGCCCAAGCCTTCGGCGTCGCCCTCGCCATGGCCGAGAGCGAGGCCGAAGCCATCGCCCAGGCCGAAGCCGACAGCCGCACCACCTCCTGAATCGCCAACGTCCCAGGCTGCCTCGCCAGGCAACCTGGGACGCCCCTGTGACACCGGCGCCATCGAGAAGGTCGTGAAACTCAGCCTTTGCAGGCCATGAGGCCCGTGTGCTGCGCGCATCTGTGCACAGGCCATCTCTCCGTATCAGTGACCGGCCCGAAGGGCGCGGCTCCGACGGGCAAAAATGCCCCGCCCGTTCCCGCCCCCGCTCCTACACTCTGGGTACGCGTCCGGCTCCAAGTGGCCGGTGCGTCATACGTGTTCCGAGTTCGGATTCGAGGGGAGGCCGGCAGTGCGTACCGCCATCGCTGTCGTCGCCCCCGGGGCACGGTTCGACGTGATCCTCGTGTCTTCGTGAGCCCGGTGCCCGCCGCGCGGCCGGCACTGGAGATCCCGGTCGAAGCCCGTCGCTGAGCCCTGACCTGCCCCCGTCCGGCCCTCGTGGTCGTCGCGGACTGCCGTTGGGCGCATTCCGCGGTCTTCGTCCGCCCCATCGCGCTGCCGCTGCATCACTCACGACACACGTAGAAGGGCCACAAGGCCGTGCGTACCGACCTCACACTCCGCGCGCTCCACGCCGTCCGCAACCTCGGCATCCTCGCTCACGTGGACGCCGGCAAGACCACCGTGACGGAGCGGATCCTGTTCCTGACCGGCGCCGTCCACAAGCGGGGCGAGGTGCACGAGGGCACCACCGTCACCGACTTCGACTCCCAGGAACGCGACCGGGGCATCACCATCTTCGCGGCGGCGGTCAGCTGCGACTGGGACGGACACCGGATCAACCTCATCGACACCCCGGGCCACGTGGACTTCGCCGACGAAGTGACGCGCTCGCTGCGCGTCCTCGACGGCGCGGTGGCGGTGTTCGACGCCGTCGCAGGCGTCGAACCGCAGAGCGAGGCGGTGTGGCGGGAGGCCGACCGGCACGGGGTCCCCCGCCTGGCGTTCGTGAACAAGATGGACCGGGCGGGCGCCGACCTGGACACGGCCGTCGCGTCGATCCGGGAACGGCTGGGCGCCACGCCCCTGGTGGTGCAGGTGCCCATCGGCCGCGAGGACGGCTTCACGGGCGTCGTCGACCTGGTCCGGATGCGGGCCGTGGTGTGGCCCGGCGACACCGGCGCGTTGGAGGAAGGCCCGGTGCCGGAGAACATGCTCGCCGAGGCGATGCGGCACCGCTTGGCACTGGACGAGGCCGTCGCCGAACTGCATCCCCGAGCGCTGGAGGAGTACTGCGCCGACGGTGCCGTCTCGGAGACGACACTGCGCGCGGCGCTGCGCGAACTGACCGGCACGGGTGAGGCCGTGGTGGTGCTGTGCGGTTCGGCGTACCGCAACCGCGGCATCGAGCCGCTGCTGGAGGCAGTGGTGGCGTATCTGCCTTCGCCGGCGGACGTGCCCGCCGTGCGCGGCACGATCGACGGAACCGAGCAGGAACGGGCCGCCGATCCCGCGGCGCCGCTGGCCGCGCTGGCCTTCAAGGTGCAGGCGGCGCCCACCGGCCGGATGACGTACCTGCGGATCTATTCGGGCGTACTGCGAAAGGGGGACACCGTGCTGGACATGGGCGTGCGACGCACCGAACGGGTCGGCCGGATCCTGCGGGTGCAGGCCGACCGGCACACCGAGACGGACGTGGCCATGGCCGGGGACATCGTCGCCGTGATCGGTCCGAAGTCCGCGCGGGCCGGCACGACGCTGTGCCACCCGTCGGCACCGCTCGTGCTGGAACCGCCCGGTACGGCTGACCCCGTGGTGTCGGTGGCCGTCGAGGCCCGACGCGGCCAGGACACCGACCGGCTGGCCTCGGGGCTGGCCCGGCTGGCGGAGGAGGATCCGTCGCTGGTGGTGCGTACCGATCCGGAGACCGGCCAGACGCTGCTGTCGGGCCTGGGCGAGCTGCACCTGGAGGTGGCGGTGGAGAAACTGCGTCGCGACCGCGGGCTGGAGGTCTCGGTGGGCCGCCCGCAGGTGTCGTACCGGGAGACCGTGGTCCGCGGTGTGACGGGGCTGGTGTACCGGCACGTCAAGCAGGACGGCGGCGCCGGGCAGTTCGCCCATGTGGTGCTGGACGTCGAGCCGTTGGGCGCTGCGGACGGCGAGGCCGGCTTCGCGTTCTCCTCGACGGTGGTCGGCGGCCGGGTCCCGCGGGAGTTCGCCCGCGCGGTCGAGGCCGGTTGCCGGGACGCGCTGACGGAGGGGCCGCTGGGCGGCCATCCGGTGACGGGCGTACGGGTCACGCTCACCGACGGAGCCACGCACAGCAAGGACTCCTCGGAGCTGGCGTTCCGCGCCGCCGGCCGGCTCGGACTGCGTCAGGCCCTGCGGGCCTGCGTGGTGCGGCTGCTGGAGCCGGTCGCGGAGGTGACGGTGACCGTGCCGGATGACTCCGTGGGCGCGGTCCTGGGCGACCTGGCGGCGCGCCGCGGGCGGGTGTCGGCGTCGGCGACGCGCGGCGGTACGACGGTGGTGACCGCCACGGTGCCGTTGGCCGAGCTGTTCGGCTACGCCACCCGCCTGCGCGGACGTACCCAGGGCCGGGGCACGTTCACCACTCGCCCGGCGGGCTACGCGGAGGTTCCGCAGAACCTGACGGCGGGGGTGGCGGCACGATAGCCCGTCGTTGAGTCGGCCCCACACTCCGCGGAGTGTGGGGCCGACTGGCCCCAAGGCCCGACCATGAACGCTGGCGCAAGCATGTCGGGGGGAATGCACCCCTGCCTCGGCCACCGCCGCGCAGCCCTTTCCCGCAGCCGTGACGGGAGAGGGGCCCACGAGTGCGTGCGCTCGCGGTCCCGCCCGCGTGAGCAGAGCACTGACCGACGGGCGGCGGGCACGCGGGCGCCGGGTTGCGACCGCGGCTCAGGCGGCGACGATGGTACTGAGAAGTAGTCTCAGGCGCCCCGGGGCGTTGTGACTGCCTCTCCACGCCTACGGGCCCGTCCAGGGTGACAGTTGGGTGCCGGGTCGCGCTGTCAGCACCACCCAAGGGCGTCGGCCGACTCACTCCACCTCACCGTAGAGGGGCTCCGCAAGCCGCCCTCGTCGCGCACCACGTGCCTGTGAACCTGGGGAAACCTCATGGCTGAATCGAACGATCCGCTCGACTCGTGGACCTCTCGTCTGCTCCTGCTGGGGGAGGGCATCGCACCGGAGGCCGCCCGCACGTTCGTGCACGACCTCTACACCCATGCCCAGGCCGACCGTGACGAGGAACGGGAAGAGGCCGACCTCGAGCGAGAGGAATGAAGCGGATGGGCAGCTTGTCACCAGGGTTCCACGGTAAGAGCCACGCCTTCGCGGGCCGGCTGCCACCTGGGCAGTATCCGACGGAGTCGTTCCCCGTCCTGTCCGCCGGACCCACCCCTCACATCCCTGCCGACGAGTGGTCGTTCACCGTGGAGGACGAGAGAGGCGAGCGGCGCTCGTGGACGTGGGAACAGATGATGGACCTCCCGCAGGAGGAACCCACCGTCGACATCCACTGCGTGACCCGGTGGTCGAAGTTCGACACCGCATGGCGCGGGGTGTCCCTGGACGTGTTCCTGGCCGACGTGGAGACCGCTGCGGACTTCGTCGTCGCGGAGTCCTTCGACGGATACACCACCAACCTGCCCCTGGAGGACGTCACCGACGGCAAGGCATGGCTCGCGCACACCTTCGACGGATACGCGCTCTCGCCCGACCATGGCGGACCGGCCCGGCTCGTGATCCCGCACCTGTACTTCTGGAAGTCGGCCAAGTGGGTCAAGAGTCTTCGCCTCACCCCTGACAACGAGCCCGGTTTCTGGGAGTCGGCCGGCTACCACGACTACGGCGACCCCTGGCGTGAGCAGCGCCACTGGAGCGACTGATGCACGGCTGGCGACGGGCCCGGCTCACGGAGCGCACACACCAGACCGCGACCGGCCGCACGCTGAGGTTCGAGGTCCTCAAATGGCCGGGCCACCTGCCTGGGCAGCACGTCGACGTGCGGCTGACGGCCGACGACGGCTATCAGGCCGTACGGAGCTACTCGCTCGCGGCGCCCCCCGACACCGACACCATCGAACTGGGTGTCCAGGCCACGGAAGGCGGTGAGGTCTCCCCGTATCTCGCCGACACCCTGCCCGTGGGCGCCGAGGTCGAGGTCAACGGTCCGCTCGGAGGCTGGTTCGTGTGGACGCCGCGGCACCAGGGTCCGCTCCTGCTGGTCGCCGGAGGCGCCGGCATCGTGCCCCTCATGGCGATGGTGCGGGCACGGCGGTCCTCACTGTCCGCCCAGCCCTGCACGCTGCTGTACTCGGTCCGCGATCCTGACGAGGTCTGGTACGCGACCGAACTCGACGCCCTCGGTGACGGCATCGGCGTCCGGCGCCTCTACACCCGCACAGCACCGGCCGACGCAGAACGCGCCGCCGGGCGCATGACGGGGCGAGATCTTCGCGACCTGCCGCCCGCTGTGGGAGCCCGCTGCTATGTCTGCGGTCCCACCGGATTCGTTGAGCACGTCAGCGCCCTCTTCCTGGCCGCCGGATACGCGTCCGACCAGATCCGTACCGAACGCTTCGGCTGACCCACCCGCGTCGGCACGGTGAGGAACCCTGCCTTGACTGGCTCGCGCTGTAGGGGTTTCTGCTTCGTCGCCGACTGCCCGCCCGGAGTGCTCCGTTGAGGCCTTACACCGGCTCCACAGACAGACGCCGTCAGCCCGACGGCCAGAATCTTCTTCGCCGCGTTCACGTCCCGGTCGTGGGTCGTCCCGCAGCCGTCGCACGTCCACACGCGGACGTTCAACGGCATCCTTCCCTGCAAGGCGCC
>NZ_JBSFOK010000038.1:0-91718 GCF_053587635.1 Streptomyces sp. NPDC003635 | reverse complement strand
CAGCATGATCGTGCCGTGCATCGTGAACGCCTGGTTGAACTGCTCGTTCGACATGATCTGCAGACCAGGTCGGGCCAGCTCGGCGCGCATGAACAACGCCATGACGCCACCGACGCAGAAGAACGCGAACGAGGTGATCAGATAGAGCGTTCCGATCGTCTTGTGGTCAGTGGTCGTCAGCCACTTGATACTGCTGACGTTTCGGTCTTTCACGACTTGGTCTCTCACGACCCGCCTGTGTCCGCGCCCCCGGCGCACGTCACACTTCAGGGACGCGACAAGAATCACCGAACCCGGGTGTGACGATCCCGGGGGTGCCGGACACGAACGGGACATGAGCAACGACGAGATCTTCGCCGCTGCCTATCGCGAGCACTACTGGGCGGTCAGCCGCTATGTCGCGCGGCGCCTCGACGGGCGCCCGGACGACGTCGAGGAAGTGGTGGCGGAGGTGTTCACGGTGGCCTGGCGGCGCCGTGCCGACCTGCCCGCGACCCCGCTGCCCTGGTTGTACGGCGTGGCACGCAACTGCCTGGCGAACGCGGTACGCGGCCAGGGGCGCCGGCGGCGACTGGTGCGCCGGATGGGCAACGACGACGCGGCCCACGGCCGGCACATGGCGGAGGGCCCCGACGCGGAGGCCCCCGGCGCCTGGGTGCATGACGCCCTCGGCCGGCTCTCCCCGGCCGACCAGGAGGTGCTGCGGCTGACGGCCTGGGAGGAGCTCGGCATCGACGAAGTGGCCGTCGCCCTCGGCTGCGGCACCCGCGCCGCGGCCATGCGCCTGCACCGGGCCCGGCGTCGGCTCAGAGCCGAGATCGACCGCATCGGCCCCACGACCCCCGCCAAGGAGCACGGCCATGGCTGACGAACTCGACCTCCTCCGCGGCGCCAACCCGGTCCCGACCGACGGCCCCCACTTCGGCGACGGCCCCCTGGACCACACCGCCGAACGGCACCTGAACCGGCTGCTGAACGCCCGCGCCTCCCGCCGCCCCCGCCTGCTCTGGGCGCTGACGGCCACGGCGCTGGTCGCGGCGCTCGTGTCGGCGCTGCTGTTCTCCGACCGCACCACCACCCCGGCCCTTGCCGCACCTCACCCGCTCGTCGTGCGGGCCGACGCCACCCCCGTAACCCTGCGCACCCTGGCCGAAAGGGCGCAGGCATCGGCGGCCGACGGTGTGCCGAAGCTCCGCAAGGGCACGCATGTGCGGTCGTGGAGCCTGGGGATGAGCGAGGACGAGCCGCCGGTCACGCTCCCCGAGGAGCGTCTCGTGCGGTGGCGGGCCGACGGCAGTCACACGGAACTCGTCGTGGCGACCGACCCCGGGCACCCCGGCCGACCCGTCCTGACCGACGACGGGCAACTCGTCGACGACGGCCACGTCCTCAGCAGGCAGACCTACCCGCCCAGTTGGAGCGACGCCCCTCCGCAGTCACCGCCGCCCGCCGACCCCGCCCGCCTGCGCTCCTACCTCCAGGAGGCCGCGTACACCGGAAACGAGCTCGACACCGGCCAACTCCTCGACGCCGTCGGGGTGCTGCTGGACACCTGGACGCTCGGCGCCCGGGAGTCGGCGGCGCTCACCCGCCTGCTGGCGGACGCCGACGGGCTCAGGCCGGTGGGCCGGGTCACCGACCGGCTCGGGCGGGTCGGACAGGCGTACGTGTACGACGGTTCCGGCATCCGCCACATGCTGATCCTGGACCCGGCCACCGGCGCCGTCCTCGGGCTCGAGAGCACCTTCGCCGAGGCGGAGCCCGAGTACGACGTCAGGGCCGGTGACGTGATGTCGTACCGCGCCTGGACGCGCTGATCACACCCCGAGCTGCCGGGCGGCGGCGGTCACCGTCTGCTCCAGCAGGACGGCGATCGTCATCGGACCCACACCGCCCGGCACCGGGGTGATCAGGGAGGCCCGCTCGACGGCGGAGTCGAAGTCGACGTCACCGACGTTCCCCTCGTTGTACCCGGCGTCGACGACGACCGCGCCGGGCTTGATGTCCTGACCCCGGATCAGCCGGGGCCGCCCCACGGCGGCGACCACGATGTCCGCCTCCCGGACCGCCGCCGACAGGTCCGCCGTACGGGAGTGGCAGTACGTCACCGTCGCGTCCCGGGCGAGCAGCAGCATGCCGGCCGGCTTGCCGAGGATCGCGCTGCGGCCGACGACCACCGCGCGCTTGCCGGACGGATCGACGTCGTAGGCGTCCAGCAGCCGCATGATGCCGCCGGGCGTGCAGGACACGAAGCCCGGCAGGCCGAAGCTCATCGTGGCGAAGGAGGCGAAGGTGACGCCGTCCACGTCCTTCTCCGGCGCTATCGCCTCGAACGCGGCCCGCTCGTCGACGTGCGCGCCCATCGGGTGCTGGAGCAGGATGCCGTGCACGCCGGGGTCGTCCGACAGCTTCCGCAGCTCGGCGACGAGTTCCTCGGTGGTGGTGGTCGCGGGCAGCGCCACGTGCCGGGACGCGATGCCGGCCGTGCGGCAGCGGTTCTGCTTCATCCGGACGTAGGTGACCGAGGCCGGGTCCTCGCCGACCAGCACCGTCGCCAGACAGGGCGCGGTGCCGGTGCGTTCGGTGAGCTGGGCCGCCCGCTCGGCGGTCTCCGTCACGATCGTGCGGGCGAGGGACGTGCCGTCCATGAGCCGTGCCTGAGACATGATCCACTCCTGGGCTGGTTCCGGTTCGCCCAGGCGCACGGCATCGACTCTGCGTAGGCCGCTCCCCGGTGGTGCTCCACCTCAGCGCCAGTCACGGCCCGCCCCCACCCTAACGGACTCCTTTACTCGTCTACTCGTCCCAGGCCTGGATCATCGTCTGCTCGACGATCTTGCCGTCCTTCACGGACGCCATCGACTCGGCGAGCACCCGTACCCCGTCGGAGTACCGGCAGGACTCGGTGAAGGCGACGGTGTCGCCCTCGACGACACAGCGCTCCAGTTTGTGGGTCATGTCGCGGCTGTAGACGTCCTCCAGCAACTCGCTGATCTCGTCACGGCCGTGCAGGACCCGGGGACTGCTGGGCTGGGTGTTGCGGTCCACGACGCGCAGTTCGGCGTCGTCCGCGTAGAGCGACAGGAGCGTCGTCGCCGTGTCTCCCTCGATGCCCCGGCGCAAGGCTTCGGTGTCGAAGCCGGGGTGTGCCGCGCTGCCCATGGTTGCCTCCTCGAAGGCCCGCGGCCTCGGGGGAGCGTGCCGCGCCGGCCTCACCTAAGAGGCTCCTCCGCCCCGGCGGCCTCGGCAAGCGCAGCGGGCGCGACCTTGGGGGCGGGGCGGGGACGGTCTCGCGGCAGCGGGCGGGGCGGCTTTACGGGCGCGACCGGGGCGGCTCTACGGGCGCGCGTTGAGGCGATCTCGCGGGCGCGGGGGAGGCAATGCCGCGGGTGTGGCCGGGGGCGGGCTTGCGGGCGCGGGGGAGGCGAGGCCGAGGGCGTGGCTGGAGGCGTTCTCGCGGGCGAGACTGAGGCGATCTTGCGGGTGTCGACGGGGGCTCGCGGCGCGGCGGAGGCGAGGCTGCAGATGTGGCCGGGGGCGATCTCCCGGCGCGGCTGCGGCGATCTTGCGGGTGTGCCGGGGCGTTCTCGCGGGCGCGGGGGAGGCGAGGCTGCGGGTGTGGTCGGGGGCGGGCTTGCGGGCGCGGGTCAGGCGTTCTCGCGGGCGCGGCAAGCGCGGTGCGGCGGTCCGCCTGACGGGTGAGCCGGGCCCGGCGGCCGTGTCCGGCGGGGGCCCGTCGGCGTTGCTCCAAACATGATCTCAACTCGACGTATCGTCGCCGCCGTCGGTCTGGCCGCCTCGGTCACCGGCCTCGCCGCGCCGCTGGCGAGCGCGGCCGAGGCGGAGGCCGCCCCCGGCGCGAACCTCAGCCCGATCCGCATGCTCGACTCGCTGACCGTGAGCGACATCCCGGAAGCGCACAAGGCGGCCATGCCGAAGCCTTCGGCGCAGCTGAACGAGCTCAACCGGGTGCACGAGCTGAACCAGCTGCACCAGGTCACCGACATGGTCGCCCCGGTGACGGGTCTGCTCCCCGGCATCGAGTACTGACCCGCCGTCCCCCCGCACCGAGGGGCCGCCCGGACCGCCGGGCGGCCCCTCGGTGTTTCCGGGAGGGTGGGAGGCATGCGGCAGCCTCCGGACCGGTCCGTGCGCTGGCGGCCCGGTTTTCCCGTGGACGCGCGGCTGACCCTGTCCAGTCTGCGCCGCGGCTCCTACGACCCCACGCACCGGGTCGAAGCCGACGGCACCGTGTGGCGCGTCGCGCGCACCGCCTCCGGAGCGGTCACCTACCGCATCCGCCAGCACCGCCTGGACGACCTCGGCGTCGACGTCTGGGGACCCGGCGCGGCCGAGCTCGCCGACTCCGTCCGGCGTGAACTCGGCGAGGGCGACCGGCCTGAACTGTTCCGGCCCGCGCACCCCGTGCTGCGCGGGGCCGTGCGCCGCCTGCCCGGCCTGCGGATCCCCTGCACCGGACGGCTGTTCGAGGCCCTTGTGCCCGCGGTCCTCGAACAGCGGGTCGTCGGCCTGGACGCCGCCGCCTCCTTCGCCCGCCTGGTCCACAAGTACGGGGAGCCGCCGCCCGGCCCCGCCCCCGACGGCATGCGGGTACCCCCGCCCCCGGAGATCTGGCGGACCGTCCCCAGCTGGGAGTGGCGCCGGGCGGGCGTGGACCTGCACCGCTCCGCCACCCTCGTCGAGGCGGCCCGCCATGCCGTATGGCTCGACCGCTGCGCCGGCGATCCCGAACGGGCGTACGACGTCCTGGCGAAGCTGCCCGGCGTCGGCGTCTGGACCGCCGCCCAGGTCGGCCACCGGGCCCTGGGTGACGCGGACGCGCTGCCCCTGGGCGACTACCACCTCGGCACGATGACGGGCGTGGCGCTCCTGGGGCGGCCCCTGGCGGAGCACGAGATCGAGGCGTTCTACGAGCCGTTGCGCCCGCACCGCTACCGCGTGGTCCGCCTGCTGGAACTCAGCCCGGGGGCCGCCCCGCGCCACGGCCCCCGGGCGCCCCGCGCGGGGCCGTTGCGCTAGCGCGTGTCACCCCCGACGACCGCACACACGTCTGATACGGATCGACAGCCGACCCCCGCACCCCAGCAAGGAGCCCGCCATGGCCGAGCCCACCTACGCCGTCACCGGCGCCTCCGGACGCCTGGGCGGACGTATCGCCCGCCGACTGGCCGCCGCCGGAATCCCCCAGACCCTCCTGGTCCGCACCCCGTCCAGAGCCCCCGAACTGCCGCGCGCCACCGCCGTGTCCGGCGCCTACGACGACCACGACGCCGTCGTCCGCGCCCTGCGCCCCACCGACCGCGTCCTGATGGTCTCCGCCTCGGAGACCCCCGACCGCGTCGAGCACCACCGCGCCTTCATCGACGCTGCCGCCGCGGCCGGGGTCGCGCACCTGGTGTACATCTCCTTCTACGGCGCCGCCCCCGACGCGACCTTCACCCTGGCCCGCGACCACTGGCACACCGAACAGCATCTGCGTGCCAGCGGCGTGCCGTTCACCTTCCTGCGGGACAACCTGTACGCGGACTTCATGCCCGCCCTGGTCGGGGAGGACGGCGTCATCCGCGGCCCCGCGGGCGCCGGGCGGGCCGCCGTGGTCGCCCAGGACGACATCGCCGATGCCGCCGTCGCGGTCCTGCGCGACCCGGCCGAGCACGCCGGGCGCACCTACGAACTGACCGGCCCGGAGGCGCTCGGCCTCATCGACATCGCGGCCACCATCGCCGCCGTCACCGGACGCACCGTCTCGTACCTCCCGGAGACGGTCGAGGAGGCCTACGCCTCCCGCAAGGGCTACGGCGCGCCCGACTGGCAGCTCGACGCCTGGGTCTCCACCTACACCGCCATCGCCGACGGCTCCCTGGCCGGGGTGACCAGCGCGATCGAGGAGCTGACCGGCCGCCCCGCCACCTCGCTGGAGCAGGTGCTGAGGGCCTGAACCGCTTTCCGCGTCGGCTGCCGTTTCCGATCAGTCCCGCGTAGGGTCGAGAAGACGTACACCGGCCTAGGAAGAGGGGTCAGCACCATGGCGCAGCAGGTACGCGGCGTGATCGCACCGGGCAAGGACCAACCGGTCCGGGTGGAGACGATCGTCGTGCCCGACCCGGGGCCGGGCGAGGCCGTCGTCCGCATCCAGGCCTGCGGTGTCTGCCACACCGATCTGCACTACAAGCAGGGCGGAATCAACGACGACTTCCCGTTCCTGCTCGGTCACGAGGCGGCCGGTGTCGTCGAGTCGGTCGGCGACGGCGTCACCGACGTCGCCCCCGGCGACTTCGTCATCCTCAACTGGCGTGCGGTGTGCGGCCAGTGCCGTGCCTGTCTGCGGGGGCGGCCCTGGTACTGCTTCAACACCCACAACGCGCGGCAGAAGATGACCCTGACGGACGGCACCGAGTTGTCGCCCGCTCTCGGCATCGGCGCCTTCGCGGAGAAGACGCTGGTCGCGGCCGGGCAGTGCACCAAGGTCGACCCGGCCGTCTCGGCGCAGGTCGCCGGGTTGCTGGGGTGCGGGGTGATGGCCGGTATCGGCGCCGCGATCAACACCGGGAACGTGGGCCGGGGCGACACGGTCGCGGTCATCGGCTGCGGTGGCGTCGGCGACGCGGCGGTGGCCGGCTCTCGGCTGGCGGGCGCCGCGAAGATCATCGCTGTCGACATCGACGACCGCAAGCTGGACAAGGCCCGCGCCATGGGCGCCACCCACACCGTGAACTCCCGTACGGCGGACGCCGTCGAGGCGATCCGCGAGCTGACGGGCGGCTTCGGGGCGGACGTCGTCATCGAGGCGGTCGGCCGCCCGGAGACGTACGAACAGGCCTTCTACGCCCGCGACTTGGCCGGAACGGTCGTCCTGGTCGGCGTCCCGACCCCCGAGATGAAGCTGGAACTGCCGCTGCTGGACGTCTTCGGCCGCGGCGGCGCGCTCAAGTCGTCCTGGTACGGGGACTGTCTGCCCTCCCGAGACTTCCCGATGCTGATCGACCTGCATCTGCAAGGTCGCCTGGACCTGGAGGCGTTCGTGACCGAGACGATCGCGCTGGACGAGGTGGAGAAGGCGTTCGAGCGGATGCACCAGGGTGACGTGCTGCGTTCGGTGGTGGTGCTGTGATGGCCGCGCGCATCGAACGACTCGTCACCTCGGGGCAGTTCAGCCTCGACGGCGGCACCTGGGACGTCGACAACAACGTGTGGCTCGTCGGCGACGACCACGAGGTCGTCGTCATCGACGCCGCCCACGACGCGGACGCCATCGCCGAGGCCGTAGGCGACCGCCGCCTGACGGCCATCGTGTGCACCCACGCCCACAACGACCACATCGACGCCGCGCCCGCCCTCGCCGAGCGCACCGGTGCCACCATCTGGCTGCATCCCGACGACCTCGCGCTGTGGAAGCAGACCCACCCCGACCGAGACCCGGACGCCCACCTCCTGGACGGCCAGGTCATCGAGGCCGCCGGCGCCGATCTCAGGGTCCTGCACACGCCCGGCCACGCGCCCGGAGCGGTCTGCCTGTACGACCCCGGACTGGGCGCCGTCTTCACCGGCGACACCCTCTTCAAGGGCGGCCCCGGCGCCACCGGCCGCTCCTTCTCCCACTTCCCGACGATCATCGACTCCATCCGCGACCGCCTGCTCACCCTCCCACCGGAGACGAAGGTCCTCACGGGCCACGGCGACGCCACGACCATCGGCGCGGAGGCGCCGCACCTGGAGGAGTGGATCGCCCGGGGCCACTGAACGAGCCTCCCGCCCGGCCTGGTTTCAGCGCTCCCGCCCGTACAGCTCCCACCAGGAGCCGAACCAGGCCCGGGTCTCCTCCGGACGGTCTTCCCCTCCCCGCCGAATCCCGACAGAAGGTGTCCGGCTTAGCCGAGAAGGTGGTACCGGAAAGCCACCTCACGAAAGGCCGCACATGTCGTCACAGCCCTTGAAGGACAAGGTCGCCCTCGTCGCCGGCGCCACCCGCGGAGCCGGCCGGGGGATCGCCGTGGAGCTCGGCGCCGCCGGTGCCACCGTCTACGTCACCGGTCGCACCACCCGCGAGCGCCGTTCGGAGTACGACCGCCCGGAGACCATCGAGGACACCGCCGAGCTCGTCACGGAGGCGGGCGGCCAGGGGATCGCCGTGCCCACCGACCATCTGGAACCCGACCAGGTGCGCGCGCTGGTGGAGCGTGTCGCCGACGAGCAGGGCCGCCTCGACGTGCTCGTCAACGACGTGTGGGGCGGCGAGAAGCTCTTCGGCTGGGACACCCCGGTCTGGGAGCACGACCTCGACAAGGGGCTGAGGCTGCTGCGCCTGGCCGTCGAGACGCACGCGATCACCAGTCACTACGCCCTGCCCCTGCTCCTGCGCCACCCGGGCGGGCTGGTCGTGGAGATGACCGACGGCACCGACGACTACAACCGCACCCGCTACCGGGCCTCCTTCTTCTACGACCTCGCCAAGGCGTCCGTCCTGCGCATGGCCTTCTCCCTCGGCCATGAACTCGGCCCGCGCGGCGCGACCGCCCTCGCCCTCACGCCGGGTTGGCTCCGCTCGGAGATGATGCTCGACACCTACGGGGTGCGCGAGGACAACTGGCGCGACGCCCTCGACAAGGTCCCGCACTTTGCGATCTCGGAGACCCCTCGCTACGTCGGGCGCGCCGTCGCCGCCCTGGCCGCCGACCCCGACGTGGCCCGCTTCAACGGCGGCTCCCTGTCCAGCGGCGCCCTGGCCCAGGAGTACGGCTTCACCGACCTCGACGGCAGCCGTCCGGACGCCTGGCGGTACCTGGTCGAGGTCCAGGACGCCGGCAAGCCCGCCGACACCACCGGTTACCGCTGATCAGGCACCGGTTGCGTCACCGGTAGCCGCCAGCGCGCCGAGTGGCCGGGCGGCAGGCCCAGGTCCTCGCGCACGGCCGTGTAGTAGCCCTCACGTCCGGCGCGCTGCCGCGCCAGGAGGGCCTGCCAGACCTCCGGGTCCGGCCGGCCCTCGCGTACGAACCGCTCCATCTCCATCACCGTCACGACCCAGGCCCGTGCCTTGTCCACCACCTCGACGCTGCCCAGCATGAGCAGCGCCTCGCCCGAGGGGTCGCGTCCGTCGTTCGCCTCGGCCAGCAGCGGCTTGGCCTCGTCGAGGGAGAGCGGGTCCGGGTGCGTGCCGCTGCCCTGCTCGGCGGCGACCCGGTACGCCACGGTGACCGTCTTCTTCACCGACCGCGCGTACTCGGAGTACACCGCCAGCCGCCGCTCCTCCCACCGTGCCGCCTCCTCCCGCCGGAACCGGGCCTGGTCGCTGCGGACGAGCGCGAGATACGAGCCGAGGGCGCCGATCACGACGCCCAGCAGGGCCGGGAGTTGCTGGAGGAACGCAGACATGGGTGCACGCTATCTGCCGAGTTGATCTCGACGGCACTACCGTGCTGCCCCATGACCGACACAACACGCTTCGAGGGCTACGGAGTTCTCGTCACCGGCGCGGCCCGCGGCATCGGCGCGGCCACCGCCCGCAGGTTCGCCGCGGAGGGCGCGCGGGTGCTGGTGACGGACGTGGACGAGGAGGCGGCGGCGCGTACGGCGGCGGCGCTGCGGGATCAGGGGCTGGCCGCGGAGCCGTACGCCTGTGACGTGGGCGACCGCGCCTCCGTGGAGTCGGCCGTGGCGCACGCCGTGACGGCCTTCGGCTCGCTCGACGTCCTGGTGAACAACGCCTACGGCTGCACCCCCGACCAGCCCCTCTTCGAGGACGAGGCCGACGACGTATGGGCCCGTGACCTCGACCTCACCCTGACCGGCGCCTACCGCTGCTGCCGCGCCGCCCTGCCCCACCTGGTGGCCTCCGGCCGGGGCGCGATCGTCTCCATCGGCTCGGTCAACGGCATCCAGAGCTTCGGCAACCACGCCTACAGCGCCGCCAAGGCGGGACTCGCCTCCCTGACCCGCACCCTCGCCGGCCACGCGGCGCCCCGAGGGGTCCGCGTCAACCTGGTCGCCCCCGGCACGGTACGCACCACGGCCTGGGCGGGCCGGGAAGCAGAGCTGGAGGCCTTCCGCGAGGTGTATCCCCTCGGCCGGGTCGGTGAACCGGAGGACATCGCCGCCGCGGTCGCCTTCCTCGCCTCCCGCGACGCGTCCTGGATCACGGGCACGACCCTCGTCGTGGACGGCGGTCTCACGGAGGTCAACACCGGTTTCGGGCTCATGCGGGAGTGAGCGACCAGCCCGCGAGGACGGCCCGAAGTTCTCTGTTTCGTCACAGCCCGGTCAGCTCTACAACCTCTCTCCCCGCATGCCCGTCTAGGAGGCAGAGATCGGACACATGGGCAGAGGGAAGGGCCGACCATGGGGGACATCCGCAGACGAGGAGCCGTCATCCTCGGGATCACCGCGCTGACGGCGCCGCTCACCGTCGCGCTCGGGGCCGCGCCGGCGCAGGCCGCGAGCTGTACGACGCAGACCGGGCCGTATCAGGCGAAGGTGGAGAAATTCCTCGGGCTGCCGGTCGACGGCAAGCAGTCCAGCTCCGACTGCAAGGCCATCCAGGCCTTCCAGACCAAGCACGGGATCACCCCGAACGCCGGCTACGCCGGTCCCGTGACCTGGGGCGTCATGGACCTCATGAACAAGCAGAAGGCCGTCGGGAACAAACCCAACAAGGACGGCAAGTGCCCGGTCAACAAGGGCCGGATCGCCTGCGTGAACCTCACGCTCCAGCTCAGCTGGATCCAGGACGGCGACCGGCTCGTCTACGGCCCGGTCCCGGTGCGCACCGGCCGTGACGGCGACGAGACCCGGACCGGCCTGAAGAAGATCTACTGGCGCAACATCGACCACGTCTCGACCATCTACGACGTGCCGATGCCCTACGCCCAGTTCTTCGACGGCGGCCAGGCCTTCCACTCGGCCGGCGTCAGCATGTGGAACCCGCCCGGCTCGCGCGGCTGCGTCAACATGACCAAGACCACCGCCAAGAAGTACTGGTCGCTGCTGAAGAAGGGCGACGACGTCTTCGTGTACGGCCGCAAGCCGGGCACCTGAGCCCTCGTGCCCTCATGCCCGCGTCCCGCCCAGCCGGAGCGGCGGGACGGGACGCGGACTCCCCCGGTGATGGTGGTTCAGAGCAGCACGTTGACGGTGCCGACGTTCACGAAGCCCCCCAGCGGCGCGGGGGCGCCGGCGGAGTTGCGGTAGGTCAGCTGGGCGAGGATCGCGTAGGTGCGTCCGGCCTGCAGGCTGTTCAGCACGATGTCGCGCTGGTAGTCGCCGCCGTTGAACGGCACGGAGGCGGGCGCCACCGGCTCGCCGAAGTCGTGCGGGCCGCCGATCTCGTCGACCTTGACCTGGACGTTCCAGGTGCCGCTGAGCAGCGGGACGAGGAAGCCGGTGAGGTTCCAGTCGATCCGTACGGTGATCGGCGTGCCCTTGTCGACGACGTCGGCCGGGTTGCCGCCGGGGTCCAGGACGATGGCGCTGATACGGCCGTCGAGGGCCGTCGGCGGGACGGGAAGCGACTGGAAGGTGCCAGAGGCCATGGGATGACTCCTTGTCGGGAACTGGCCGGTGATGGACGCCTCCCACGGTGCGGCGCCCGGCGCGGACCGGGCAGAGGCGGGAGTCCCGTCCGGCGCGGGCGGGTTTCCGGCGCGGACCGGGACCGCGTGTCCCGGTCGCGGCCGGTTCAGGCCGCGCGGGCTCGCGTCAGCGGGAGCCGGACCCGTACCTCCGTGCCGTTCCCGGGTGCCGTGCGGATGGAGAACCGGCCGCCGGCGGCCTCGGCCCGGTGCCGCAGGGAGGTCAGGCCCACGCCGGGAGTGACCCGGGCGATTCCCCGGCCGTCGTCGACCACGCTGATCAGCAGGGCCCGACGCCGCCCGGTGAGCGTGACCCGGGTGTGCCGGGCGCCCGCGTGCCGTACGACGTTGGTCAGGGCCTCGGTGACGATCCGGTACGCGGCGGCCTCCAGGCGAGGGGGCAGCAGGGGCAGCGAGGAGGTCACGATCTCCACGGCCGTCGCGGGCGGTACGAACCGGGCGTGACGGCGCAGCGCCTCGACGAGTCCGTACGAGTCGACCGCGGCGGGGGGCAACTCCTCGATGAGGCGCCGTACTTCCGTCACGGCGTGGGATGTCTCCACGCGGATGCGGTCCAGGAGCGCTCGCTCCGTCTCGATTCCGCTCGCCCCCAGCGAGTCCGACAGGGTTTGCGCGCACAGTCCGATTCCGGCCAGCAGCGGTCCGAGGCCGTCGTGGAGTTCATTGCGCAACCGGGTGCGTTCGGCGTCGACCGCCCGCCTGATGTGCTCCTGCGCCGAGGTGTTTCGTCGTACCGCGAAGCGGATGGTGACCCGCGGGCTCGCCTTCATCGGTCCGCTGTCCCGTGGTCAGCGCGGAGGCGTCCGCGGAAAGGCGACGCTCACCTGGCTCAGGGCCCAGCGCATTCGCGGGACGGCGCTCTCGGGGTGGTCGCCGTAGGCCTGGGCGAGCAGTCCCGCGCAGCCCCGGCTGCCGCCGTGCCGGAGGATCGCTGCCCGGACCGCCTCGGCGATCCCGGTCCGGGTGAGGTCGGAGCCCGTGGCGAGTCCGCTGCTGAACAGCGCCTCGGCCCGGGCCGCGGTCAGTAGGTCGGTCATGGGGTCCCCATTCGCCTGCGTCAAGTCGAGCTCGGTTGAGCTGAGTCGGTGGAGCCGGTGCGGTCGGCCGAGGGGAGGTGGGACAGGGCGGCGGGAGCGCCTGGTCCTGCTCTCGCTCCCGGCCGGTCCCCTCGTCGCGGCCGGGGCACCATCCTGGGAGCCCGGGTTGCAGCCCTCGCTGCACAAGCCCCTGCACCCGGGGGCGGTGGCGGTTCGGGGCTAGCTTGGGAAACAGGCGGAAGGGTGGGGGCCCGTGATGAGTGGGCGAGAGCCGTTCACCGGTCTGCGGTTCCAGTTGCTCGGACCGCTGCGCGCTTGGCGGGGCGAGGCCGAGCTGGACCTGGGCCAGACTCAGCAACGCGTGGTGCTCGCCGTCCTGTTGCTGCGCATCGGGCGGCCGGTGAGCCGGGACCACCTCGTCGACGCGGTGTGGGGACGGTCCGTACCGGCGCGGGCGCACAACCTGGTGCAGCGGCACGTCTCCGGGCTGCGGCGGGTACTGGAGCCCGAGCGGCCGCCGCGGACCCCGTCGGGGCTGATCGGGTGGACCGAGGCCGGTTATCTGCTGGGTCTGGAACCGTGGCGGTCGGACGTCCATCGCTTCGACCGGCTGATCGACCGGGCCCACGCGGAGCGCGCCGGGGGCGATCTTGCGGCGAGTGCCACATCCCTGCACAGCGCGCTGCGCCTGTGGCAGGGCCGGTTCTGCGAGGGCCTGAGCAGTCCGCTGCTCGACGCGGAGCGCGACCGGCTCGCGGAACGCCGGCTCAGCGTGCTGGAGGAGCGGATCGAGGCCGATCTGGCGCTCGGCGACGACTTCGACCTGGCGGGCGAGGTACGGCAGCTCACGGGTGAACACCCGTTGCGGGAGGGCTTCCACGGCCTGCTCATGCTGGCCCTGCACCGCTCGGGGCGGCAGGCGGAGGCGCTGGCCGCCTACCAGCGGGCCCGGTGCCTGCTGCGCGACGAGCTCGGCATCGAGCCGGGGCGGCGCTTGCGGCACCTGCACGCGAAGATCCTCGCCGCCGATCCGGATCTCGATGCCCGCACTGGCGGCGCCGGGGTAAGCGAACTCCGGCCCCCGGATGGGGATGTGCGGGGGCACGAGGTCGGCGATCCCCAGGGCTCGGACGGCGGTACGACGCGCGGGTCCGTCGACTTCCGGGGGCCGGAAGGTGGGCCGCGGGAGGACGGGGCGCCCGAGGGAGGATCGAGGAGGCGCGGGGCCGGCGAACTCCCAGGGCAGGAGGACGGGGCGAGCGGGCGCACGTCCGGTGATGTCCAGGGGTTCGACGGCGCTCCGAGAGGGCGATCCACGGATTTCCTCGACCACCCGAGGGCCCTGTCCGGTTCCGTCGTGCCGGCCCAACTTCCGCATGCTGTGGCCGGGTTCGTCGGCCGGGAGGAAGCGCTCGCCCTGCTCGACTCCCTGCTCCCGCGGCAGACGGCGGGCGGCGACGGCGGCACCGCCGTGATCACCGCGATCGGAGGCACCGCGGGCGTCGGCAAGACCACCCTTGCCGTGCACTGGGCCCACCGGGTCCGCGACCGGTTCCCGGACGGCCAGCTCTACGTCAATCTGCGGGGCTTCGACCCCGGGGGTCCCGCCGTGCGGCCGGCGGAGGCCATCCGTGGCTTCCTGGACGCCCTCGGTGTCCCGCCCCGGCGCATCCCCGTCGAACCGGAGGGGCAGATCGGCCTGTACCGCAGCCTGTCGGCGAACCGGCGCATGCTCGTCGTGCTCGACAACGCCCAGGACACCGACCAGGTGCGGCCGCTGCTGCCCGGCTCGGCGCACTGTTTCACCGTGATCACCAGCCGGAACCTGCTCACCGGCCTGGTGATCACCGACGGGGCCCAGCCGGTCGGCCTCGGCCTGATGTCCCGCACCGAGGCGGCGGACGTCCTGGGCCGACGACTCGGCCGGCCCCGCCTCGCCGCGGACCCCGCCGCGCTGGAGGACGTCATCGCGTCCTGCGCACGTCTCCCGCTCGCCCTCGCCATCGTGGGCGCGCGCGCCGCCACCCGCCCCCAACTGCCGCTCGCGTCACTGGCGAAGGAACTGCACACGGCGGGCAGCGCGCTCGATCTCCTCGACGGCGGCGACGCGGCCACCGACGTCCGCAAGGTGTTCTCCTGGTCCTACCAGCGCCTGACCGCGCCCGCAGCCCGGCTGTTCCGGCTGCTCGGACTGCACCCCGGCCCGGACGTCAGTGCCGCCGCGGTGGCGGACCTGATCGGCCTGCCACTGCCGGACATCCGGTCGGCGCTGTCCGAACTGACGACCAGTCACCTGCTGTCCCAGCCCACCACCGCCCGCTACGCCTGCCACGATCTGTTGCGTGCCTACGCCGGCGAACTGGCCCTCACCCACGACCCACCGGCCGACCGGGCGGCCGCGATGCGCCGCCTGCTCGACCACTACCTGCACAGCGCCTACCGGGCCAGCCTGTCCCTGAGCCCGCACCGTGACGATCCCATCACCCTCACCCCCCTGGGGCCATCGGTCACCGCGGAGCACTTCACGGGGCACGACGAGGCGTTCGCCTGGTTCCTGCGCGAGCACACCGTGCTGCTCTCGGTGCAGCGGCAGGCCGCGCGGGACGGGCTCGACAGCCACGCCTGGCAACTGGCCTGGGCGCTCCAGCCGTACTTCGACCGCGCCGGACACTGGCACGACTCCGCCGCCGCGCACGAGCGCGCACTGGCGTCGGCCCGACGCGCCGGGAGTACCCACGGTCAGGCGGTGGTTCACGGCTGCCTGGCATATGCGTACATGCGGCTCAGCCGCTATGAGGACGTGGCCACCCACATGCGGCAGGCACTCCAGCTGTACGAGGCGCTCGGTGACCTCCTCGGTCAGGCGCATGCGCACCGCACGCTGTCCTGGCTCAGGGACGAGAAAGGACAGTACGAACAGGGACTTGACCACGCCCGCAAAGCGCTGGAGTCGTTCGTGGCGGTCGGCCACCGCACCGGACAGGCCCGGGCGCTCAACGCCGTCGGCTGGTTCTGCTCCCGGCTGGGCCGCCACCAGGAGGCCCTGGGCCACTGCGAACGGGCGATCCGGCTGCTCCAGGAGGCGGGCGACCGCTTCGACCAGGCCGACACCTGGGACAGCCTCGGCCACATCCACCAGAGTCTGCGCCAGTACCGGCAGGCCGCCGAGAGCTTCGAGCAGGCGCTCGACCTCTACCGGGAGACCGGCGACCGGTACAACGAGGCGGACACCCTCTCCTCACTGGGCGACCTGCACCTGGCGGCCGGGGACCACGACGCGGCGAGCACGGCATGGCGGCGGTCGGCCGCGCTGCTGGAGGAGCTCGGGCACCGCCGGGCCGCCGAGGTACGCGCCCGCCTCACCGGCGAAGCGGAGCCCAGTTCCCCGGAAAAAGGCGGCCCTTGACGGAAGACGGACGCGTCACCAGACTCCCCCGCATTCCGAGCACGACCGAGGGGGGAGACATGGAAAAGGAAGAAGTCCACTGGCAGGACATCGTGCAGCTCGCGGGAAAACTGGAACGGGTGGGCGTATTTGACGAGGAGGAGATCAGGGCGCTCCGACTGGTCTTCGACGCGGCCGGTGAATCATTGGTGCCTCGGCCGTCCGCGCGGCCCATCGGCACCGTCTTCATTCCCGGCGACGACCCCGACCGGACCCGGCGCGCGTTCAAGGTGTTCGAGCTCGCGGCGCGTCCGGTGGAAACGGAACCACCGGAGCCCGACCACGGGTGGACGTAGGCCGAGGGCCCCGGCGATGCCGACCGCCCGTGGTTCCCGGCCGGTCGTCCTGGTCTGCATGCCGTTCATGGACGACCGCCGCCCGTCCCTCCAGGCCGGCCTGCTGAGCGCCCTCGCACGGGACGAAGGACACCCCGCCCGCACCCTCCACGCCAACCTGGACTTCGCCGCGGGCCTCGGGGCGGAGACCTACCGTGCGCTGGCGGACCACCCCCTGCACCTGGTGGGCGACTGGCTGTTCTCCCTGGAGGCCTTCGGGCCGGCCGCTCCCGACCCGGACGACGAGTTCCTCGATCGGTACGCGGACGACATCGCGACGGCGCACGGCATCTCCGCCGGGCGTCTGCGCGACCGCCTCCTGCGCATCCGGCACCAGGAGATACCCGCCTACCTCGACGCACTCACCGACAGCTATCCCTGGGACGACTTCCACGTCGTCGGATTCACCTCGACATTCCAGCAGAACGCCGCCTCCATCGCGCTGGCCCGGCGGCTCAAGGACCGCCATCCGCATCTGTTCACCCTGTTCGGCGGCGCCAACTTCGACGACCCCATGGGCCCGGAGCTGGTCCGCACCGTCGACTGCGTCGACGCCGCCGTCGTCGGCGAGGCCGACCAGGCCTTTCCGCAGCTGCTGAGGGCCCTGACGGAGGGGAGCGACCTCGGCGCGGTCCCAGGACTCGCGCGCAGGGTGGACGGAAAGGTCGTGACGGGGCCACCGCAGCAGCTCACCGAACGGCTCGACGACCTGCCCATGCCCGACTACGACGAGTACTTCCGACGCGCCGAGAACCTCGGTCTGCTGCCCCGCACCGCGGCCCGCGCGGTCTACCTCCCGCTGGAGACCGCCCGTGGCTGCTGGTGGGGGACGAAACACCACTGCACCTTCTGCGGCCTCAACGGGCAGACGATGCGCTTTCGTTCCAAGTCGGCCCAGCGCGTTCTCGACGAACTGGCCCACCAGACCCGCACGTACCGCAGTTTCCGTTTCGAGGCGGTCGACAACATCCTCGACATGGGATACTTCCGGACCCTCTTTCCCGCACTCGTCGAAAGCGGCGCGCGGTACGACCTTTTCTACGAAGTGAAGGCGAATCTGAGTCGGGCACAGATCGAACTGCTCGCCGCGGCGGGTGTCCGGCAGATCCAGCCCGGAATCGAATCGCTGAATACCCGGGTGCTGGGAATCATGCGCAAGGGCGTGACAGCCGCGCAGAACCTCAATCTCCTGCGTTGGACCCAGCATTACGGAATCGACGTCAACTGGAACCTGTTGTGGGGGTTTCCCGGTGAGACACCCGAGGACTGCTCCGCCCAGGCCGCCGTCCTGCCGCACCTGTGGCACCTGACACCGCCGGGTCACGCGGGACGTCTCACCATGGAGCGGTTCAGCCCGTTGTTCGCCGATCGGGAGGGGATCCTGCGGGACCTGCGCCCGGCATCCGCCTACGCCCACGTCTACCCCGAGGCCACCGAGCTCGACCGGGTCGCCTACTTCTTCGACTGCGAGATCGAAGGGTCGCTCCCGGACGACGCGTACACGCCCCTGAGCCAGGCCGTCGCCGACTGGCAGCACGCCTGGCAGAGCGGCGCCCGTCCGCCCGTACTCGAGTACCGCCACGCGCCCCACTACGTACAGATCCACGACAGCAGAAGACCCGGCGCCGAAGGCACCTACCTCCTGGAAGGGCCGGCCGCCGACCTCTACCTGGCCTGCTGCGAACGGCCGGTGACAGCGGCAGGGGTGCGGGCCCGGCTCGAACTCGGCGCACCGGCCGACGACGTGCAACGCGTCCTGAACGAATTCACCGAGGCCGGGCTCGTCTTCCGGGACGGCCTGCTGCACCTGGCACTGGCCGTACCGGCCGCCCGGCCCTGACCCATCGGGGGTACCGACCATGACCCACAGTACCGACGGACAACTGCCCCGCCTGGTGTACGCGCAGGCATCACCCCTCTCACAGGGCGGCACGTCCCTCTTCGACGCCGGCGAGATCACCGTGGACAACGCGGAGGACTTCGCCTCAACGGACGCCCTGACCGAGCGCGCCGCGAACGCACTCGTCGAGGCCGGTTTCTCCGTCCTCGACCGGGCACCGGCGACGCTCAACATCGCCGGTCCGCCCGAGCTGTACGAGAGCTACTTCCGCACCACCTTGATCACTCAGGAACGGGAGGTCATCCGACCCGGCGCCGTGGAACAGCGCGCGACCCGCACCTTCCTGGACACCCCCCGGGACGATCGCCCCGGCCTGATCTCGACCCGAGGGCTTCCCGCGGCCGAGTTCCTGGAAGGCGTGGCGCTGGAACAGCCGGCCAGCCCGCTGCGGTATGCGAGCCCGGTCCCCGAGCCCGAGTTCTGGCACCTGACCACGGACATGGTCGCCGAATTCCTGGGCGCCCGAGCCGCGCACGAGCGGGGGATCGACGGCACGGGCGTGCGACTCACCATGGTGGACACGGGGTGGGAACGGCATCCCTACTTCGAGGAGCGGCGGCTGACCGGCAACGTCGTGCTGGGTCCCGGCACCGCCGACCCGGAGGCCGACGAGCACGGCCACGGCACATGCGAGTCGGCGAATGCCTTCGCCGTCGCCCCCGGCATCGACTTCACCATGGTCAAGGCCAGTGACGTCAACCTGCTGGCCGCGTTCAACACCGCTTCCCGGCAGCGGCCCGACATCATCAGCATGAGCCTGGAGTACGACGTCCGGACACCCGAGGATGCCATCGAACCGGCTCTCGCGGTGGCCGTCTCCCTCGCGATCCGCGCGGGCACCGTGGTGGTGTGCGCCGCGGGCAACGGCCACTACGCCTACCCGGCCCAGCACCCCGGTGTCATCGCCGTCGGCGGAGTCCACCGCGACGAGGAAGGGATCCTCCAGGCGTCCGACTACGCGAGCGCGTTCACAAGCGTCCTCTTCCGGGACCGCTTCGTGCCCGACGTGTGCGGCCTGGTCGGGATGCGCCCGGGCGCCACGTACATCCTGCTGCCGGCGCCCCCCGGATCCACGATCGACCGGGTCCTGTCCGCCGAGCCGTACCCGAAGGGCGACGGGACGGCGCCCGGCGACGGATGGGCCGTCCTCAGCGGTACGTCCGCCGCGGCGCCGCAAGTGGCCGGCATCTGCGCGCTGTTGCTCCAGGCCGACCGCGGGCTGTCACCGGCTGACGTGCGCGCACTGCTGCGGGACAGCGCCGTGGAGGTCGACCGGGGGGCCTCCAACGTGGACACCGGAGGCCTGGCCGCCGTCGGACCCGACGGCGAGCGCCCTTTCCGGCTCGTACAGGCGGACCGGGCACTGGACCTCCTGTGGCGCCGATGACGAGGCGAGCCGCCTCGACGCAGCGCTCAGCCCTGTCGGCCGGTGTCCTCCGCGGTCCGCCGGAACTCCATGCGTACCGCTTGCATGAGGTCGAACAGCTCCTGGGTGCGGGCGGCGTACTTGCGGGCTGCGTGACACACCGACCAGACCAGCGCGCCGAGCAGCAGCGGCACGTACACGTTCTCCGGCAACGGCTCGCTGCGCCAGTGGTGCACCAGCACCGCGTTGGTGACCAGGGCGGTGATGGTGAACAGCACGCTCGTGACGAGCAGGGCGGGCCGGGCCAGGTAGTGCAGACGGTGGGCCATGGCGACGGCGACGACGAAGACGCCCGGCACCAGGACCGGCAGGCCCCGCAGCGCGACCGAGCGGTAGGCCTCCGACGGGTCGTCCGGGTACTCGCCGCTCCAGTAGCCCATGCTCCCCAGGCCCAGCCAGGTGGTCAGCAGATAGAGCAGCCAGAACGCCGCGACCCCGAGCGTCAGAGAGAGCAGGACGGTCGTGGTGCTCGGCACGATCCTGGGCAGCGGACCGGGCAGGTGGGTCGGCTCGCCGCCGGGAGCGGTGGCGCGTCGGCAGTCCGCGCCGGTCGAGCGCTGGAGCCAGGGCACGCCGGCCGTGATGAGGACGGCGACGAAGGCGGCGAGCTGGGCGACCTGTTCGGCGTTCTGCGTGTGCCAGAGCAGCCCCACGGCGGCGGCGAGGGCGGGCGGAATCGAGGCCAGGACGGCCGCCATGCGCGCGGAGACGGCGGTCTGGGGCGAGGTCGTCGACATGGTGCTCCCACGGTCGGGTGGACGGGTCGGTCTCCCGCTGTCCTGCCACCGGGCCCTGCGAGCGCACGGCCCGGGTCGTGGGTCGATCGCGGGAGGTACGCCATGGTGGCCGCCCGTCCGCGCCCTGGCATGAGGCGCGCGTCCTCATCAGGCCGGGCTGATCGGCCGCCGCGAAGGGGACCTGCACCGGCACTCTCGGGACACCGGGCGAGGAGGGGACCATGAGTGGTGCGGGCAGGGTGCGGGTGGTCATCGCCGACGATCACCCCATGTTCCGCTACGGCCTCGCCACCGCCCTGAGCGCGAGCGGTGACGTCGAAGTCGTCGCCGAGGCCGCAGACGGCGGGGAACTGGTGGCGGCGGTCGAGCGCACGGCTCCCGACGTCGTCGTGACCGACCTGGCCATGCCCGGCCTCGACGGCACCGCGGCCACTCGCGCCCTGGTGGCCGGACGCCCCGGCCTCGCGGTCCTGGTGCTCACCCTGCACGAGGACGACGAGGCCCTGTTCGGGGCGCTGCGCGCCGGAGCCCGGGGATACCTCCTCAAGGACGCCGGCAGCACGGAGATCGTCCGCGCGGTCCTCACCCTGGCCTCGGGCAACGCGGTGTACGGCGAGGCCGTGGCCCGTCGGATCGTCGACTTCTTCACCGGCGCGCAACGCGCCTACGCCGCACAGGTCTTCCCCGGACTGACCGAGCGGGAACGGGAGGTGCTGGACCTGGTCGCGCTGGGGCTGGGCAACCATCAGATCGCGGGGCGCCTGGTCCTGGCGGAGAAGACCGTCCGCAACCACGTGTCGGCGATCCTGTACAAACTCCAGGTCTCCGACCGGGCCGCCGCGGTGGCACGGGCCCGGGACGCGGGACTGGGCGGGTCACCGGGGCGGGCCGGCTGAGCCACGCACGGCCGGAGCGGTCGGTGCCACGGGGAGGTCCGCACTGCAGGGGTGTGAGTGGTCACGTCATGCCGCTGCGGATCCTGCTGGCCGGTAAGGGGGTGGGTCCGATGGACGTCGCGGGGGAGCGGGTGACGGAGGTCATCCGTGGGGGTGCGGGGATTGACGTATGGCCAAGATCGGACGTGATCAGCAACACGGTCCGGTTTGTCCGTATTGAGTGTCCTTACTCACGGCGCCTTCACCTTCATGGCCGTATGCTTCACAGCATGTCCACCAGTGTTGAACCCGTTTCCGATCGATCGGCTGACGAGGTCAACGAGGAGATCCGGGCCCTGTGGCGCCGGGCGGGCGGGACACTGAGCGTCGAGGAGCGCGAGGAGTACCAGCGACTGGTCATGGAGTGGGCCGCGGCGGCCCCCCACCCGGTGAACGCGGCCTGAAGCTCCCCGTCGACCGACCGCTGAGCCTCGAAGACCGACCGCCGAGCCTCGAAGACCCCCACGGGCACCCTGATATGACGGGTGCCCTTTCTCCTTCCTCCGTCATCCCCACGTAGCCGAGTAGTACCGCTGATACGCCTTGCGGTCCTGCTCGGAGCGGATGAACCGCGTCGCCACCAGCGCGACCAGTGACCCCGCGACGATCAGCAGCCCCGGCCCCACGTTCCGCGGATCCGCCAGCCGGGACAGCAGTTGCGAGCCCTCGACCCCGCCGCCGACCGGCGCCGAGGAGCCCGGTGAGGCGGCGCCCGGCGCGATCGCGTTCTGCGTGGCCGACGGCTGCGGCGAGGGCGCGGCGGCCTGCCCGCCCTGGGGAGCCGCCGCGATCAACCGCACCCCCACCGCGGCCATGGCCTTCGTCACCGGCTGGAAGAACGTCGTACCGCCCGTGACGCAGTCACCGCTGCCGCCCGAGGTCAGCCCCAGGGCGATGCCCTCGGAGAACAACGGTCCGCCGCTGTCCCCGGGTTCCGCGCACACGTTCGTCTCGATCAGTCCGGTCACCGTGCCCTCGGGATAGTTCACCGTCGCGTTCAGCGCCGTCACCGTGCCGTCCCGCAGCCCGCTGGTGCTGCCGCTGCGGAACACCCGCTGCCCGACCGACGGATCGCTCGCGCCGGTGATCCGCACACCCTGCCCGTCGCCGATGGCCACCACGTCGGCGCCCTTCCCCGCGTCCCCGCTCGCGTACTGCACCAGCGAGAAGTCGCCGCCGGGGAAACTCTGCTCGACCGTGCGGCCGACCTGTTCCCGGCCCTGGGAGTCGGTGAACCAGACCGAGCCGTTCGGCCCGCAGTGCCCGGCGGTGAGGATGAACTCGCGCTGCCCGTCGGTGACGTTGAACCCGGCCGAGCAGCGCCCGGCCGTCGACAGGATCGGCAGCGCCCCGTTGAGCCGGGTGGTGAAGGTGCCCTCGGAGCGTTCCATCCGTACGAAGGTGCCGATCCCGCCCGCCACCCGCGTCAGCCGCGACCAGTCGGCGGCCGAGACCGTGCTGTCGCCCCGGACCACCACCTGGTTGGACCGGTAGTCCATCGCCCAGGCGGTCCCCGGCACCCGGGGCGCGGCCTTCAGGGTGGACGTGGCCGACCTCAGCTCGTTCATGCTGTGCGACACCAGTTTCGGCCGGACGCCCGCCCGGCGGACCTCGGCGGCGGCCTCCTCGTCGGTCACCGCGACCACCGGCCGCCCGTCGGCGCCGACCCAGCTGCCCGCCGTACGGGAGGTGCCGAGCCGTTCCACCATGGCGGCGCCCGGGTCCACGGCCGACCGCACCGACGCTTCCGGCGCGGTGTCCGCCGGCTCGCCGGCGACGGCACGCGTCACCATCGCCGAGCCCAGCAGCAGTCCGCCGACGGCCGCCAGTCGTGTCACTCGCCGGACGATCCGTCGTCGTGCGTGCCTCATGCCTGGCTCCCGAACCCCGGTTCCAACACGGCGGGGCCCTCCCGGAGTCGAGCGCCCGCACTTCATACGTGGCCGGGCGCCGGTGCGTTCACCGCTTGCGGCCCACCCCGCCGTACAGCGCGACCTCCGCGGGAGCGGGGCCGTGCGGGCGCCAGCGCGAGCACGACACCACGCCCGGATCGAGGAGTTCGAGCCCGTCGAAGAAGCGGGCGACGGCCTCGGGGGAGCGCTGCGTGAGCCGGGGCGTGCCGTGCTCGTTCCAGAAGCGCACCGCCCGGTCCACGTCCGGCAGCTCCGGGCTGGTCACCGTGTGCGACAGCACGAGATGGCTGCCGGGCGGCAGTCCGTCCAGCAGCCGGCGCACGATGCCGTACGGGTCCTCGTCGTCGCCGAGGAAGATGACCACCGAGAGCAGCAGCAGGCCCACCGGACGGCTGAAGTCCAAGGTGGCGGCGGCGCGTTGCAGGATCGCGTCCGGGTCGCGCAGGTCCTCGTCCAGATGGTCGGTACGGCCCTCGGGGGAGCTGGTGAGCAGGGCCCTGGCGTGGACCAGGACCAGCGGGTCGTTGTCGACGTAGACGATCCGGGCGTCGGGGGCCAGCCGCTGGGCCACCTCGTGGGTGTTGTCCGCGGTGGGCAGCCCCGCGCCGATGTCCAGGAACTGGCGGATTCCGGCCTCGACGACGAGGTGCCGCACCGCCCGGCCCAGGAACTGGCGGTCCGCCCGCGCGTAGTCGTCGACGGCCGGATGCAGCTCCCGGATCCGCTCACCGGCGACCCGGTCCACCTCGTAGTAGTCGCCGCCGCCCAGCCAGTAGTTCCAGATCCGGGCCGTGTGCGGCTGGAGGGTGTTGATGCGGGTGCGCAGCGACGCGGCGCGCTCGTGCGCGGCCGGCGGGTTCTCCCTCACGGGACGGCTCCTGCGATGACTGGATCGGCCAGTGTCAACCGGCAATCTAGACGGCGGAGTTGATGTTTGCCGAGGGTGCGGCACAACTCTTCCCGCCGGAACCGATCCGCGCCCAGCTGCCCTCGTCGCCCCACACCGACGCCGGATCCACGTACGGACGCAGCAGCGCGCTCAGGCCGGGATCCGCGCGGCCGTTGAGTTCGTCGGAGGCGATCTTGCGGGCGATCCCGGCGAGGAAGTCGGCGAGCTGGACCCGTGGATCCTCCCGCGCGGCCACCAGTCGCACCCCGGCGAGGCGGACTCCGGCGCCGCGCGCCCGCTCCTCGATCCAGCCGATCCGCTCGGGCGTGAGCATGTTCTGCCGGTCGTGCACGAGCCGTACGGTCGCCCCGCCCGCGCTCCAGTAAGCGGCCGTGGCGACGACGGCGGGCAGCAGGGGGTTGAGCACCGGGATCAAGGGCGGGCCGGCGAGCAGCCGCGCCCGGTAGGAGTCCGCGCGGGACCGGGCCGCGGTCAGCCGCTCCAGCGTCTCGGCGACCTCACCGCGCGCCGCCGTCGTCGACAGCGCGCGGAAGAAGGCGTCGACGGGCTCCTCGGCCCCGCCCTCGTGGCGTACCCGCAGCAGCTGATTGGCCGCCTGGAGGAACTCCCGCCACCGCTCGTCGCCGAAGAGCTCCGGCCCGCGCCGGTACAGCGCCCCGGCCCGCGTCCGGTCGTCCAGCAGCAGCTCCAGCGCCCGGTCCACCACGAAGAACGCCTTCTCCGTCAGATGCACCCGGGCCGTGCCGTGGAGCGGCCCCGCGGGCGCGAGCAGCCACTCCAGCACCGCCCGGTGCTTCTCCCGCAGCAGATGGGTCGCCTTGTACTCCGAGGCGGGGGAGCGGATCCGGTCCCGGATCTCCTGCACGCACGCGGCGGCCACCGGCACCGGCAGCCGTACACCGGCGTGCGCGAACACGTCCGTGTTGCCGCCGGTGAGGTTCTCCCCGTCCGAGCCGGACTCGTCGCAACCCACCTCGACCAGCCGGCCGGTCGCCGCCGGTACGTCGTCCCCGCCGTTGGCCGTCACCGCGCAGCCCCCTGTCGTGTGCCCCGGGTCCAGCATCCCCCACCGGCGGCTCGTGCGGCTCCTGCTTAGACTTCCGCCCATGGACGACACGCCGCTCGAGCGGCTCGGCTCCGGCCAGTACCTGCTGATCACCAGTTACCGGAAGAACGGCACTGCGGTGCCCGCCCCGGTGTGGGTGGTGCGCGACGGCGACTCCCTCGGTGTGTGGACCGTCGCCGACTCCTGGAAGGTCAAGCGCATCAGGAACCGCGCCGATGTCCTCGTCGGCCCCTGCGACCTGCGCGGCAAGCCCACCGGCGACCAGATCCCGGCCACCGCCGAGATCACCGACGCCGCGACGGTCGCCCGCTACCGGAAACTGATCACCCGCAAGTACGGCGTCATCGGCCGCCTCACCCTGCTCGGCAGCCGCATCCGGCGGGGCACGAAGGGCACGGTCGGGATCCGGGTGACGCTCACGCCGTAGGCCGTCGAGGAGGCCGTACGGCCGTTCTGACCGCCGCTCAGGTCCAGGCGCGGTAGGGCTCGTCGACCAGCTGGAACACGGGCTCGCCCCGGACCGGGTCCTTGGCCTGCGAGAGCCGCACCCGGTCTCCACTGTGGATGCCGATCGGCGGGCCCATGACCCGGCCGCGCACCACGAACCCCTCGGCCATCTCGATCAGCGACACGTTGCGCGCGGCCGGGGTGTTGCGGTGCACCACCGTGGAGTGCCGGACCGTGCCGACGCCCTCGCTGCGCTCCGTGCGCAGGTCGCTGCCCTGGCAGACCGGACACAGCAACCGGTGGTACATCGCGGTGCCGCACCACGTGCAGCGCTGGAAGACCATGGCGTCCGGATCGGAGGCCGCGCCGGTGGCCTCCAGAACGCCGACCGCGGAGCCGACGGTCGGACGAGCAACGCTTCCTGAGGGGTGGTACACGCTGGTCAACTCCCTGTGCTCGGCCGGAATCCCACGCGCGCGGGACGGCCGCGCACGCACGTGCCCGGTCGCTGTGCCACCGTGCACGGCGCCAGCGTATGGCACTCAGTGCCACACGTAAAGGCACTCCGTACCCTCAATCTGTGCCGGACGTGAGCGTGGTCTCGAGCTCCTGGACCACCCGCCACAACGGCGCGCCCCGGCGCGCCACCACGACCACCACGTCCTCGGGCCGGGTCCCGTCCAGTGGTGCGGGCCCCGCGCCGAAGGCGGACTGCACGTATCCGAGCGCGTGGTCCACGGTGGCGCCGGCGTCCGCGCGGCCGTCCGACCGCAGCCAGGAGCGCAGCGCGTTGTTGTGCGCGGCGACCACCGCGGCCGCGATCACGTCGGCCTGCAGGATGCCGTCGCGGCGGCCCGCGAACCGCGCCCGCAGATACTCGGCGAGGGCCCGCTCGTAGCGCCACACCACCGACAGCTCGTAGGCGCGCAGGCCCGGCACCTGCTTGGTGAGGCGGTAGCGCTGCACGGAGAAGGCCGGGTTCTCCGCGTACATGCGCAGGACCAGACGGGCCGCGTCGCACACCCGCCGCACCGGCTCCTGGTCGTCGCCGCCGTGGGCCAGGAACGCCGTCATGTCGGCCAGACAGCGCTCGTGGTCGGGGAAGACGACGTCCTCCTTGGACGGGAAGTACCGGAAGAACGACCGCCGCCCCACCCCGGCCAGCGCCACGATGTCGTCCACCGTGGTCTGCTCGTAGCCCCGCTCCAGGAACAACTGGAAGGCCGCGGCGACCAGCGCCTCCCGCATCGGCGGTTTCGCCTTCTCGCCGCGGCCGGGCGCCGCACTGCTGGAGCTCATGGTCGGGAACGTAGCACCTGATCTCCCCAGATGGCACTCAGTGCAGTACTTCGGGGGAACTGAGTGCAGTTGGCGTGAACAGGAGAAGATGGAGGCCCTGCCGTCCGACCCGGGGTGTGGAGCGATGTGCTGGAGCGCGGAAGCCGACCTCGTGGCGGGCGCCGGCATAGCCGCGGTGGGGGTGGCCTGTGTCGCGCGGACCCGACGTGCCCGCGATCTGCCGCTGGCCGCCCTGCCGTTGCTGCTGGGCGCCCACCAACTGATCGAGGCGGCGGTCTGGGCGGGCGACGGCGGAACCGGCCCGGCCACCCTCGCCTGGGCCGTCATCGCCCTCCCCCTGCTGCCCCTGTGGGTACCGGCGGCCGTGTTCGCCGCCGCGCCCCGGTCGGCCCGGCCCAGACTCCTCGTGCCGCTGGGCGTCGGCCTCGCCGCCTGCGCGATGCTCTCCCACGCCCTCGCCACGCGCCCGGTGAGAGCCGAGATACGCGGCCACACGGTCGGTTACGTCGTGGGCCTGACGCAGGCCGAGCCGCTGATCGCCGGCTACCTCCTCGCCACCGTCGGCGCGCTGCTGCTGTCCGGCCACCGCCATCTGGTGGGCCTCGGCGTCCTGGCGGGCGTGGGCGCGCTGATCTGCGCGGTGCTGTGGCGCACGGAGTTCGTCTCGACCTGGTGCGCGGTCGCGGCCGTCTGCTCGGTCGTGCTGTACGGCTGGGCACGCGGCGACCGGAGCCCGGTGCCGACACGGTCGGCGTGAACGCCGCCGCGGCAGGGTACTCGGGGCCGCGTCCCGCCTGGCGGGGGCGCTGCCGCCCCGCACCGGCGCGCCGCGAAGGGAGAGGCCATGACGCAGAACGGCGAGGATCCGGCGCCCGCACGCCGGGTAGCAGTCCCCGGACTCCGCCCGGTCACCGAGAACGCCCCCGAGCCCCTCAGGCTGCCGGTCCGTGACCAGCAGCCCCCCGAACACGAGCCGCCCCCGGACCGGAGCCAGGCCATCCTGGAGGCCGCCAAGCAGATCGGCGGACTGCTCAAACGCGCCGGCCACCCCTTCGCCCTCGCCGGGAGCCTCGCCGCGTACGCCCACGGCGCCGGCAGCCGGATCCGGCACGACGCCGACTTCTGCGTCCGCCGCGAGGACACCGACGCCGTCACCAGGACGCTCACCGAGGCCGGACTGACCGTCCGCACCCCGCCCGAGGACTGGCTGATCAAGACCACCTGCCTCGGCCAGGAGGTCGACTTCATCTTCGAGCTGGCCCACCGCCCGGTCACCGCCGAGATGCTCGCCCGCGCCGAGGAACGCGACCTCGACTCGGTGCACATGCCCGTCCTCGCCCCCACCGACCTCATGCGCGGTCTCGTCGAGGCGTTCTCCGAGCACTACTGCGACTTCGGCTCCGCGCTCGCCGTGGCCCGCGCCCTGCGCGAGAAGGTCGACTGGACGGCCGTACGACGGGACTGCGGGGACCAGCCCATGCCCGCGGCGTTCTTCTTCCTCCTGGAGCGCCTGAACGTCATCGACATGCCGAAGGAGGAGCGATGAACCGCACCCCCGCCCAGCCCGCTCCCGGCACCGGCGGAGCGCACCACCTGGACTACCGGGTCGCCCACCTCACCGACCATCTGGCCGCCGGGCCGCTCGGCGAGCTGGGCGTGCGGATCCAGATCCGGGGCGAGGCGGTCCTGCTGACCGGCACCGTCCCCTCCGCCCGCTGCCGCGACGAGGTGATCCGGCTCGCCCGCGAGGAACTGCCGGACCACCCGGTCCACTCGGACCTCGTCGTCGCGGACGGCTCCGCGCCCGACCACGCCGAGGAGCTCCCGTGATCCGGGTCGCGGCCGTCGGCGACATCCACCTCGGGCCCGACAGCCGGGGGGCGCTGCGGCCGTCCTTCGAGACACTGCCCGACTCCGCGGACGTCCTGCTCCTCGCCGGGGACCTCACCCGGCACGGCACCGTGGCGGAGGCCGAGGTGGTGGCCGGGGAGATCGAGGACCTCGGGGTGCCGGTGGTCGCGGTCCTCGGCAACCACGACCATCACGACGACCGACCCGAGGAGGTCACCGCCGTGCTCCGGGACGCGGGAGCACATGTCCTGGAGGGCCAGGCGACCGTCGTCGGCCGGGACGGCACGCGGATCGGGGTCGCCGGCACCAAGGGGTTCGGGGGCGGGTTCGTCGGCCGCTGTGCCGGGGAGTTCGGCGAGCCGATCATGAAGGAGTTCGTCCGGTACAGCCGCCGCTGTGCCGACGCCCTGTGCCGGTCCCTGGAAGAGCTCGGCGAGCAGGAGTGCGACGTACGTGTCGCCCTCACCCACTTCTCCCCGGTGCCGGACACCCTGGCCGGCGAGCCCCTGGAGATCTTTCCGTTCCTCGGGAGCTACCTCCTGGCCGAGGCGATCGACACGGCCGGCGCCGACCTCGCGGTGCACGGCCACGCCCATCTGGGCACGGAGCACGGCCTGACCAGCGGCGGGGTGAAGGTGCGCAACGTCGCCCAGCCGGTGATCGGGCGGGCCTTCCACGTGTACCACCTGCCGGCCCGGGAGCGGGCCGCGGCAGGGTGAGCCGTGCGGGCAGGGTGAGCCGCACGAAAGAGGGGCCCGCGGCCCCTGGCCGCGAGCCCCGGTGGCTCAGTCCTTCTGGTTCAGTCCTTCTTGCCGCGCCCGCTCAGGGCGTCCCGCAGCCGGTCGACCATGCCGACACCGGGCGCCAGCAGCTTGTTGGCCGGCGGGGTGTCCGGAGCCGACGGGTGCGGCCGGGTCGGGGCCGTCTTCTTCGCCGTACGGACCTTGTCACCGAGATCGTCGAGCACGGCGGCGGAGCAGGTCTCGCGGAGTTGCGGGAAGAGGTTGGTCTCCTCGTCGTCGATGTGCGAACGGACCTCGGTCATCAGCATCCCGATGAGCCGGTCGAACTCCGGGTCGCCCGCGTCGTGGCTCTCCAGATCCTTCATGATCCGCTCGGCCTCGGAGTGCTCGGCGATCTCCTCGTCGGCGAGCATGTCCCCGCCGGGAAGGTGCTCGCGCACCGCAGGGTAGAGATAGGCCTCCTCGGCGACGGAGTGCCGCACCAGTTCCATCGTGACCTGATCGGCGTACGTCTTGCGGTCCTCGTGTCCGGGCGGCAGCGCCTCGATCCTGCCGAAGAGCTCCTGCACCTCGCGATGGTCGGTCACCAGTTCCTCGATCACGTTTCCACCGTGACCCATGTTCTTCACCTCCAGCCGTGACGGCGGCGGACCCGCCGCGGCACCCGAGTGCCCGCCCGACGCCCAGCCACACGGGCCCGAGGAGCCGACGTCGACTCCGAGAGAGGGGTACCCGGCGCCGGGACGACGGGCGCCGCGGCCCGGAAGGACGGGCGGCGCGACGGCCCACATACTGTCTCTACGGGCGCTCTGCCCCGGTCCCGCACCTCCTTCCCCAGGGAGTTCCGGATGACCCTCGACCAGTTCCCGCCGTCGCCGGATCTGCGGATCGGCCTGCTCGGCAGCTACGGCGGACGCAACATCGGCGACGAGGCGATCCTCACCTGCGTGCTGGGCTGCCTGCGCGCCCACCGCCCCGGCGCCCGGCTCGTGGTCTTCAGCCGCGACGCCGAGCACACCCGCGCCCACCAGCCCCGCGCCGACGAGGTCGTGGACTGGGAGGGCGTCCCGCAAAAACCCGTCCTGGACACGCTGGCCGGCCTGGACCTGCTCGTGCTGGGCGGCGGCGGGATCCTCTACGACGGCGAGGCGCGCCGCTATCTGCGTCTCGTCCGCGCCGCACAGGAACGCGGCGTGCCCACCTTCGCCTACGCCGTCGGCGCGGGCCCGCTGCGCGAGCCCGACGACCGCGAGGCCGCCCGCGCCGTCCTGCCCGCCATGACCGACGTGGTCGTCCGCGACGAGGAGTCCCGCCTGGTCCTGGAGGAGGTCGGCGTCGACCGCGACCTCACCGTCACCGCCGACCCGGCGCTGCTGCTGCCGCCCGAGCCCTTCACCGAGCAGATGATGCGGCAGGAAGGCCTGCCGACGGGCTCCCGGCTGGTCGGGATGTCGGTGCGCGAGCCCGGCCGCGCCGCCGAGAAACTCGACGAGGCCGACTACCACTCGCTCCTCGCCGACGTCGCCGACTTCCTCGCCCGCCGGCTGGACGCGCACGTCGTCTTTGTCCCGATGGAACGCCAGGACGTGCGCCACGCCCACGGCGTGCTCTCCCGGATGAGCGCCCCGGACCAGGGCCGCATCCTGCACAACTCCTACAGCCCCGGCGAGATCCTCGGCTTCATGAGCCACCTGGACATCGTCGTCGGCATGCGGCTGCACTTCGTGATGTTCGCCGCGCTCTCCGGGCTGCCCGTGCTGCCGCTGCCGTACTCCGGCAAGGTCTTCGACTTCGCCCGCCGCACCGGCTCGCCCGCGCTGGTCGGCGTGGCACGCGAACAGGCCGGGCTGCTGCTCGCGGAGGTGGACCGGCTCTGGGACGAGTTCCCGCTGCGCCAGGACGACTTGAGGACCCGGATGCGCGGACTTCAGGAGCGGTCCCGGGAGACCTGCGAGCGCTGCGGGGCGCTGCTGGACTCCCTCGACGGCGGACGGCGGACCGAACCGGCGGACCTGAGCCTGTCCACCCCGGGCTCGTGAGTCGAGGGAGCAGCGATGCCGATCCTCACCCCACCCCACCCCGAGCAGACGGTCACCCTGCCGCCTCGGGCGGCCCGCCACGGCGGCCGGACGGACGTGCTGGTCGTCGGCGGCGGCCCGGCCGGCACCGCGGCGGCGTACGCGGCGGCCGACGCGGGCGCGGACGTCGTCCTCGTGGAGCGCTACGGCTTCCTCGGCGGCAACGCCACCGTGGCCCTGGTCATGCCGCTGATGTCGTTCCACAACGAGCGCAAGCAGGCCGTGTTCGACGGAGCCGGGCACAGCGGCCGGCTCCTGCCCACCGACCACGGTGAGGGCGATCCCGTGGTGGCCGGATTCCTCTGGTTGCTGCTGGACCGGCTCACCGAGCGCGGCGGCTGCGTCCCGCCGTCCCCCGACACCGGCTACACCGTTCCCTTCGACCCGGAGCTCTACAAGCTCGTCCTCCTCGATCTGCTCGACGAGGCGGGCGTGCGCATGCTGTTCCACTCCTTCGCCTCCACCGCGCTGCCCCTCGACGACGGCTGGCGGGTGGTCTTCGAGACCAAGTCGGGTCCCGTCGTGATCGACGCCGGGGTCGTCGTCGACGGCACCGGGGACGGCGACATCGCCGCCGCCTGCGGGGCGCCGTACGAGATCGGACGGCCGGAGGACGGGCTGGTGCAGCCGATGACGCTCATGTTCCGCATCGTCGACTTCCTGCAGCCGCGGTTCAGCGAGTACGTCAGCGAACACCCCGACCAGTGGCGGGGCGTGCACGGGCTGTGGGACCTCGTCCAGGCGGCCACCGAGGCGGGCGAACTGAGGCTGCCCCGCGAGGACATCCTCTTCTTCGGCACCCCGCACCCCCGCGAGGTCAGTGTCAACAGCACCCGGGTCACCCGGGTGCTCGGCACCGATGTCTGGGACCTCAGCCGGGCCGAGTTCACCGCCCGCCGCCAACTGGCCCAGATCGACCGCTTCCTGCGCCGGCACGTGCCCGGCTTCGAGGACGCCTACGTGGCCCAGAGCGGTGTCCAGATCGGCGTCCGCGAGACCCGCCGCGTCCTCGGCGACTACCACCTCACCGGCCACGACATCCTCGCCGCGCGCTCCTTCCCGGACGCCGTCGCGCACGGCGCCTACCCCGTCGACATCCACAACCCGCGGGGCAGCGGAACCGTCCTCAAACGCGTTCCGCGCGGCAGCTTCTACGACATCCCGCTGCGCTGCCTGCTGCCCCGGGACACCGACCGGCTGCTGGTCGCCGGGCGCTGCATCTCCGGCTCGCACGTGGCGCACTCGTCGTACCGGGTGATGCCCATCGCGATGGCGACCGGCCAGGCGGCGGGCGTGTGCGCCGCGTTGTCGGTCCGCCTCGGCAGGGCGCCCCGCGAGGTACCGCACCACCTGGTCCAGCGCGCTCTGCGCCGCCAGGGCGCCCATCTGCGCCTGCCGGCGCAGGAGCCCGCGCGCCAGGGCGGAGCCTGAGCGCCCTCCCGGTCGCCGCCACCCGGGCCCCGGCGTGAAACGCCGAGGTCCCGCGGATTCACGTCCTTCACGCGGGGCACTCGGGGCGCGCAACGCAGGACGACGGAAGCAACGGACATGGGACGCGTGGACCGGATCGCCGAGCCGTGGGGCGGGCGCACCCCCTTCGGCAGGGGCGAGCGATGGCCGGTGCGGGTGGACACCCGCCTGGCCGACGGGATCCGGCCGGAACAGGTCGACCGCTGGGTGCGCTCGGCGTCGGTGCTGCACTCCAACGGCGACGCCCTCGACATCGCGGTGCGCGACGGCCGGATCGTCGGGGTGCGCGGGCGCGCGGAGGACCGCGTCAACCACGGGCGCCTGGACCCCAAGGACCTGTACGCCTGGCAGGCCGTCGCCTCCCCGGACCGGCTCACCACGCCCCTCGTACGACGAGGGCGCCGGCTCGTCGAGACGGACTGGGACACCGCGCTGGACCAGGTCGTGACCCGCACCCGGGACCTGCTCGACGAACAGGGACCGGGCGCGATCGGCTTCTACACCAGCGGCCAGCTCTTCCTGGAGGAGTACTACACCCTGAGCGTGATCGCCCGCGCCGGGATCGGCACCAACCACCTGGACGGCAACACCCGGCTGTGCACGGCCACCGCGGCCACCGCGCTGAAGGAGTCCTTCGGCTGCGACGGGCAGCCCGGTTCCTTCACCGACCTCGACCACGCCGACACCATCGCCCTGTTCGGGCACAACATGGCCGAGACCCAGTCCGTGCTGTGGACCCGCGTCCTCGACCGGCTCGCCGGGCCCGAACCGCCCGCGCTGGTCTGCGTCGACCCGCGCTCCACCCCGGTCGCCCGGGCCGCGACCGTCCACCTCGCGCCCCGGCCCGGGACCAACGTGGCCCTGATGAACGCCCTGCTGCACGAGATCGTCGCGTGCGGCTGGATCGACACCGGCTACCTCGAGCGGCACACGGTGGGCTTCGACGAACTGCGCCAGCGGGTCGAGGACTGGCCGCCCGAACGGGCGGCCGTGATCTGCGACGTCCCCGTCGGCCTGATCCGGCGGGCGGCCCGGCTCCTGGGCACCTGCGACCGGCTGGTGTCCACCGTGCTGCAGGGCTTCTACCAGTCCCACCAGGCGACCGCCGCCGCCGTCCAGGTCAACAACCTGCACCTGGTCCGCGGCATGCTCGGACGCCCGGGCTGCGGAGTGCTGCAGATGAACGGACAGCCCACCGCGCAGAACACCCGCGAGTGCGGCGCCGACGGCGACCTGCCCGGATTCCGCAACTGGGCCAACGACGACCACGTCGCCGAACTGGCCCGCCTGTGGAACGTCGAGCCCCGGCGCATCCCGCACTACGGCCCGCCGACCCACGCCATGAAGATCTTCCGGTACGCCGAGCAGGGCTCGCTGCGCATGCTCTGGATCACCGGCACCAACCCCGCGGTCTCCCTGCCCGAACTCTCCCGGATCCGCTCCGTCCTGGCCCGGGAAAGCCTCTTCCTCGTCGTCCAGGACCTCTATCCGACCGAGACGACCGAACTCGCCGACGTGGTCCTGCCCGCGGCCGGCTGGGGCGAGAAGACGGGCACCTTCACCAACGCCGACCGCACCGTCCACCTCTCCGACAAGGCCGTCGAACCGCCCGGCCTGGCCCGCTCCGATCTCGACATCCTCCTCGACTACGCCCGGCGCCTGGACCTGCGCGACAAGGACGGCGACCCGCTGGTGAAGTGGCACGACCCGCCCTCGGCGTTCGGCGCCTGGCAGGAGTGTTCCCGGGGCCGCCCCTGCGACTACACAGGCCTGAGCTACGAGCGGCTGCGCGAGGACGGCGGCATCCAGTGGCCGTGCACGTCCGACCACCCCGACGGCACCGAACGCCTCTACTCCGGCGGCGCGTTCTGGAGCGACCCCGGCACCTGCGAGAGCTACGGCCTCGACCTGGTCACCGGCGCGCCCGTTGAGCCTGTCGAGTACCGCGCCCTGAACCCGCTCGGCAAGGCAGTGATCAAGTCGGCCGGTTACCTGCCGCCCCACGAACAGCCCACCGACGAGTACCCCTTCGCCCTGATCAGCGGCCGGACCGTCTACCACTTCCACACCCGCACCAAGACCGGCCGGACACCGCAGCTGAACGCCGCCGCCCCCGAGGTGTGGGTGGAGATCTCCGGCGAGGACGCGAGCGCGCTCGGCGCGGGGGAGGGCGACCAGGTCGAGATCGCCACGCCCCGGGGCACGGTGCGGGCCCGCGCCCGCGTCAGCGGCATCCGCCGAGGGGTGTTGTTCCTGCCCTTCCATTACGGCTACTGGGACACGGGCGGCCGCCCGCGCGACGGAGCCGAACGGGACGGCGACGGGGACACCAGTGGCCGTCCCGGCGAGGAACCCGGACGGGCCGCCAACGAACTCACCCCCACCGAATGGGATCCCGCCTCCAAACAACCGCTCTACAAGACCGCGGCCGCCTCCTTGCGCCGCCTCGCCCCGGCCGACGGCACCCCGGCCCCGGCGCCCACGACCACCGCCTCGTCCCCCGTCGACGCCGCCGTGCCCGCCACGCACGGCGGCACCGGCGCGGTCGTCGACGAGGCCGGACCCGCACCGTCCAGGGGAGGAAGCACATGAAGATCGGCGCCGTCCTGCGCGAACTGCACGAAGACGAGCGGGAGTTGGTGCGTTGTCTGCTGCTCACGGCCGAACGGCACCGCAGCGCCCACGACATCCACCATCTCTCCCTCGACCTCGCCGACTGGTCCCGTCGGCATCTGCGGGACGTGGCCGAGGTAGCCGACCGGTACGGCGTCCACCTCGAACCGGCCCCCGACGACGGCCCCCGGCGCACCGACCGGCTGCGGGAGAAGGGCAGCGCGCTGCTCGGCCTTCGCACCGATCCCGGGCTCCTGCTGCTGCACGACCTGCGGGAGATCCACGGGCGGGCCTCGACGGTCTCCCTCGACTGGGAGCTGGTCGCCCAGGCCGCCCAGGCCACCGCCGACGACGGGCTGCTGGACCTCGCACAGCGCTGCCACCCGGACACCCTGCGGCAGCTGCGCTGGGCCAACGCCGAACTGAAGGAGACCTCGCCACAGGTCCTGACGAGCTGACCATCAGGACCCGAGGAGCCGACCGCCCCGGTCGGTGACGACGCGTCCGTGACGATCGTATTGATCGCAAACGATCGATACGATTGTGGGCGTAGAGTAAGCGCTCCGGGATCACTGCCTCTAGCCCGGAGACACGCCACCGACCAGGGGGAACCGATGCGACTCCATGTCGACCAGCGCCACGAGCGCGTGCTCGAACTCGTCCGCGAGCGGCGCAGCATCCGGGTCGCCGAACTCGCCGCCGAACTCGGCGTGTCCGCGGTCACCTTGAGGCGGGACGTGGAGGCGCTGGCCGCCCAGGGCCGGGTGCAGCGGCTGCACGGCGCCGTGGTGTGGCCGGAGGAGACGGCGGCCGAACCGCGCGAGCGCCCGGCGGGCGCGGGGGGCGCGGGGGGCGCGGTGATCGGAATGATCGTGCCGACCACCAACTACATCTTCGCCGACATCGTCCGCGGGGCCCGGGAGGCGGTCGCCGCCCAGGGTGGACGGCTCGTCCTCGGGGTCTCCGGTTATGTGGACGCCGAGGACTCGGTCCAGGCGGAGCACCTCATCGCGGGGGGAGCGGAGGGGCTGCTCGTCGCGCCCAGCTGGTTCGGGGGCGTGCCCGAGGGCGGCCAGGAGAAGTGGCTGCTGGACCACGACGTCCCGGCGGTCCTGGTGGAGCGCTCGGCGCCGCCCGGCAATCCCGCCGCGGTGCTGGACCGGGTCCGCACCGACCGGGCCCACGGCGCCGCCGTCGCCGTCGGGCACTTCGCCGCCCTCGGTCACCGCAAGATCACCGCGGTTCTCCAGGCGGGCCCGCACGCCGACCAGATCTCCGTCGGCTTCCGGGCCGCCGTGCGGGACCTGGGCCTCGACGTCGACATCGACGCCCCGACCGTGCGCGAGCACGGCGACTACGAGGCGAGCGTCGACCACCTCGTCGGTGCCGTGCAGAAGCGGGGCGTCACGGCGGCGCTGGTGCACAGCGACGAGGACGCGATCGTGCTGGTGCCGCGGCTCCAGGCGGCCGGCGTGCGGGTCCCCGACGACCTGGCGCTGATCGCCTACGACGACGAGGTCGCGGGCCTGTCCGACGTACCGCTCACCGCCATCGCCCCGCCCAAGCGCTCGGTCGGTGAACTCGCCGCCAAGCTGCTGCTCCAGCGGCTCGCCGAGCGCCGCGGCGGACAGCGGCCGGGTCCCGGTCAGCACCTCGATCTGCTTCCGGTGCTGCGGGTTCGCTCGTCCTGCGGCGGCGAACCGATCGCCGACTGATCGTTCCTTTCGCTGTCCGATCGTTTTGATTGTCTTGGTCGAACGCTCTTGACGTCGATCGTCCGCTCACAAAAGATGTCCTGCGACCGCCTCTTCCCGTACGAGGTCTCGTAGGAGCCGTGCCATGACGCGCACTTCACGTTCGTTCCGCACCACCGCCACCCTCGCCGCCGTCGCCGCTCTCGGCATGCTCGCCACCGCCTGCGGCGGCGACGGCGACTCGACCGACACCGCCGCGGGCGGCAAGCCGGTCACGCTCACGTACTGGACCTGGACGCTCGGCGCCAAGTCGACCGTGGAGGCGTTCAACAGGACGCACCAGGACATCAAGGTCGAGCTCACCGAGATACCGAGCGGCACCGAGGGCTACAGCAAACTCGCCAACGCCGTGAAGGCGGGCAACGCGCCCGACGTGGCCACGATCGAGTACCAGATGGTCCCCGAGTTCGCGAGCCAAGGTCATCTGATCGATCTGACCGAGTACGCGGGCGAAACGGTCAAGACGAAGTTCCCGCAGGCCGTCCAGGACCTGGTGACCTTCGGCGGGAAGACCTGGACCGTCCCCTACGACGCGGCCCCGCAGCTCTACTACTACCGCACCGACCTGTTCGAGAAGTTCGGCATCGAGGTCCCCACGACCTGGGACGAGTTCAAGGCGGCCGCCGAGAAGGTCAAGAAGCAGGACAAGAGCGTCCGCCTCGCCTCGATGCCGAAGAACGACCCCGCCCTGCTGGCCGCCCTGTCCTGGCAGGCCGGCGCCAAGTGGTTCGCCGTCGAGGGCGACGCCTGGAAGCCCGCCGTGAACGACGCCGCGACGAACAAGGTCGCCGCCTACTGGGACGGCCTGATCGAGGACGACCTCGTGCAGTCCTACACCGGCTACAGCCCCGAGGAGACCAAGGCCCGCACCTCCGGCAAGACCCTCTCCTTCCTCGGTGCCTCCTGGTCCGCGGGCGGCATGAGGACCGCCATGCCCGATCTGGCCGGCAAGTGGGCCGCCGCGCCCATGCCCCACTGGGGAAGCGCCGCCAGCGGCAACTACGGGGGCACCTCCTACGGCGTCCTCAAGGGCAGCGACCACGCCGAGGCCGCCGCCGAGTTCATCACCTGGCTCACCACGGACAAGGCCGGCGTCCAGGCCCGGCTCGCCGACCTGGAGTCGCCCAGCAGCGCGCTGCCGGCCAACCCCGAGATGCGCGAGGTGGCCGCCGCGGAGTTCGACACCGCCTACCTCGACGGCCAGGACCTCTACGCCCTCGCCTCCGAGCAGGCCGACACCATCGTCCCCGGCTGGACCTGGGGCCCGAACCAGATGGACGTCTACACCGCCGTCCAGGACCGCACCGCCAAGTCCGACTTCACCGCGGGCGTCGAGGCGGGCCAGGAGAAGGCCGAGTCGGGCATCACGGAACGCGGCCTGAAGCTCGCGAAGTAGCCCACGCCGCCCGACCCGGGGCGCGTGACCCGGCAACTCCGATCCGCGCCGCCCGGCCCGGGGCCCTGTGCGGGAACCCTGACGGGCGCCGCCCGACCTGTCGGCCCTCGCCGGGACGCCCCACAGCCCCGGCGGCCCGGGACCGCTCGCCCCCCGCCTCCCCGCGCCCCCGCCTCGCCCGTCCCACCCCGCCTAGGAGCCCCTGTGGCAGCACCGTCCGCCCCAGTCGCGCGCCCCGCGGCCGTACGCGCACCCGCGCCGCGGTCCTCCGGCGCCTCGCGGCTGCGGCGCAGTCAGCGCCGTACCGCCGCCCTGTTCATCGGCCCGTTCTTCGTGCTGTTCGCCGCCGTGATGGCGGCCCCCATCGTCTACGCCGGGTGGATGAGCCTGTTCCAGGAACGCTCCTCCGGACTCGGCTTCGGCGGCACCGAGCGGGTGTTCGCGGGCCTGGACAACTACACCAGAGCCCTCTCCGACCCCGGCTTCCGCGCCTCTTTCGGGCACATCGCGCTCTACTGCGCCCTCTACATCCCGGTGATGGTCGGCGGCTCGCTCGCCCTGGCCCTCCTGGTGGACTCCGCGCTCGCCCGCGCCAAGCGGTTCTTCCAACTCGCCCTGTTCCTGCCGCACGCGATCCCCGGACTGATCGCTTCGATCATCTGGATCTACCTGTACACCCCCGGTCTCAGCCCGGTGCTCGAGTGGATCGGCGCGCTCGGCGGCTCCTGGGACTTCTACCGCAGCGATCACGTGCTCATGTCCCTGGTCAACCTGACCGCCTGGCAGTGGACCGGCTACAACATGGTCATCTTCTACGCCGCCCTGCAGGCCGTTCCGCGCGAAGTGATCGAAGCGGCCGTCGTGGACGGCGCGGGCGCCCTGCGCACCGCCCTGCAGATCAAGGTCCCGATGATCGCCTCCGCGGTCGTCATGACCGTTCTGTTCACCTGCGTCGGCGCGATTCAGATCTTCACCGAACCCAAGCTCCTCAACCAGCGGGGAGCACCCTCGATCGACACCGAGTGGTCCCCGACCCTCTACATCTGGAAGGCGGGTTTCGTGCAGCACGACTACGGCCTGGCCGCCGCCGCGTCCCTGATGCTCGCCGCCCTGGGTGTCGCCCTCTCCTACCTCGTCACCCGGCTCGGCAACCGGTGGAAGGCGACCCGATGAGCACCCTCACCCAGGACACCGCGCGCCCCGCCTCGAAGGAGCCCGAGCCCGCCCCGGCCGCCCGCCGCCGCGGCGCCCCCGGCGCCCTGCTCTCCAAGGGCTTCGTCAACGGCCTGCTGATCGTCGCCGCGTTCTACACCCTGATGCCGGTCAGCTGGCTGCTCTTCGCCGCCACCAAGAACCACCGCGACCTCTTCGCCACCTCCGGCTTCTCCTTCGGCGACTTCAACCTCCTCGCCAACCTCCAACGCGTCTTCACCTTCAACGACGGCATCTACCTGCGCTGGTTCGGCAACAGCATCCTCTACTCCGTCGTCGGCTCCGCCGCCTCCACCCTGCTGTGCGTCGCCACCGGCTACGCCTTCGACAAGTACGAGTTCCGCGGCAAGGAGAAGCTGTTCGGCCTGGTCCTCGGCGGCGTCCTCGTCCCCACCACGGTCATCCAGCTGCCGATGTACCTGCTGGCCACCAAGGCCGGCGTCGTCAACACCTACTGGGCGCTGCTGCTGCCCGCCCTCGTCAACCCCTTCGGCGTCTACCTCGCCCGCGTCTTCTCCGAGGGCTACGTCCCCGGCGAGGTGCTGGAGGCCGCCCGCGTCGACGGCGCCGGCGAACTGCGCACCTTCACCCGGATCGGCCTGCCCATGCTGGCGCCGGGCTTCATGACCATCTTCCTGTTCTCGTTCACCGCCAGCTGGAACAACTTCTTCGGCGCCCTGGTGATGCTCAACGACGAACAGCTCTACCCGGTCAACCTGGGCCTGTTCATGTGGAACAGCGTCACCCAGCAGCAGCCCGAGTTCTACTCCCTCGTCATCACGGGCTCCCTCGTCGCCGTCGTCCCGCTCATCGTCGCCTTCGTCTGCCTCCAGCGCTTCTGGCGCTCCGGGCTGACCGCCGGTGCGGTGAAGTGACGATGCCCGCACCGGAAGGCACCCCCCTGAACCCCCTCGACCCCCCGAATCCCTCGGACAGCACCCCCCGCCCGCACACGGTCCTGGCCATGGGCGCCCAGATCCACCGCCAGCTCCTCGCCGAGCCGGCCCTCGACCGTCTCCACACCGTCGCCCGCGTCGACACCACGACCGCGATCAGCGACCTCGCCACCGCCGACCCGCGCGAACTCGCCGCCGCCGAGGTCCTCTTCACCCACTGGGGCGCCCCCCTGCTGGACGAGGACGCGCTGCGCCTGATGCCCCGGCTGCGCGCGGTCGTCCACGCCGCGGGTTCCGTCAAGCACCACGTCACCGACGCCGTCTGGCGGCGCGGCATCACGGTCTCCTCCGCGGCCGCGGCGAACGCCCTGCCCGTCGCCGAGTTCACCCTCGCCGCCGTCCTCTTCGCCGGCAAGCGGGTCCTCGACGCCGCCCGCGACTACGCCGACACCCGCACCCGCCCCGACCTGCTGCCGTACTACAGCGGACACGGCAACTACCGCCGCACCGTCGGCGTCGTCGGCGCCTCCCGCATCGGCCGCCGGGTCATCGAGCTGCTGCGACCCTTCGACTTCGACGTCCTCCTCTACGACCCCTACGTCGACGCCCATGAGGCCCGGGCCCTCGGTGTGGAGCGGGCCGGCCTCGACGAACTGGTCCGGCGCGGAGACGTGGTGTCGATCCACGCGCCCCAACTCCCCGAGACCCACCACATGTTCGACGCCCGCCGCCTCGCCCTCCTCAAGGACGGCGCCACCCTCGTCAACACCGCCCGCGGCGACCTCGTCGACACCGACGCGCTCACCGCCCACCTGCTCACCGGCCGGATCCACGCCGTCCTCGACGTCACGGAACCGGACGTCCCCCCGACCGACTCGCCCCTGTACACGCTGCCCAACGTGCTGCTCACCCCGCACATCGCGGGCTCCCTCGGCAACGAACTCGGCCGGATGACCGACTGGGCCGTCGACGAGGTCGCCCGCTACGCCCAGGGCCTGCCCCTGGCGTTCGAGGTCGCCCCGGACGAGCTGATCCGCTCGGCGTGACCGCGCGCACCTCTTCCGCAGGAAAGGACCCCCATGCCCGACCCGGCCCAGCGCGTCCTCGTCGTCGGCATCGACGGCGTACGCCTCGACTCCCTGAACCGGCTGACCACCCCGCACCTCGACGCGCTCGCCGCCGAGGGGTTCCTGGCGCCCGTCGAGGTGGACGCGGACACGCCCACCATGTCGGGGCCGTGCTGGGCGACCGTCGTCACCGGCGTCACGGTCGCCCGGCACGGCGTGTGGAGCAACGACTTCACCGGCCACCGCCTCGACGTCTTCCCCGACTTCGCGACCCGGCTCGCCGTCCAGGACGGGCGGCGCACCTTCGTCGCCGCCGGCTGGCAGCCCCTGATGCAGGCCCGCTCCGGCGGCCCCCTGTTCGCCGCGCCCTCCCGATCCGCGTACGTCTCGCCGGCCGAGGACACCCCCGAGGCGTGGGAGCACTGCGACGAGCGGATCACGGAGGCGGCCGTACGCCTCCTCGCAGACCCCACCGACGACACCGCCGCCTCCTTCGTCTATCTGGGCGCACCCGACGAGACCGCGCACTTCCTCGGCTGCGGCGAGGCGTACGAGGCCGCGATCCGCCGGGCCGACGCCCGCCTCGGGCGGCTCCTGGACGCGGTCCGCTCCCGGCCGTCGTACGCCGAGGAATCGTGGACCGTCCTGGTCGTCACCGACCACGGCCATGTCGACGCGGGCGGCCATGGCGGCCGTACGACCGAGGAGCGCACGGCGTGGCTGGCCGCCGCGGGTCCCGGAATCGGCGCGCCGACCCGCCCCCTGCGCCACGCCGACGTCGCCGCCCAGGTGTTCGCCGCGCTCGGCCGCCGCCCCGACCGGCACTGGACGCTCGATGGGACGCCCTTCGCCGCCGCCCCGCACGCCGTGCTCCTCGACATGGACGGCACGCTCGTCGACACCGAGTCCCTGTGGCTGCGCACGGTCCGCGAGGCCGCGCCCGCGATCGAGCAGGAGGACCTCTTCCAGGCCCTCGGCCGCTCGGCCGCCGACACCGCGGCACTTCTGCGGCCCGAGGACCCGGACGCCCTGGCCGCGGATCTGGAGGCGCGCTTCCTCGCGGCCGTCCAACGCGAGGCCGCCCCCCTGCCCGGCGCGCTCGGACTGCTCGACCTGCTGCGGGAGCTGGGCGTCCCGGCCGCCCTGGTCTCGGCGTCCTCGCGGCCGGTCGTGGACGCGGTCCTCAAGACGCTCGGCACCGACCGGTTCCGCACCACGGTCGCCGCGGGCGAGACCCCGCGCACCAAGCCCGCCGCCGACCCCTACCTCGCCGCCGCCCGGGCCCTCGGCGTCGACCCCGCGGCCTGCCTGGCGGTCGAGGACTCACCGACGGGCGTCGCCGCCGCCGAGGCGGCGGGCTGCCGCGTCCTCGCCGTCCCCTCGTACACCCCGATCGAACCGGGCCCCCGCCGCACGGTGCGCCACGGCCTGGCGGGAATCGGCAGGGGCGAGCTGTGGGCGGCGGGTCTGTGACCTCGACGGCGGGACCGTGACGTCGTAACCCGACGTTTGTTCGATGGTCTGCGGCCCGCATACGATCGCCTCCCGCCCGCCCCGAGGAGCCCGTATGCCGTCCGCCCGCCGCAGCCTGCTGTACGTCACCGACCTCGCCTATCCGGCCCGCGGGCGCCGCTACTGCGACGAGGACATCCGGCTCACCGCCCGGCTCCGCGAGGACTTCGATCTCGCCCTGTGCCATCCGCGGGACGCGGTCGCGCTGATGGACGGCTTCGACGCCGTCGTGGTCCGCAACAGCGGGCCGGTCCTCGAGTACCCGGAGGCGTACCAGGCGTTCCGCGACCATGCGGCCGCGACCGGGGCGCTCGTCTACAACGAGCTCACCGGGCGGGCCGACATGGCGGGCAAGCAGTACCTGCTCGACCTGACCGCGCAGGACTTCCCGGTCATCCCGACCGTCGACCGGCCCGAGGACGTGGACCGGCTGCCCGTGGCCGACCGGTACGTCGTCAAACCCAAGCTCGGCGCGGACTCGATAGGCCTGCGGATCGTCCCCGCCGACCGGGCCCGCGAGGCGGCTGACGGAAGCGTCCTCGTGCAGCCCTGCGTGGACTTCGCCTACGAGGTCTCCTTCTACTTCGTCGACCACGACTTCCAGTACGCCCTCCACGCTCCCGACCCGGAGCGGCGCTGGGAACTCCAGCCGTACGAACCCACCGGCGCCGACCTGGAGTTCGCGCGCCGCTTCATCGACTGGAACACCATCCGCCACGGCGTCCAGCGCGTCGACGCCTGCCGCGCCCCGGGCGGGGAACTGCTGCTCGTGGAACTGGAGGACCTCAACCCGTACCTGTCCCTGGACGCGCTGGACGAGGAGCGCCGGGACGCCTTCGTCTCGGCGATGAAGGCGTCCCTGCACGGGATGTTCAGCCGAGCCTGACGGTGATCCGCTGGGTGGCGCCGGCCGTGGTGCTCAGGTCGCCGAAGGTGAGCCTGAGCGAGGAACCGGTGGTCGCCGAGGTGACGGTGGCCGGTTTCGAGGTCACGCCGGTGACCGGGCGGTTCCAGGTGAGGGTCAGGCCCGTCCGCATGCGCATCGGGTCGCTGACACAGATCACGGCGGTGCCGTCGCCTTTCTCGTTGATCATCACGCAGCAGGGGTCGCTCGCGACGAGAGCGCCCACGGTTCCGCCGAACCAGAAGTTGACCCCGGTGAACCCGAGCGAGGCAACGGCCACGCCCTGCTGGTCGTTGGTGTTGGCGAGGACGGTCAGCCAGCCCGTGGCGGCGGCCCGGGCCCGGGTCTGCGCCGCCGTCGCGCCCGGCATCAGCTGGTAGGCGTAGGTGCCGGCGGTCGGATCGGTGCCGTGGTCGACGTACAGCGTCAGGTACTTGCGGTTCAGTACGGCCGTGGAGCCGCCCTTGTTGATGTCGCTCCAGCGGCCGTCGCGGGCCTCGCGGAGCACCTTGACGGTCGCCCCGCCGGGGAAGACGTAGCCGCCGTGGCCGCCGAGGTGCGCCCAGCTCGCGCCGGTGAGCGTCTCCGACCAGGGATAGGCGAGCGGCCTGGTGGTGCCGTCGACCGTGAAGGGCGCGCTGCCCGTGGGGCCGAGGTTGCGGTTCTCGACGGTGGTCTCCACCGCCGTCCCGTCGGCGCAGCGGATGCCAGCGCCGAGGCAGACGACCGTGTCGTCGAGGAAGAACCACGACTTCTTCGCCAGCAGCGTGGACTGGAGTCCCTTCAGGTACTGCCCGATCGCCGCTCGCTGACCGTCCGTGGCGCCGCCGACCCAGTTCACATCGGGCAGTGAGGCGCCCCAGTCGCCGCCGGCCGCGTCCGCGAGCACCTTGCGCGAGGCGGTGGTGCCGGGGAGCCGGTAGGGGTCGACGGTGGGCCAGAAAGCGTCGCTGTACTGGCCGTTGGCGAAGGTGTCGCCCCACCAGTAGAGCATTCCGGAGCCGGTGTGCCAGCCGCGGAGGTTCTCGCCGTTGCCGGTCTCGTAGTACGTGATCCTGCGGTCGGCCATGCTGAGCGAGGCCGCCCAGCCGGGTCTGCGGTGGGTGGCCCGGGCCATGTTGGTGAACAGCCGGTGCCCGGTCGGCTCGCCGATCGGGGTGACCGAGGTGTCGTCCAGCACCGACTCGAGCCGGGCCAGGTTCGTCAGCCCGAGCGAGGGGTTGCTCATCGGCGGGCTGTAGTAGTCGCGCTGGAGCCAGCCCTTGACCAGCCCGCGCCAGCGGGTGTTCTCCGCCGCGCTCGCGCCCTGTCCGAGCAGGACGATCGAGGCGAGGATCGGATGACCGCGCAGGTGATCGTCCTGCTGGATCTGCTTGGCGTCGGAGGCGGAGAGCCCTCGGCTGATCGCCCGCCCGGAAACGCCGTCCATGACCAGGCCGTTGTAGAGGAAAGGGGCCCAGGCGTTCTCGACCGCGTCGAACACGATCTGCCGAGTGGCGTCGGTGACCGCCCAGGTCGACCCGGCGAGCAGCGCGAACAGCATGCCGAGGCCGCCGAGCATCACTGAGCCGTAGGAGCCGGTGTACGGCACGGTGGTGTGCTGGATGAACGATCCGTCGGTGTACAGCCCGTCCCCGTTCCTGACATACGGGAAGACGGGGGAGAGGGCGTCGCGGGCCAGGGCCACCTTGGCGGCGCTGCCCCCGACGATGCCGCGCAGCGCCAGCACGCGGCACAGGTCGACGCGGTTGGCGCCGGTGCTGGTGCCGGTGTAGTCGGCGACGGCGGAGTCGGGCACGAAGTGGTCGACGGCGGCGCAGTAGTCGGCGAGCCGGGTGGCGGTCAGCGAGTCGTACATCAGCACGCACACGTCGAGCAGTGCCTGCGGGGCGCCGATCTGCCAGCTGTACCAGTTGCCGTAGCGGGCCTGGTTCTCGTTGTAGACCTCGGAGTGGAGGTGATCGAGGCCGGTCAGAATGGCTGTCCTGAGCGTGCTGTCGCCGGTCAGTCCCGTGCCGGGCTGGCAGTAGGCCTGGGCGAGCGTGTTGAGGCGGTTGTAGCTCGCGTTCAGATTGCCCGAGTATCCGTACGACTCCTGGTCGGTGTCGGGTTCGGGGTCCGCGTACACCAGGTCCGGCCACAGTGATCCGGCGGCCGGTGCCATGGCGGACCGCAACTGGCCGGCGGTGGTGCCCAGTTCTGTGAGCCGGCTCTTGAAGGGTTCGGCGGTGGGGCTGAACCCCTCGCCGAGGATCAACGTGCGCCACTTCGCGCGCAGGGTCGCGAACTCGTCCGCCTCGGCGGCGACGGCCGTGACGGGGGTGGGGAGGGTGAGGGTGAGAGCGGTTGCGGTGCCCGCGGTCAGAAGACGGCGGCGTGACCAACGAGTCGTCATGACGGCGGTTTCTAGCACGGCAGCGATCAAACGCTCAATAACTCTGGCCGAATTGAGCGTATTGATCGTTCAGTCGCGTGTGGGCGGGTGAACTCCGGGGGCGACGAGCCCGTATCACTCGGTGGAGTGATGTCGCCCCCGCCCACGGGACGGAAGGAAGCGAAACGTGGAGCACACCGGCCCACCCCTCGAACCGGCCCGCGTTCTGCGCCCCCGCCGCACCGACGCTCTCGCCGACCTGTTCCGCGAGCCGGGACGGGAGGCCGGCGACACGGACGGATCCGCCGACTACGAGCCCGTACCCCTGCCCACCCCGCCGCGCGGCGCGGAGGACGACACCCAGGAACTTCCCCCCGTCCCTGACGGCGCCACCGATCCCGCAGGAGCCGACCGCTCTCGCCGCACTCTGTCCCGGGTCACCGCCGCGTTCGCCGTGACCGCGGCCGCCCTGATCGGCTTCGGCGGCGCCCTGGTCCTGCCGGACGCCAGGGACGACCCCGCGGCCGAAAGCCCCACGCCCACACCTCCGGCGGCCGTCGCCCCGACCCCCACTGCCTCGGCCGCCCCGGACCCCGACGGCCCCGGCACCCTGCGGGAGGGACACACCGGCCCCGAGGTCAGCGAACTGCAGCGACGCCTCCTGAACGTCCCGGACGTCTACGTCGCCGGCTCCACCAGCGGCCGCTACGACGCCGCACTCACCGAGGCGGTTGCCCGCTTCCAGCTCTGGTACGGCATCCGAGGCGACGAGACCGGCGTCTACGGCAACGACACCCGCCTCGCACTGGAGTCCCGGACGTCGAACGGCGGCTGGTGACGAGGGCCGCCCCCTCGAACGCCGGGCAAGAAGCGCGGAAAGCGGAGCGAGCCGCGCACGACGGGCTGCCAGCCTGATGCCGGGGCCCGCGCATCAGGCGCCCGGCCCGCTCGACCCGAAGGCCCTCCCCGATGACCGGCTCCCGCATTCCGGGCCTGGTGCTGCCCGCCGTGTTTCTGCTGGCCCTCGTCGTGGGCGCGATCTGGTACTGGCGCCACCGCCACGACGACTGACCGACACCGGCGGCGGACTCAGCGCCAGTCGTCGACCACGTAGGCGTCCGGGTGGCTGTAGCCGGGTTCGTTCGGCTTGTGCATGGTCACGCCTTGCAGCCAGGTGCGGAAACCGCGGTCGGCCATGCGGCGGTAGGCGTCCTGGCGGGCCAGGTTCACTCCGGCGTCGAGTTGGCCCAGGCCCTTCTCGGTGGCCACCTGCTCGCACGCGCTCAGCAGTCGTTCGAACCGGTCCCCGGCGTCCGGGCCGGGGCGTACGGCGCCGAACTTGACGAAGCACACGTCCTCACCGGCCTCCGACCCCGCTCCGCAGTGACAGACGGCCAGACCGTCGAGGCCGGAGTCGGCGCCCTCGAGGAGGACGGTGTCACCGAGCCCCTGCGCCTGGGTGGCCACGATCTCGCGCTCCACGCTCAGACCCTCGTACACGGACTCCGTCAGTGCGCGACCGAGGCTCAGTGCCTCGGGCCGCTCGGCGGCGGTCAGTTCGCCGTAGAGCACGCGGCCGGGGACCGCGGCACTGACGGTGACCTGCTTCTTCATGATGGCTGTGAGGAAGCGGGGCCAGAAGCCGTACCGGCGGTAGAGCTCGAGGTGCTTGGGGCTGTGCGAGAAGGTGAACAGGCCGCGGTGGCGGGTCTCCCAGGTGTCGAAGCAGGCCATGACCGGGTCCATGAGGCGCCTGCCGATGCCCTGGTCCCACAGATCCGGACGTACCGTCAGCGGGCCGAAGTACCCGACGCTGCCCCAGTCGGTGGCGAAGTTCGATCCGACCACCTCGCCGTCCACGGCGGCCGCGAAGGCCGCGTGCGGATCCGCCGCCCAGCGGGTGCGGACGTAGTCGGCGGTACCGAAGAACGTCTTCGGCTCAGGGATGCCGAGGAAGGTCCCGAAGGCGACCCTGAAGATCTCGTCGGCCCGATCCAGGTCCGGCTCGGCCAGCGGACGGACCGACGCCGAGGCGGCGACACTCGTTCGCTTCGCTGCGGGCATGATCGCTCTCCTTCCGCCCCCTGTTCCATCGCACCACGGCCGTGCGCCGCGGGCGAAGCGACAGGTGCGAAGGCACCTCGAGGAGGTGCTGCGAGCCGGTGCCTCGGCCAGGAGCCGCGAGCCGGTGCCTCGGGCGGGAGCCGCGAGGCGGTGCCTCGGCCAGGAGCCGCGAGCCGGTGCCTCCGGCGGGAGCCGTGAGGAGGTGCCTCAGCGGATGCCTCAACGGATCGAGCCGACGGGCCCCTCAGCGGCGCTCCGACAGTGCCAGGGACACCGCCCGTACGCTCCGCGCGATGTGCTGGAGCTGCATGACCTCGGCCGCGTACATCTTGATCGTGTGCTCGATGACCGACTCGGGCATGCCGAGGGCGGGCAGGTCGGCCCGCGCGGTCTGCAGGGCGGTGCGGGCGACGCGGATCTCCTGCTGGACCTGGATCTGGGCGTGCCGGGCGAGCAGGACCGGGTGACGGATCAGCGCCGGGTAACTGGCGTAGCGGGCCGGCACCAGTTCCCGCAGCCACTTGGCCGCGGAGCGCTCCCAGTCGTAGCTGCCCGGCGTCTTGACCTGGCAGGGCCAGTCCGAGCTGATGCGCGTGGTCGTCAGGGTCATGGTGCTCGCTTCCGGGTGTGCGGCGTCGTGAGTGGTGGTCCGACGAGGTCGGGGCGGCCCCGGCCTAGGGGATGACCGGGGCCGCCCGGCCGAACACCCTGTGAGCCGACGGGGTAGGAGTCGGCGGCTGAGGGTGCCCGTCGCGGAGCCCGCGGGGCCGACGGAAGTGCGCACGGCGGATGGGGTGACGTGCGCATGAGCGGACCGTCGGCCTTTCTACGGGCGGGTGCGGCGTGGAGCAGTATTTATATATGCCGTCCGCTTTGCAAGACGTATGAAAACATTCATGCTCGAAAAGGGGTGGAAGGTGCCCCTGTGATGCGGTTTGGCGACCGCGGCGGGGGAGCCCCGGGGATCAGTCCCGGAGGAAGAACTGGTGCTGGTCGGAGATGTGCTCGTACTCCTCGAGCCGGGCCTGGGTGCGCTCCGGGTCGGCGTCGGTCATCGCCTGGAGCAGGGCCGCGGCCATGACGCCGGGCGCGGCGTAGGAGTCGAAGACCAGCCGTGACCCGGTGCCCGTCGCGAAGACGACGTCGGCCGAGTCGGCCACCGGGCCGAGCGCCAGGTCGGTGACGAGCGCGACCCGCAGGCCCGCGCTGCGCGCCACCTGGACCGCGGTGAGCGTCTCCTGGGCGTGCCGCGGCATCGAGAACGCCAGCACCCAGGTGCCGCCCGCCTCGCGCGACTGCAGCAGCGCGTCGTAGGCCACGCTGCCACCCCGTGTCACCAGCCGGACGTCGGGGTGGATTCGCCGGGCCGCGTAGGCGAAGTACTCGGCCAGCGACGCCGAGATGCGCAGGCCCAGGATGGTCAGCGGGGTCGACCGCGACAGCTCGCGGCCCACCTCGATCACCTGGTCGGGGTTGCCGAAGTCGCGCCGGAGGTTCTCCAGGTTGTCGATCTCGGCGTCGACCGCGGCCTGGAGTTCGTTGCTGCCGTTCTCCTCGGTTCCGGGGCCGCCGGCGAGGGCGCCGAGGGCGATCGACTGCAGCTTCTCCCGTAGCGCCGGGTAACCGGTGAAGCCGACCGCGGCGGCGAATCGGGTCACCGAGGGCTGGCTGACCCCGACCCGCTCGGCGAGATCGGTGATCGACAGGAAGGCGGCCTCGGTGATGTTCTCGATCAGGTACTGGGCGATGCGGCGCTGCCCCGGGGACAGATGGGGGCCGTCGAAGAGCACTCTGAGCTGGGAAGTCGGGGACGCCTCCGCTTCCGCGGCGGTCTTCCCCGAGGTGATCGCGGATGCCTGTGCGCGTGCCTGCTGCGGCGATGGCACCGGTGCGCCTCCTTTGTCTTCCACAGTGCCTCAACATAGCTCACGCACCGTGCCGAACCGGAGGCCGAAAGCCCCTCCGGCCGGTCAGGGGGCCGCCGGAATCACAACGCTCATCGGCGATAGATGGTGATCGAATGGCCGACCGTATCGATCGGGCGACTGCTTTCGATCAGCTCGGCCAGTCGGCCGGTCGCCTTCGCCACCGACGAGTCCGACACCACCAGCAGCCCACGCACCTCCCGCGCGGGCACCGTACGCGGGTCGACGGCCTCGATGCCGTAGTACGACGGCACACCGCTGCCCTTGTACACCAGCCAGACCGGCTCGCCCGGATACCGCTCGCGCAGCCGGTCGGCCAGCCGCCCCAGGTCCTGCCCCCAGTCCACGGCCGCGTCGTGCAGCCGCAGATGCGTCTTCGCGGGACCCCCGAACGCCTCGTTGGAGTACGGCAGATAGTAGGGAAACGTCCGCAGCGAGCTGACGGCCACGAACAGCACCAGCCCCGCCGTCACCGCCGCGCCACGCACCCGCGTCCGGCCCTTCCCCGCCACCAGCACACAACCCGCCGCCACGGCCAGGAACATCGGCACGAACACCGCGTACCGCGTCCCGAAGTCCCGTGACCCCTGCATCGCCGCGAGCAGCAGCACGGCCGTGGGCACCAGCACATAAGGCGTCGCGGGCCGCAGCCGTCGCACCGCCGACAACGCCACGGCACCCGCCGCCCACAGCACCAGCATGCCGAGCGGTGTCTTCACCAGCAGCGCGGCCGGCAGGTAGTACCAGAGCGAGCCGGTGTACAGCCGTCCGAACAGAAACCCCTGCCACGGGTGCTCCTCGAAGGCGAACTGGAGCCGCACGCCGTCCCGGTAGGCCTCCGGGAACGGCAAGGCCTCTACGGCCAGGCCCCGCAGCCCGTGCACAACGGGCACCGGCTGCTCCGGCGCCCAGCGCAGCCGCGGATCGACCACCAGATACGTCGCCCATACGACGGCCACCGCGACCAGCGCGACGACAGCGGCCCCCGCCGCGGCCCGCCTCAGCACAACGCGCCGGACCGGCACGGAGGTTCCCCACCACACCGACACCACCGCGAGACCCAGCAGCACCGGCACCGCGCTCAGCGCGCTCATCTTCGTGGCGAGGGCCGCGCCGAGCGCCGCCCCGGCGAGCGGCAGGTACAGGCGGGGCCGCAGACGCGCCCGCCACAGCAGCCACACCGACGTCAGCAGGAATCCGGCCGCCGGGACGTCCAGCGTGGCCAGCGATCCGTGCGCGATGACGTCGGGCGAGAGGCAGTACAGGGCCAGGGCGGTCAACCCGGCCGCCGGACCGGCCAGTTCCCGCGCGAAGGCGAACACCACGAGACCGAACAGCAGGGTCAGCACGATGACCGGCAGGCGGGCGAACAGCATCAGCCGCCAGGGATCGTTGCCGGACTCGTACAGCAGATGCCGCCCGATCTCCCCCTGGTCGCCCTCGAACGAGGCGTCGTAACGCGGATCGGCGAGCGCCAGCCCCGCCGCCACGACCAGTTTGCCCAGCGGCGGATGCTCAGGGTTGAGGCGCAGGCTGTGCTCGTCGAGGTAGACGGCGGCCGTCCCCACGTACACGGGCTCGTCGATGGTCGGCGTCTGCTGGACGGCGGTCGTCACCATCGCCACCGCCATCTGGCCGAGCAGTACGACCGCCAGGAGCGGCACGAGCCACCGCCTGCGGGCGGGGCGCGGTGACTCGGGGACGGCGGGCCGGGTGTCCAGGAGCGGTTCGCTTGCCATCATCCGTCCCGCGATGCCACCGGCCGCACGGTGGCGGGAGGGGTGCTGCGGCGCCTCATGCGCCTACTGTGCACCAGCTCCCGCCGCCAGGAGTGTCACCGCCGCAGGAGTCGTACCGACAGACCCTCCGCCGTGCACAGGAGTACGGCCCGCGACGTCGCGGAGTTCAGCTCCACCCGGCAGCCGTCCGGCCGAGGCCGTGACCAGGAGTCGGGCGGCCGGGGCTCGACGCCCCGGCCTTCCTCGTCGCTCCACCCACGGACCGGTGCGATCACCATCGGGGAAGGTTCCGGGTCAGGCTTCCAGCACCCGGCGCTTCTGTTCCTCGAACTCGGCCTCGGACAGCACGCCCTGAGCCTTGAGTTCACCGAGCTGCTTCAGCTGCTCGATCTTGTCCGTCATGTCGGGGGCCGCCGCCGGCGGCGCCGCGTAGGACGTCGGCTGAGGCGGTTGCGGCGCGGCCTGGTACTGCTCCTGTGCCGCCCAGCGCCCCGCTTGCCGACGGCTCACACGGTTCGACACGGCGGTCGCTGTCCCGGCCACGACGGCGGTGCGTGCCACCCCGCGAAGAAGACCTGGCATGACTGATCCCTTTCTGCGCGTCGGCCGTCATCGGCCGTCGCGTCGTTCAGGAGGCGCCCTCGACCTCGTCGAGGGCGGCGGCCAGCGCGTTCACCGGGATCCGTCCCGAGGCGACCAGCCGGGCACCGCCACGGCGCAGGGCGCCGGCGAAGGGTGCGGCCCACCGGTTCTCGTAGACCAGGATGCCCGCGGAACTGCCCGGTTCCAGCGCGTTGGCCGCCTCCTCGAGGTCGTCCTGGCCCAGCAGCCCGGACGACGCCCCCTCGAAGACGGCGAGGTCGAGCTGTCCGTCGCCGGTGAGGTCGGCGATCTCCATGCCGGTCACCGAACCGTCGGCGTCCTTCCGGACGAACATCAGGTCCAGGATCCGGATGATGCCGCGGTCCACGAGGTCGACCAGGAGAGGGAAGCCCTCGCCCGTCATCCGGTTGCCGGGGAATTCGACGACCAGGTAGTCGATCGGGCCCACTTCTTCGAGTTCCTCGCTCACGCTGTCACCCCTGGTGCTCACGACTGCCCCCAGCGACGCCCCCTCGCCTCAATTGCACCATCGGCGCGCTGTCCGCGCACTTCTGCAGGCCCCGGGCGCGTGCTCACCACCAGATCCGCCCGCCCCCGCGTCGCCGCCACCAGTTCGGCGTTGCGCTGGTCCGACCTCATCACCCACGCCACCGCCTGCTCGTGGGTCTTGCCGAACTCCTCGTGGCGGGCGATCAGGCGGCGCAGGCGTTCGTCCTCGTCGAGTTCGCAGAACCAGACCTCGTCGAGCTGGGGGCGTACGCGGGACCAGGCGCCGGTCTCCAGGAGGAGGTAGTTGCCCTCGGTCACCACCAGGCGGGCGCTCCGCGGTACCGGGACGGCGCCGGCGATCGGCTGCTCCAGGATCCGCTCGAAGCCCGGCGCGTACACCACCTCCCCGTCCGTCTCCTCCCGCAGGCGCCGCAGCAGTGCCGCGTACCCGGCGGCGTCGAAGGTGTCCGGCGCGCCCTTGCGGTCACGGCGGCCGAGCCGGTCCAGTTCGGCGTCGGCGAGGTGGAAGCCGTCCATCGGGACGTGGGCGACCCAGGGAGTGCCCGACCCGTTCAGTTCCCGGATCAGATGTTCGGCGAGTGTCGTCTTGCCCGACCCCGGGCTGCCCGCGATGCCGAGGATCGCGCGCTGCCCGGAGGCCGTGAGGGACCGGGCGCGGGCGAGGAGATCGTCGAAGGTCTGCGGCACGCACCGAGTCTTTCATCCGTTGCCGCGCCGGCTGACTCGTTCTTGTCAGGCACCTGGCCGAACTCAACCCTGCGCATCCGCCCCACGCGAGTTAGTTTGTCCGTGTTTTCTCCCGTTTCCCTGGCTGCGGGCCTCGGACGGCCGGGCACCGCGTCGTAGGGCCCTACGACGCGCAGCGGTAAGGGGTGGACGATGGCGCACGGCACGAACGCGATGCTCGTGGGCAGGGGGCGACGCGACGCGGCGGCCGTGTCCGGCGGATCCTGGCGGACGCGGGGCGACGCCCCGCTCGCCTCGGTGGCCGGTGCCTTCACCGCCGCGCAGCTCCTGCTCGTGCCCCCGGACATGGGCCTCGGCTGGGACGAGACGGTCTACGTCAGCCAGGTCGGCGACCAGGCCCCGCCCGCCTTCTTCAGCGCACCGCGCGCCCGGGGCGTCTCCGTGCTCGTCGCGCCGGTCGCCTCCTGGTCGGAGTCCACCAGCCTGCTGCGGGTCTGTCTCGCCGTCGTCTCGGGCCTCGCCCTCTACCTCGCCCTGCGCGCCTGGCGCGGCCTCTTCCCGCCCCGGGTCCTGGCCGCCGGCGGCGCCCTGTTCGCCTCGCTGTGGGTGACCCTCTTCTACGCCCCGCAGGCCATGCCCAACCTCTGGGTCGCCCTCGGTGCCCTGCTCGCCGTCGGCTGCTTCCTGCGGGCCCGCGCCGCGGACCGGCCCGACCGGCGGGCTCTGTGGGGCGTGGCCGTCGGCACCGCCGTGATGGCGGTGATGCGTCCGACCGACGCCGTCTGGATCACCCTCCCCCTGCTCGCCACCGCCCTGGTCCTACGGCACTGGCGGCTCGGGCTCGTCACCGCGGCCGGTCTCCTCACGGGTGCCGTCCCCTGGGTGGTGGAGGCGTTCACCTCCTACGGCGGACTGCGCGAGCGGCTCGCCGAGGCCTCCCGGGTCCAGGGCGGCCTCGGCTGGCACTTCGCCGTGGACGACCAGATGCGCGGCCTGGTCGGACGGACGCTGTGCCGGCCGTGCTCCGGATCCATGCCCCATCCCGTGCTCACCGTGTGGTGGCTGCTGCTGCCGCTGCTCGCCGTCCTCGGGCTCGTCGTCGCCGTACGGGCACGACGCACCGCCCGCACCCTTGTGCCGCTCCTGTGCGCCACCACCGCGGCCGTCCCCTACCTGTTCCTGATCGGCTACGCGGCCCCCCGCTTCCTGCTGCCCGTGTACGCGCTGCTGGCCGTTCCCGTCGCCGACGGCCTGCTGCACCTGGTCACCGCACCCGACGGGCGGTGGCGGCCGGTCGCCGCGAGCGTCCTGGCGGTCGCGGTGGCCGCGCACCTGGCCGTGCAGTTCGCCGTCCTGAACCACATCGTCGACCGCACCGTCCGCGACCACCGGGTCTGGGCCCGGGACGTCGAGGAGCTGCACGCCCTCGGCGTCCGCCCGCCCTGTCTGCTCACCGGTCACGAGGCCATCCCGATCGCCTACTACGCCGGTTGTTCCTCGGGCGCGATCCGGGGCAACAACGCCAATATGACCACGGCGGAGATCCTGCGCACCGCACGCGTCGAACCGGTCGCCGCGCTGAGCGTGCCCGGCGGCACCCCGCCCTCCTACGCCCGCGGCTGGCAGCTGCACCGGCTCGAGGGCATGGACGTCCGGGTCGCACCGGCGCCACCCGCGGGCGGAGCCGAATGACGCCCGAGCCGCTCGCTCCCGCCTCCACCCGCCGACGGGCCGCCTACTGGCACACCGCGCTCACCCTCGCCGTCGTCGTCGCCGCCTGCTGGCTGGCCCGGCGGCACTGGCCGATGCTGGAGACGGGCGCGGTGCGGCTCGCCGTGGCGGACCAGGGGTGGCTCCTCGTCGCCGGCACGGCGGCGCTCGGCACCTGGCTGTGCGCGGCGCTCGCCCAGCAGGGCGCCGTACCCGAGCGGCTGCCCCGAGGGCGCCTGGTCGCCGCGCAGTTCGCCGCGTCCGCCGCCAACCACGTGCTGCCCGCCGGACTCGGCGCGGGCGCCGTGAACCTGCGCTTCCTCATGCGCTGCCGACTGACCGCCGGCCGCGCGGCGACCGCCGTTGCCGTCAAGGGCCTCGCCGGAGTGATCGTCCGCGCCGCCCTGATCGCCGGGCTCGCCGTCGCCTGCCCCGGCGTGCTGCGCTTTCCGGACGTCTCCCCGGTGGTCCCGCTCGCCGCCGCGGGCGCCGTCGCACTCCTGGCGTGGCTGCTCCGCCGCCGCTGCCGACGGCTCCTGCGCACCGCCCTCACGGACATCCGGGCCGTGCACGCCCAGCCGCAGCGGGCGGCGGCGCTGTGGGGCGGATCGCTCGCCTTCGCCGTACTGCACTGTCTGGTGCTGATCGCCGTCACGCAGGCCGTCGCCCTGCCGCTGCCGCCTCTGCGGGTGGCGCTGCTCTACCTCGCCGCCAGCAGCGCGGCCGCCCTGCTGCCCACCCCCGGCGGGCTCGGCTCCCTCGACGCGGCGCTCGCGTTCGCGCTGACGGCGGCCGGGGCGCCGGGTGCGGCGGCCGCCTCCGCCGTCCTCGGCTACCGGCTGCTGACCGTCTGGCTGCCGCTGGTGCCGGGACTGCTGGTGCTCGGGGTGCTGGTCCGGCGCAAGGCCCTGTGACCGGCGCGGAGTTTCCCGAGCGCACACCGCAGGTAGGACTCCCCTTGTCGGTCCGCGGACGAGGGGGAGTGCCATGACGCAGGGCGAGTACGGCGGGGGACTGGACGAGGAGTTCTTCGTCCCGGGGTCCTCCTCCTTCTCCGAGTTCCTCGCGCTTCACCGTCCGGAACTGCTCAGCACTCGCCGGGTGTTGCCGGACGGCGTACGGGCCGCACCCGACCAGGTGCCGCACGGCACCACCGTGCTCGCCCTCGCCTACCGCGACGGGGTGCTGATCGCCGGGGACCGCCGGGCCACGATGGGCAACCTGATCGCCCAGCGCGATCTGGAGAAGGTGCACCCGGCGGACGACCACACCGCCGTCGCCTTCGCCGGGACCGTCGGACTCGCCCTCGACATGGTGAAGCTCTACCAGGTGGAGCTGACCCACTTCGAGAAGATCGAGGGCATCCCGATGACCCTCAACGCCAAGGCGCGACGGCTGGCGGGCATGATCCGGGAGAACCTCGGCCAGGCCATGCAGGGGCTCGCCGTCGTCCCCCTCCTCACCGGCTACGACCCCGCGAGATCCGAGGGCGAACGCGGCCGCATCTTCAGCTTCGACCTGGCCGGGGGACTCTACGAGAAGAAGGATTTCCACGCCGAGGGTTCCGGATCTCCTTATGCGCGGGGCGCGTTGAAGAAGTTGTTCCACCGGGGCATGTCCCGCCGTGACGCGTCCCTGGCGGCGCTCCAGGCGCTCTACGACGCGGCCGACGACGACTCCGCGACCGGCGGCCCGGACCTCAGCCGGCGCATCTACCCGATCGTCTCGGTCATCACCGAGGACGGCTTCGAGCGGCTGTCCGAAGCCGAGACGGAACAGCTGAGCCGCGAGATGGTCGACCAGCGCCGCAGCCGCCCGGACGGACCGACCGCGACTCCGTGAGCTCAGCTTCTCGGCAGCAACTCCTTGTGCCACTTGGTGAGTTGTCTGACCGGGTCGCCGGTGTACGACCACGGGGTGCGGGTCGCCCGGCGGCCCGTCATGCGCAGCAGCGAGGAGGCGATGTCCGGCAGCCCGGCGAGGCAGGCGGCGTGGGTGAGGTAGTGCAGATCGCGCAGCTCGCCGGGGGCGACCGCGTTCGCGGTGCGGCCCGTCACCCAGCGCTGCCAGGTCCGCCGTACGTCTCCCACCGCGCCGGCGTGATCCCAGTGCTGCCCGAGCCCCATCGCGGAGGTCTGCCCGTGTGCGGCGTCGAGGGCGTAGCGGTACTCCTCGACGCGGGCGTACTGGACCAGGACCGGCAGCGGGCAGCCCGCCGGGGCCGCGCCGGCCGCGTCGCGGGCGAAGTCGTACATCAGGCCGTGGGTGCCGTGCCAGCGCGCCGAGTAGTAGTGCAGCACCTGAAGGTGTCCCTCCACGCTGTACGGGTCGCGCCGGTGCAGTTCGTCCCACCAGCGGGCCAGTTCCCGCCGCCGCACGCCGGACGGGTACAGCCGCGCCACCGAGATCAGTGAGATCCACGGCGTGGGATCGTCGACGTAGGCCTCGGCCGCCCGCAGACACGCCAGTACGGCGCTGTCGACGCGCTGCTGGTCGATGGGCGTGCCCCGGCCCGCGGCGATGGCCAGGTTGAAGGCCCGGGCGGTCTCGGTGGCCGCCCGCAGCACCAGCGCGTCGGCGCTGTTCGGCTCGGCGGCCAGCCAGGACTCCATCGTGGAGCTTCCCGCGCAGGCCTGGGCCAGCATCCGTACCCGGTGGCCCCGGGAGAGCCAGTCGGGTCCGGTCGTCCGCAGCAGATCGCGCAGTCCCTGCCAGCGTCCGATGACGATGTCCTGGCGGGCGGAGGTCAGGGGCGCGTCCCCGCAGTCGGGGTCGAAATCGGGAGTGAAGCGCTCGCGCGCCATCGCGGCCCCCTCAGAAGTCGGTGGGGTGGCCCTCGTGGACGCGGGCGTGCTCGGGCGGGCGGCCCGCGGGGACGTACTCGGTCGCGACGGTGAGCGTGGCGTCCAGCTTGGCGGGCCGGTAGTAGTCGCTGCCGCGGCGCCAGTACCAGAGCATCGGGACCACACCGGCGGCGAGGCCGCCGACGCCGATCGCGATGGCGGCGGGACTGAGTTCGCCGAGCGACTCCACGAACACCCAGAACATGAACAGGGCGCCGAACAGCGGCCATACGCCGCCGAAGACGAAGTTGGCCGGGGACCTCAGCAGCATCTTGCGGTAGGCGACCACGACGGCGAGGCCGGTCAGGCCGTAGTAGACGGCGATCTGCAGGCCGATCGCGGAGATGGCGTCGGAGAGGATGTCGCCGACCGTGCCCAGCGCGTTGGAGGCGACGAACATCGCCAGGGCCACCGCGCCCACCACCACGACGGCCACCCACGGGGTGTTCCAGGTGTGGTGGACCTTCCCCAGCGCGGAGGGCATCGTGCGGTCGCGGCCCATCGCGAAGAGCGAGCGCGTGACCTGGATGAGCGTGGTCTCCAGGGTGGCGACGGTGGACAGCATGACCGCCACGATCAGCAGCTTCCCGCCCCATCCGGGCCAGATCTCCTCGCCGAGGACGGCCAGCACATTGGCCTCGTTGGCGTGGATCTGGTCCGTGGAGAGGATGACGTTCACCGCGATGGTGAACACCTCGAACAGCAGGAAGACCACACCGACCCCGATCAGGCCCGCGAGTCCGGTCGTACGGCGGCTGTTGCGGGTCTCCTCGCTGAGGTTGCTGGTGACGTCCCAGCCCCAGTAGTAGAACGCGGCGATCAACGCGCCCGAGGCGAAGCCCGACACGCCGTCGAACTGGCCGAAACCGAGCCAGGACCAGTCGAAGGCGCGGGCGTTGTCGGTGTGGAAGACGGCCAGCACCGCGAACAGCGCGAGCAGGGCGAGTTCGACGCCGGACATGACGAGCTGGGCGCGTACGGTGAGCCGGGCACCGCCCAGCACCACCAGCAGCATGAGCAGGAACCAGGCCGCGCCCACCGCCGTGGACAGCGCGGTGTTCTCGGCGAGTTCGGCGTCGAACAGCGCGAGCGTCATCGACCCCGCGGGCAGCGAACCGGCCACCATGAAGATGGTCGCCGACACCACCAGGGCCCAGCCGCTGAGAAAGCCCAGAAAGGGATGGAGAGTTCGGCCCACCCACGAGTAACTGGCGCCCGCGTTCACATCGATGCGGCCGAGGTAGCTGAACGCCAGCGCGATGCCGAGCATGGGTATCGCGCAGTACAGCAGAGCGGCCGGACTGGCCGTCCCCACCACGCCGACCAGGACCGCGGTGGTCGCGGCGAGCGAGTACGCCGGAGCGCTGCCCGCGACCGCCATCACCACCGTGTCGAACGTACCGAGGGCGCCTGCCTGAAGCCCTCTGCCCCTTTTGTTGCTCATGGCCTGTGCTGCTTTCCGTCGTGCACGCCGCCGGGCACCGAGGAGCCCGACGCCGTATGGGGGGTGGGGGGTTGCACCCGCCCGGGGCCGTGGAGGGATGGCCTCGGACCGGGGCGGCGAAAAGTGTTTGGAGGGGTGGGGGCGTGCAGCCGCAGAGTCGGCGTACGATCACACCGCGTGTGCACGTGATGAGTGATGATAGCCCCACCGCCGACTGCCCAGGACAGGCCGGGTGGTTGGCGAACGCGGATCGGGAAACGCGGTTCGGGAGACAGGAGAGGGACCAGCGCCCACGAGTACACGCAGGAGGCAGGCATGGGCACGGACCGCGGCAACCCCGGGCCTATGGCGGACGACGCCTACCAGCCCACCGGTACCAACGAGGAACAGCAGGACGCGGCTCCGCTCGACCTCCAGGACGCGGTGGACGAACGGACCTACGACGACACCCTTGACGAGGGCTACTCCCCGCCGGAGAAGCCGCTCGGCGTGACCAAGTACGGCACCACCGCCGCCGAGCAGCACGAGGGCGAGACCCTCGACCAGCGCCTCGCCCAGGAGGTCCCCGAGGCGCCCGGCCCCGTGGCCGAGGAGGGCGAACCGGCCGACCCGCAGACGGGCGACCGGCGCGCCGGCCGCCTGGTCGCCCCGGACGAGGGCGCCCACCCCCACACCACCAAGGACGAGATCGCCTTCGACGTGGGCGTGGACGGTGGAGCCGCCGGCGCCGAGGAGGCCGCCGTGCACGTCGTGGAGGACGACAGCCACCTCCCCGACGAGGAGGACACCACGGTCCGGCGCCCCGGGCCCTGAGACCGGCACCGACGCCGAGGTCGGTGCTTCTGTGTCGAGCCGCGAGGTGAAGGGGACATCAGGGACCGGCCGCGCGAGCCACCGGTGAGCCTCGCGGCGCGCCGCCGGCTCGGCCGTCAGCCGGAATCCGCCCGACCGGTCATGTCCCCGTCGTCCATGCGGTCCACCTGGCGGAGGCGGTTGGTGGCGTCCAGGGCCGCGACCTTGTAGGACTCCGCCAGCGTCGGGTAGTTGAACACCGCGTCGACCAGGTAGTCGACCGTGCCGCCGCAGCCCATCACCGACTGGCCTATGTGGATCAGCTCGGTCGCCCCGGAGCCGAAGCAGTGCACGCCGAGCAGGGTGCGGTCCACGGGCGAGACCAGCAGCTTCAGCATGCCGTGGGAGTCGCCGATGATCTGTCCGCGGGCCAGCTCCCGGTAGCGGGAGATACCGACCTCGAAGGGGACGCGGTCGTCGGTCAGCTGGTTCTCGGTGCGACCGACGAAGCTGATCTCCGGGATGGTGTAGATCCCGATGGGCTGCAGGTGGTGCATCCGGCCGACGGGCTCCCCGAAGGCGTGGTACGCGGCCGTGCGGCCCTGTTCCATGGAGGTCGCGGCCAGCGCCGGGTATCCGATGACGTCGCCGACGGCGTAGATGTGCGGGACCTCGGTGCGGTAGTGCTCATCGACCGAGATCCGGCCGCGCGGGTCCGCGGACAGTCCGGCCTTGTCCAGGTCGAGCCCGTCGGTGAGGCCCTGCCGGCCGGCCGAGTACATCACCGCGTCTGCGGGGATCTTCTTGCCGCTCTCCAGCACGGTCAGCGTGCCCCGGGGGTGCCGCTCCACCGCGGCCACCGTCTCGCCGAAGCGGAAGGTCACCGCCAGGTCCCGCAGCTGGTACTTGAGCGCCTCCACGATCTCGACGTCGCACATGTCGAGCATCCCGGCTCGTTTCTCCACCACGGTGATCTTGCTGCCGAGCGCGGCGAACATGGAGGCGTACTCCATGCCGATGACCCCCGCGCCGACGATGACCATCGACCGCGGCACCCGCTCCAGGGTGAGCACGTTGTCCGAGTCCATGATCGTCCGCCCGTCGAACTCGACGGTGGCGGGCCGCGCGGGGCGGGTGCCGGTGGCGATCACGATGTGCTCGGCGGTGAGCAGCCGTTCATGGCCGGTCACCTCGCGCACCGCGACGGTGTGGTCGTCGACGAACCGGCCGGTGCCGGCGAAGAGGGCGACCTGGTTGCGGGAGAGCTGGCTGCGGATGACGTCCACCTCGCGGCCCACCACGTGCTGGGTGCGCGAGATCAGGTCGGCGACGGTGATGTCCTCCTTGACGCGGTAACTCTGGCCGTACAGATCGCGCTGGGAGAGTCCGGTGAGGTAGAGCACCGCCTCGCGCAGGGTCTTGGAGGGGATGGTGCCGGTGTGGATGGAGACCCCGCCGACCATGTCGGGGCGGTCGATGACGGCCACCCGGCGGCCCAGCTTGGCCGCGGCGATGGCGGCCTTCTGGCCGCCCGGACCGGATCCGAGGACGAGCATGTCGAAGTCGGGCATCCTCAGGAGTCTGGCAGCCGGAAGACCGTTTCCGATAGGGCGGGCCGGAAACCGACGGCGCGAACCTGCCTCGGGGGCACGGTGGTTGGACCGGCGCACGACGGTCGTGCGTATCCGGCGAGGCGGTCGCGGTGCTCCGGCGGGACAATGCCGGTATGGGTGCACGACTCGGTGCCGCGAGCGCGCCCGCCCGGCTGGCCGCCCCCGACGAGGCGATCGGCCGCGACGAACTGGCGCTCGCCACCAGAAACCACGGACTGCCGCTCGAGGCCCTGCGCTACGACCTCACCCCGCCGGGCCTGCACTACGTCCTGACGCACTACGACATCCCGTACGTGCCCGACGCGGCCCCCTGGACCCTCACCCTGCACGGCAGAGTGCGCCGGCCGCTCCGTCTCGACCTCGCCGATCTCAAGGCGTTCCCCCAGGTCACCACGCGCGTCACGCTGGAGTGCGCGGGCAACGGCCGGGCCCTGCTCACCCCCCGCCCGGTCAGCCAGCCCTGGCTCGTCGAGGCGGTCGGCACGGCCGACTGGACCGGCGTGCCGCTGCGGCTGCTGCTCGGCGAGGCCACAGTGGAGGGCGACGGCGTCGAGGTGGTCTTCACCGGCGCCGACCACGGGGTGGAGCGCGGTGTCGAGCAGGACTACCAGCGCGCCCTCCCACTGGACGTGGCGCAGTGCACCGACCCCGAGATCCTGGTGGCGCACGCCATGAACGGCGCCCCGCTGCCCCCGCAGCACGGCCGGCCCCTGCGGCTGGTCGTGCCCGGCTGGTACGGCATGGCGCACGTGAAGTGGCTGCGGGACATCCAGGTCGTCGACGAGCCGTTCACGGGGTTCCAGCAGGCCGTGGCCTACCGGCTGCGGCAGCGTTCCGAGGAGCGGGGTGAGCCCGTCACGCGGATCGCGCCGCGAGCGCTGCTGATCCCGCCCGGTTTCCCGGACTTCATGTCCCGGACCCGGGTGGTCGCGCCCGGCCCGGTGAGCCTGGAGGGGCGGGCCTGGTCCGGCCTGGCCCCGGTGACGCGGGTCGAGGTGAGCACCGACGACGGGCGAGGCTGGCGGCGGGCCGAGGTCGCACCCGAGGGCGGTCACCGGTGGGCATGGCACCGCTGGCGGTACGACTGGACCGCGACACCCGGCGAGCACGTGCTCAGCGCACGGGCCACGGACGCCGAGGGGCACACCCAGCCGTTGCGGCAGCCGTGGAACCGCGGCGGCTTCGCCAACAACCTGGTCCAACGGGTCCGGGTGGTGTGCCCGGACCCGTAGGGCAGGTCAGGGGAGCATCTTGTCGAGGGCCGCGGGGCCCTCCGCCTCCAGCTTCCGCTTGGCCCATTCGAGATTGCGCGGGGTGATGTCCTTGCCCGAGGCAAGGACCAGGTCCTCCGGGGACACTTCGGTGCCGGTGCGGGCGTGGAGCAGGTCGTCCGGGGTGGCACGGTCCTCGGACGGCCCGGACGCGGGCTGTGACGTCGGCATGATCTGCTCCTCGGGTCCGGATCGCTTCCTATCACCATTCAACGCCTTGGCCCGCCGTGCATCCGGAAGGGGACCGCGGTCTGGAAATGACGTACTGATCGACTCGGCGTGTAATGAAGAAAAGTCATGTCCCGGGTCACGGAGAGATGCCACATACATGTCACCGACTCGCGTGAGCGAGGGGGAAGAGCGCGGGGCTCCACCCGCGCGGGGGATCCTGCGTCGGCTCGGGGAAACCTGTGCCCGGCACTTCGTCATCGTCATCGTCGCCTGGCTGGTGGCGCTCGTCGCCCTCCAGACGCTGAATCACCTGCACGGCGGTGAGTACTCCGACAACTTCTCGCTGTCGCAGTCGCAGTCCCAGAAGGGCCAGGACGTGCTCAAGGAGCACGATCCCCAAGCCGGCGGCTACAGCAGCCAGATCGTCGTGCACGACGCGCAGAAGTCCCTGAGTTCGCTGGACTCGCAGATGTCCACGACGGTCGGTGACCTGCAGAAGCTGTCGCACGTCCTGTCGGTCCAGAACCCGCTGACCGCCCCGCCGCCCGCCAGCGGGCAGCCGAACGTCGGACCCCTGTCCACCGACGGCAAGACGGCCTACATCACCGTCCGCTTCGACGTCCAGCCCTCCACCCTGGGGGACAGCTACCTCGACGGCGTCGACAAGGCGGTGCAGCCGCTGCGCTCGGCCGGGGCGCAGGTGGAGTACGGCGGTCCGCTCGGTGAACTGGCCCGGCCCGAGGCGGACGACCGGGTGAGCGAACTGATCGGGTTCGGGGTGGCGATCGTCGTTCTGCTCATCGGCTTCGGCAGTGTGATCGCTTCGGTGGTCCCCCTGCTCAGCGCGTTGATCGCCGTGGTCGGCGGGCTCGCCTGCCTCGGTCTGCTCGCCGCCGCGTTCACCTTCGCCACCGTCTCCCCGACGCTGGCCACGATGATCGGCATCGGCGTCGGCATCGACTACGCCCTGTTCCTGATCACGCGGCACCGGCAGAACCTCATGGACGGCGCCGATCCGGTCCACGCCGCCGGCCGGGCCACCGCCACCAGCGGCCGGGCCGTGCTGGTCTCCGGCTGCACGGTGATCGTCGCCCTCACCGGCCTGTACGCCTCCGGTGTGTCGTTCATCGGCAAACTCGGCCTGGCCGCCGCGGTGACGGTGGTGTCCGCGGTGCTCGGCGCCCTGACCCTCGTACCGGCCCTGCTGGGCCTGGTCGGCACCCGGATCGACCGTTACCGGGTACGCAGACCGGTCGCCGAGACCGACGCCGAGCCGGGCGCCACCCCGCACGGCACCTGGCACCGCTACGCCCAGCGCGTGGCGCGTCGGCCGCTGCGCTATCTGACCGCCGGACTCGCGACCGTCGCCGTCCTCGCGATCCCGGTCTTCTCCATCCAGCTCGGCCACATCGGCGACGGCGCCGACCCCACGTCCTTCACCGACCGGCGCGCCTACGACCTGATGACCGATGCCTTCGGGCCCGGCTCCAACGGTCCGCTGACCGTGGTGGTGGACCAGACCAAGGTGCCCGACTCCCAGCGCTCGGACCTGTCCTCGAAGGTGCAGAAGAGCCTGGACGGTGTGTCGGGAGCCGCCGCGGTCACCCCGCTCACGACGACCCAGGACGGGGACGTCCTGATCTCCACCGTGTACTCCAAGACGTCCCCGCAGAACGCCGACACCACCGACCTGACCAACCGCCTGGTCGACGAGACGCTGCCCGACGCGGTCTCCGGCACCGACGCCAAGGGCTATGTCACCGGCACGACCGCGGCCCAGGTCGACTTCCGGAACGTCGTCTCCAGCCGGCTGCCCCTGATCATCGGCGTGGTGGTGGCGCTGGCCTTCCTGATCATCCTGGCCGTCTTCCGCGGCCTCCTCGTCGCCGTGAAGGCGGCCGTCCTCAACGTCCTGTCCATCGCCGCCTCCTACGGCGTGGTCGTCGCCGTCTTCCAGTGGGGCTGGGGCGGCCCCGCGCTGGGCGTCAACGGCAAGGTGCCCATCGAGAGCTACGTGCCGATGATGATGTTCGCGATCATCTTCGGGCTGAGCATGGACTACGAGATCTTCCTCCTCTCCCGGGTGCACGAGGCCTGGCTGCGCACCCAGGACGCCAAGGCCTCCGTGGCCCACGCCCTGGAGATCACCGCGCGGGTGATCACGTGCGCCGCGCTGATCATGGTGAGCGTCTTCGCCGCCTTCATCGTCAGCGACAACATCGTCGTCAAGATGCTCGGTCTCGGTCTCGCCGTGAGCGTTCTGATCGATGCGACCGTCGTGCGACTGCTCATGGTGCCCGCGGTGATGACCCTGCTCGGACGGCATGCCTGGTGGACGCCCCGCTGGCTGGACCGGATCCTCCCGCACATCGACGCCGAGGGAGAGCACGGGGGGAAGTGACGCCGCCTCAGCCCTCGAACGGCGTCAGCGTCAGCCGGATCCCGGTGGGGGCGGTGTCCTGGATGTACGAGGCGAAGTCGGCGACGTCGTCGAAGGCGAAGCCGTACGCCCGCCCGTCCGCGGTGGCCGCGTGCACGGCGGCGGAGTAGTGGTTGGTGAGCGAGCCCCGGTAGAAGGTGGCCGGGTCGGTCGTCGGCTGGGAGGGGTGGGACACGAGCGTCGAGCGGTTGAACGCGGCGCCCAGGACCGCCGCGACCGGACCGGTCGTGCCGTCGTTGGGAGCGGCGAGGGCGCCGTCGCAGAACAGCACGTCCCGGGTCGAGGGCCGGGCGAAGGACACCTGGGCGGGCCCGTCGAGGACGAGCCGATCGCCCCGCACCCGGCCGGTGAACGCGCCCGCATTGGTCGTGACGACGAGGTCGCGTCCGGTGTACGTGCTCCACACCTCGTCGATGTACGGCGCGAAGTAGTCCTTCGGGAACAGCCCCGCGTCCAGCCCGTGGCCGGGCGCGATCACCCGCGTCTCGTCCACCACGAGACCCGCGAACTCCTCTCGCTCCCGTACGGCCGCGAAGGCGGAGGCCCGCCCGCCGGGGCGCAGCACACCGGTCGTCTGGTCCCGGGCACCGGTCAGCCGGATGCCGAGCGGCACGCTGAACATGTCGACCATCGTGGTGTTGCAGAACATTCCGGATGAGTTGTAGGTGAACTCGGCGCAGTCGTGCAGCACCGGGTAGTTGGGGTCCGAGGCCACCCAGCCCGCCGGGTACTGCAGCGCCGCCGCGCCGTTGCCGTCGGTCACCGCCTTGAACTTCAGCTTCTGCCCGAGGGCCACGTAGATCCGACCGGACAGGTACGGCAGCGTCAGCCGTGTCTCTTTGCCGCTCGCGAGGGGGATCGCGTAGTCGGTGAAGCCGTCGGGGCCGTTGTCCGAGAGGGCGATCGGGGCCAGGGTGCCGTCGGGGGTGACCCGGACCTGGCGGCCGTCCTGGTTGCCGACGATGTACAGGTGGACGTTCGCGTTGTCGAAGGCGCCGCTGTCGTTGACGATCGTCAGCGGCAGTCCCGCGGCGGCGCCGGCGCCCGCGGACTCGGGGGATCCGGCGAGGGCGTGCGGGGCGAGGGCGGCGACGGCGGGCGCCGCGACGGCGGCACCGCCGAGGGCGAGGAGGAGCTTGCGGCGGCCGAGTCGGCGCTGGTGGCGGGGTGTCATGTGGGGGATCTCCCGGAGCTTGGTGCGGGCATGCGTGGGGGGTGCCGCCCAGACGGCGATCACGCCGACTGAGAGCGCTCTCAGGATGCTTGCCGTCGGCGTGGAAATCGAGGGTCCGTCAGCCGGCGGCGGTCATTTAACCGCGTGCTAAGGGCCCCTTAAGGAAGTAAGGTTGCGATCTTCGGTCGGCCCACGCCCTCCGGAGTCCCGTAGAGGCCGACCACGATGACCCCTGACGACGTCACCCCCGAACAGCTCCGACTCGACCGCGCCCTGGACGACCTGTCCGCCACGTTCCGGGGGATGACCGCCCGGAACCACGAGAACCAGTGCACCTGTCACTGGGGCAGCGACGAGGAGCTCGAGCTGCTGAAGATCCCGGACGTGCGGCTGGAGGCGGACCTGCTGCGCCGCACCTGGGACGCGTCCGATTGGACGGACCACGGCGCGGTCCTGCGCCGCATCCTGCCCCAGTTCGCCCGCGAGCTGGTCGGCGGCCGGGTGGAGCCCATGTTCGGGATGCACGAGGTCGGCCGGTCGTTCGCGCGCGGCCACTGGCGACGGTGGCCCCTCCAGCAGAGCCTCGCCGTAAGGCAGTTCCTGCACGCCTGGTGGGCTCACAGCCTGACGGATCCGGACCCCGCCGTCCCGGTCCACGAGCTGCTCGCCCTGTGCGCCGAGGCGTCGGGCACGCTCACGCCGTGGCTCACCGCCTGGGAAGCACTCGACCACCCCGTCGCCGACCGGCACTTGGCCTCGGCGGCCGACGAATGGGAGTACCCCCTGCTCGGCGACGAGCTGCCCTGGGACACGTGGGACGACGAGGACGCCCTGCGCACCGAACTCGCCGCCTGGCTCGTCCGGTACGCGCCCGCCCGGCTGCGTGCCCTGGACGACGTACCCGACGAACTCCTGCACCGCATACGCCTGATCGGCCTCACCGGCCCCGACCGCTGGGAGGACCCGCACTACCCGCACCGCGTCTACTGAGCGGACCGGGCCGAGTGGGCCGTCAGGTCAGCACCGTCTCCCAGGTGTCGACGGCGAAGTGCACCGTCATGCCGTGGCGGGCGTACAGGCCGGGCGCGCCCGTGGTGTTGCCGGTGTCCACGCCGAGGCCGACCGTGTCCCGGCCGCGTCCGGCGAAGGCGGCGAAGGCGTGGCGCAGCAGCAGACCGCCGAGGCCCCCGGCACGGGCCTCGCGCCGGACGCCGATGCTGCGGATCCAGCCCATGGCCTCGCGGTCGTTGCGCGCGAGGAGGAAACCGGCGTCGCCCTGCTCCTCGGTGCTCACGATCCACACCAGGGACCAGTCGAGCGTCTCGGCGTCGACGTCGTGCAGCCACTGTTCGTAGGAGCGCGGCTGGAAGTCGAAGTGCTCGGCGAAGGTGGCCTGGTACAGGGCGTGGACGGTCCTTCGGTCCGCCTCGTCGGCACAGGCCCGCAGCAGTACACCGGGTGGGGTCCGGGGGTTGAGGTCCGTGGCGGGATCCACCGGGCGGTGCAGTACGTGGTAGCGCCGTACGACGGACCAGCCGCGCTCTGCGATCAGCGAAGTGTCCAGCGTGGGCTCGACGTTGAGGTGGAGATGGACCACGGCCCTGGACGCGCCGTTCGCGCGTGCCCTGGCCAGGGCCCTGGTCTCCAGCGCCGTGAACAGCAGCTGCCCGGCCTCCTGGTGGTCGGGCAGCACATAGTGGTCGGCGTCGACGCGCTCGCCGTTCGACTCGTCCCACACCAGCGCGTAGGCCACCAGCCGGTCCTCGTGGAAGGCCAGCCAGGAGTCCTGGGAGAGATCGACCTCGGGGTGCTTGAGATCGGCCTCGACGGCGTGGAGATCGGTCTCGGGCCGGCCGATCTCGAGCACGTCGACCTGGTTGAGCAAATCGGTGATGGCGGGCGCGTCGGCGAGCTCGGCGGGGCGTATGGCGTAGTGCATGGGGTCAGGGTCCGGCTCCGGGACGTCCGGCCGCAACGGAATAAAGGGTTAGGCGCCTTCGACCGTTACCGTGACCGGCGTGCCCGCCTCGATCGTCCTGCTGACCGTGCAGAGCCGGTCGTGGGAGGTCTTCACCGCGCGGGGGAGGATCGCGCGGGCGCGGTCGCCGCCCTCGCCCTCGGGGAAGGCGACGGAGAAGGTGACCTGAAGGTCGGTCATCCGGTTGCCCTCCGCGTCACTGACCTTGTGGCCGGTCACGGTGACGGTGAACCGGTCGGGTTCCGCGTGGCGGGTGGTGGCGACGTCCACGTCGGCCATGGTGCAGCCGCCGATCGCGGCGAGCAGCAGCTCCACCGGGGTGAAGTCGGCGCCCTCGGTGCCGAACCGGACAGTGCCGCCGCGGGTGTTGACCGCGGTGAAGTGGCCGGTGGCGGTCCGCTCGACGGTGACGGAGCGCAGGGAGTTGTCGGTCATGCCGCAGACCCTAATCGGGCCCGCCTCGGGAAAATGTGTGGACGCACCCGGGGAAGATCCCCTACGTTGTGATCGTCACGCCTCGAGACGACGGAAAGGAGGCGAGTGCCGTGCAGTTCTCCCTCACCCGCGCTCCCTTCACCGCTATCCCGGCGTGCTTCGTGTGACCTGACCGGGAGCGCTCTTCGCAGCATGCATCCCGGAGGAATCCACCATGACCGATCTGGTCATCCGTACGCTCGGCGAGAGCGACACCCACCTGTTCGACGCCCTGCCCGACCCGTTGGGCGCGAGCGAGGCGCATCGCGCCACCGTGCACCGCCCCGATTGGAAGCGTGTGGCCCTGCGCGACGGCCAGGTCGTCGCGCGCGGCGCCTGGTGGGGCGGCCCCGACGCCACGGAGCCGATGCTCGTCAACTGGTTCGACGTGGCCGAGGGGGAGGAGGAGGCGGGTACCGAACTCCTGCGCTCCGCTCCCTGGCAGGTCGAGCTCGAGTTCAACCTCCCCGCCGGCTGGCGGGACGACCCGGCCACGCGTGCCGCGGCCGAAGCCCGTTTCGAGGCCGCCCGGGCGGCCGGATACGAGCTCCTCGTCGAGCGCTTCCTCTACCGGTGGACGCCCGACTGCGGGCTCCCCGAGCGCCCCGGACGGCTCGTCTTCGAGCCCGAGCCCGATGACGCGGTGTTCTTCGACGCACTGCGCCGCATCCACTCCGTCACCCTGGACGCCCACGCCCTGAAGGCCATCGAGCAGGGCGGACTCGACCAGGCGGCCCAGGAGGAGCTGGACTTCTTCCACTGGTGCCCCTCCCCGCGTGAGTGGTGGCAGATCGCGCGTACTCCGGAGGGCGAGCTGGCCGGCATCCACATCCCGGCCCGCAACCAGACCTCGCCCGTCATCGGCTTCATCGGTGTCCTGCCCGAACACCGCGGCCGCGGCTACGCGTACGACCTGCTCGTGGAGTGCACCCACTTCCTGGCCGAGCGGGGCGCGGAGTTCATCAGCGGAGCCACCGACCAGGGCAACTTTCCGATGGCCGCGAACTTCGCCAAGGCGGGTCACCCGGTGATCAGGGAGCGGATCGACTTCCACCTCCCCGGCGCCACCGGCTAGGCGGCCCGCCTGTCGGTGCCGGATGCCATGCTGATCCGGCACCGACAGGGACGGCACACGGGGGCACGGTGGGATTCGACGGCGAGGTGTGGCAGGTCCGCGGCGGGGACGGGCCGGTCGGGGAGATCAGGATCGACGAGGCCGACTTCCCCTGGCTGTCGGGCCGCTTCACGCCGGGTCCCGGGTACGCCTCCGTGCGCGAGTTGTTCGCCCGCGAACTCGCCCTGCTGGACCGGCTCGACGAGCACGTGGAGGAGTGGGAGGCGGTCCACGCCGAGATCGCGCGGCGTGTCCGCCTCGCCTCACCGGACGGCCCGGTCGCCGAGTTCCTGCTGCACATCGACGGCGACCGGGCCTGGTTCCGGTGGAGCGACGAGCCCTTCGAGGACTGACCGCCCCGGTCTCAACCGCCGCCGTTCAGCAGGGCGTCGGCCTCTTCGAGGATCTCGGTGACCCGCAGGCCGAAGGCCGCGTCGCACGGGTGCGGGCGGCCGGTGCGGACCGCGGCGAGCAGGGCGTCCGTCGCCCGTGCGAACGCCGGTACCGCTCCCTGCGTGCTCGCCGGGAGAGTGGTCACCCCGGCGGTACCGCGCAGCTCCACGGCGGCTCCGGCGGCCGCGGCCGGGGCCGTCAGGCTCAGCGCCAGCGCGCTCGACGCGCCACCCGCGTGCTCCAGCACCAGATGCGTGGTGTCCCCGGGCCCGGGCGCGGCCGCCGCCACCCGCCGCACCTCACCGAGGACCGGCAGCAGCACCGACAGGGCGTGCGGCCCCACGTCCCACAGGGCGCCCTTCTCGCGTCGCCACGGCGAGTGCGCGAAGGGGCTGTCGTCCCCGCTGAACACCGCGCCCAGCCACTGCGCGTGCGCGGTGAACCAGCCCTGTGCGGCGGCCTGTTCGGCGATCCATTCCTCGGTCTCCGGCTGGAACCGGGTGGTGAAGAACACCACCGAGGCGACCTCGGCACGCGTCGTCGCCGCGACGACCGCGCGGCCCTGCTCGGCCGTCGTGGCCAGCGGCTTGTCCAGGAGGAGATGACACCCCGCCCGTGCGGCCCGTACCGCGAGCTCGGCCTGGACGGCCGGGGGCAGCGCCACGGCGACGGCGTCGACGTCCGCGAGCAGCGCGTCGACGTCGTCGTAGGCCCGTACGCCATGACGGTCGGCGAGTTCCTTCGCCGCGTCCGTGCGGCGGCCCCACACCCCGACGAAGTCCACGTCCGCGTGCCCGTCGAGAGCCGGTGCGTGGGCCATCCGTGCCCACGGGCCGGTGCCGAGCAGTCCGATGCGCATACCGTCGCCTCTCCATGCAGCCGTAACGGATGACGATCGAGCGTTTCACACCCGCCCGGACCGGGAGCCAGCAGGGCCGGGAACGGCGCGGCCGGATCCGGGCGCACGAGACCGGTGAACTTGCCGGTCCCCGGCGACCGGCCCGGCGCCCACAGTGGCACCGCCAGTCAACCGGCGGTGACCGGCGGCACGGTAATTTCGCGCCGCCCGTCCGCCACGACAGAGAGGACGACTCGTCGTGCAGGTCCACCCCCACACCAGGCCCCGCAGGGCCGGCCGGCTCGCCGGAGCCGCGGCGGCGCTCGCCGTGGTCCTCGGGCTCGGCACCCTCGCCGGTCCCGGCGCCCACGCGGCGGACAACCCCTACGAGCGCGGCCCCGCGCCGACCACCGCCAGCATCGAGGCGGCCCGCGGCTCCTACGCCGTGTCGCAGACCTCCGTCTCCTCCCTCGCCGTCACCGGCTTCGGCGGCGGCACGATCTACTACCCGACCACCACCAGCGACGGCACCTTCGGGGCCGTGGCGATCTCGCCCGGGTACACCGCCTACGAGTCCTCGATCGCCTGGCTGGGCCCGCGTCTGGCCTCCCAGGGCTTCGTGGTCTTCACCATCGACACCAACACCACCCTCGACCAGCCCGACTCCCGGGGCCGTCAACTGCTCGCGGCCCTGGACTACTTGACCCAGCGCAGCTCGGTGCGCGGCCGCGTGGACAGCAGCCGCCTCGGTGTCATGGGCCACTCCATGGGCGGGGGCGGCAGCCTGGAGGCCGCCAAGTCCCGCCCCTCGCTGCAGGCGGCGATCCCGCTCACCCCGTGGAACCTCGACAAGAGCTGGCCCGAGCTCACCACACCCACGCTCATCTTCGGAGCCGACGGCGACACGATCGCGCCGGTCTCCAGCCACGCCGAGCCGTTCTACACGAGCCTGTCCTCCGGCCTGGACCGTGCCTATCTGGAGCTGAACGGCGCCACCCACTTCACGCCCAACACGTCCGACACGACGATCGCGAAGTACAGCATCTCCTGGCTCAAGCGGTTCATCGACAACGACACCCGCTACGAGCAGTTCCTGTGTCCGCTGCCTCGCCCGAGCCTGACCATCGAGGAGTACCGGGGCAACTGCCCGCACAGCGGCTGACGTTGTGCTCCCGCACGGCCGCCGCCCGGAAAGTCTGGGCGGCGGCACAGTCCGTTTTCCACCCCGGTCGCCCGCAGTCGCAGGTCACAGGCCGCTTCGGCGGACGTTCCGGCGGAGGCGACCGGCTTCCGTCGCGCGTTACGCGCAAGTAACCTCGCGGGAATGATCGGTGACAGGAGCGCGCGGACCACGGACCGCGGGTGGGCCGAACTCGCCTGCGGAAGGGCTCGGTTGGGGGACGGCCCCGTCGACGACGCCCGGGAGACCCTGCTGCTGGCCGCCTCCCTGCTGGCGGCCGAGGAGCCGGAGCAGGCCGAGGCGGCACGACTCGCCGCGGTCGACGCGGCCTGGGCCGCGGGAGACCTGGCGGGCTGTCTGAAGGCGCTCGGCGAACCGGCACCGGGCGATGCCGTGGCGGACTACCGCACCGGGATGAAGGCCCTGCTGGAGCAGCGCCCCGACCGCGCGACGGCGCCGCTGCGCCGTGTGCTGGCCCACGACAGCGACCGGCCCGAACATCTCCTGCGGTGTGCCACGGCCGCCCTGCTGCTGGGCGATGTCGTCGCCGCCCGCCGGGCCGGGGCCCGCGCCCTCGCCGTGGCCCGGGACCGCGACTCGGCCGCGCTGCAGTCCCGGGCCCTGGAGTACCTCGCCTACGCCGAGCTCCGCGCCGGCCGGCACGCCCAGGCGCGCACCCACGCCGAGGAAGGCGTGCGGACCGCGCACCGGGCCGGACGCCGCAACACGGTGGCGCATCACCGGGCGATGCTGGCGCTGGCCGCGTCCATCGTGGGGGAGCGGGCGACCGTGGCCGAACACGCGACGGCCGCGCTGACCACGGCCCGTCGGCACGGCCTGGCCCAGGCGGCGACGCTGGCGGAGTGGGCCCTGGCCCGGACCGACCTGGGCTGCGGCCGCCCCCTCGACGCGGCCGACCGGCTCGGGCCACTGGTGCTGCCCGGCGTGCGGCGCGGACACTTCGCGGTCTGGATGCTCATGGTGCCCTGCTTCGTGGAGGCGGCGCTGCTCGCCGACCGGCCGGACGACGCGCGGGCCGTCGTGGAGGACTTCGCGCGGTGGGCGGCGTTCGGTGCCGATCCGCACGCCCCCGCCCAGCTCGCCCGCTGCCGTGCGCTGCTGGCCCCCGGGGAGCGGGCGGACGAGCTGTATCTGCGGGCGCTGGCCCTGCACGACGTGGCGGGCGGGGACTTCGAACGGGCCCGGACCGAACTGCTGCACGGCAAATGGCTACGGCGCCGGCGGCGGCTGCGGGAGGCGCGGGTGCGGCTGGGGGCCGCGCTGGTGGGGTTCGAGCGGTGCGGGGCGGGGGCGTGGGCGGAGCAGACGCGCGCGGAGCTGCGGGCCAACGGGGCCGCCGGCTTCGAGGGCGCGGGCGGGGAGCTGGCCCGGCTGACACCGCAGCAACTGCGGATCGCCCGCCATGTCGCCGAGGGCGCCACCAACCGGGAGGTCGCCCTGCGCCTCGCCGTCAGCACCCGCACGGTCGACTACCACCTGCGCAATGTCTTCGCCACGCTCGGTGTGCGGTCCCGGATGGAGCTGGCCCGCATGGTCGATCAGCAGGGCCGGTGACGGCCGACGTGCGGTTCTGTGAGAGGCGGGAGGAAAAAGAGCGGTGCACGACCCTAGGGACCGACCGGTTGGTATGTCATCCTTCGGGGCAGGACGAGTCGGGCGGCCCCCGCCGTACGGGCTACGCCGGCGACACGGCCGACCGGACACCGATGAGTCTCCCGGTGCGGGCGCACCGCCGGGAGTCCGAGGGAGGACCGCGATGCAACCTGCCGTGAGGGCACGCGCGATGATCCGCACCGGGCCGGTGCCCGTTCCGCAGAGGCGGCCCGGGCGCGGGCGGTCGCTGATCGACGCCGACGCGCTGCGGGTCCTGCACCGGGCCGCGCGGGTGCTGCTCGACGACCTGGCCGACCTCACCGACCGGCTGGTGGCCGTCGTCCAGGAGCAGGAGACCGCCTACCGGACCGCCGTGGAGAACGACTACGCGGGCACCTGGCAGGAGGTGAACCGCTCCCTGCGGCACAGTGTGCTGTCGCTGCTCGACCCGCGCGGCAACCGGGACGCGGCACGCCGCTGCTCCTGGCAGATCGGCGTGCGGCGCGCGGAGCAGGGCGTGCCGCTGGACGCCCTGCTGCACGCGTTCCGCCTCGGCGGGTCACTGGTGTGGCAGCGGCTGGTGGAGGAGACCTCCCGGACGGCACCCGAGGACGTACGGCTGCTGGTCCATGTGGCCACCGACGTATGGAACTTCGTCGACGAGCACTGCACCCTCGTGGCGGACGCCTACCGGCAGGCCGAGCGGCAACTGGCCTGGCGGCGCGAGAACCGGGTACGGCTGCTCGCGGCCGCCCTTCTCGACGGCACCAGCCGCATCGCCGACCTGCCCGAGACCGCCGACGGACTGGGCCTGCCGGAACACGGCCGGTACGTGGTCGTCGCGGTCACCGGCGGACGGCCGGCGGGCCCCTCGGGCGCCCGCGCCGCCGCCGTACCGCCCGGCACGCACGTGCACTGGCACACAGGAGTGGAAGTGGACTACGGCATAGTCCTGGTCGGCGACGAGGATCCGGAGGGCGAGGACGGCCCGCTGGAGGCCCTGGACACGCCGCCCGGCACCAAGGTGGGCGTGGGCAACGTGGTCACGGGCCTGGCCGCGGTGGGCGACGCCCGCCGCCTCGCGGACCTCGCCCTGAGCATCTGTCCGCCCCAGGGCGGCAAGATCCGCCTGACGGAACACCTCCCCGAGGCCCTGGTCGTCTCGTGCCCCGAACTCGGCGCGACCCTCGCGGACCAGGTGCTGGGGCCGCTGCTGCGGCTGGAACCGGCCGACCGGGAGGTCCTCCTGGACACCCTGTCCGCGTGGCTGTCGTGCGACGGCTCCGCCCAGCGGGCGGGGGAGCGGCTGTACTGCCACCGCAACACCGTCCTCAACCGGCTGCGCCGCTGCGAGCAGCTGACGGGCCGCTCGCTGGCCCGGCCGCTGGACGTGGTGGAGATCAGTCTGGCCCTGACCGCACGGCGGCTGCTGCGCGGCTGAGGTGCCCGCGGGATCCGGATGGAGGAAGTGGGCCGACACGGGGCTGCGAAACGCCGTGGCTATCCTTCCCAGCCCCGCGGAAACCGGCGAGCATCCGGCAATATGGACATCTTGCTCGTCGCCAGCGCGTTCAACAGCCTGTCCCAGCGTGTGTACGCCGAACTGTCCGACCTCGGGCACCGGGTGGACGTCGTGCTCGCCTCGCACGGCCCCGACGCGGTCCGTGCCGCTGTCCGCGAGGTGCGCCCGGAGCTGATCATCGCTCCGATGCTGAGGACGGCGCTGCCGGAGGACGTGTGGCGGGAGCACACCTGCCTCGTCGTCCACCCCGGTCCGCCCGGCGACCGCGGCCCGTCCTCCCTGGACTGGGCGATCGCCGAGGCGGCGCCCCGCTGGGGAGTGACGGTGCTCCAGGCCGAGGCCGCGATGGACGCCGGCCCCGTCTGGGCGGCCGAGTCGTTCCCGGTGCCGCCGGTGGGCAAGAGCGACCTGTACCGGGGCGAGGTCGCCGACGCCGCCTCGGCCGCCGTCCGCACGGCCGTACGGCGCTACGCCGAGGGTTCGTTCAAGCCGCGCCCGCAGAGCGATCCCGCGGTCAGCGTGGTGTGGCGTGACCCCTTCCGGCAGGAGCAACGGAGGATCGACTGGGAGAGGGACGGCACCGAGGCCGTGCTGCGCACCCTGCGCGGCGGTGACTCGCAGCCCGGCGTCCTGGACGAGATCCTCGGCCGGGAGGTGTTCCTGCACGGCGGACACCCCGAGGACCGGCTGCGCGGACGGCCCGGGGAACTGCTCGCCACCCGGGCGGGGGCGGTCTGCCGGGCCACCCGCGACGGCGCGGTGTGGATCCCCGAACTGCGCCCCCGCAAGAACTCCGGTGACCCTTCACCGTTCCGCCGCCCCGCGGCCGACGTGCTCGCCTCCTTCACGGTCGCGAGCCCGAGCGGCCGTGCCCCGCTGCCGGAGGACCCCGCCCCGCTCGAACTGCCCCCGGACCGGCGGACCTGGACCGACATCCGCTACCGGCAGCGCGGCGACACCGGCTTCCTGACCTTCTCCTTCCCGGGCGGGGCCATGAGCACCGGCCAGTGCCGCAGGCTGCTCGCCGCCTACCGGCACGCCCTCACCCGCCCCACCTCGGTACTCGTCCTCGGCGGGGCGCGGGACTTCTTCGGCAACGGCATCCATCTGAACGTCATCGAGGCGGCCGCCGACCCGGCCGGTGAGTCCTGGGCGAACCTCAACGCGATCGACGACCTGGTCGAGGCGGTGCTGCGCACCACCGACCGGCTGGTGGTGGCCGCGCTCGGCGGCAACGCGGCGGCCGGCGGCCTCATGCTCGCCCTGGCCGCCGACGAGGTGTGGTGCCGCGCGGGCGCCGTCCTCAACCCGCACTACCGCAGGATGGGCCTGTACGGCTCGGAGTACTGGACCTACACGCTGCCCCGCCGCGTCGGCGCGGACACGGCCCGGCGGCTGACGAGCGAGGCGCTGCCGGTGAGCGCCGCCACCGCGGCGCGCCTCGGGCTGGTGGACCGGCTCGTGCCCGTCGCGGCCCGGGACTTCGCCGCCGAGACCGAATGCGGGGCCGCGGCCCTCGCCGCCGCCCCCGACCTCGCGCGGCGCGTCGCCGCGAAAGCCGAGACACGCAAGGCCGACGAGGCCCGGCGGCCCCTCGCGGACCACCGGCGCGCCGAACTCGCCCGGATGCGCGCCGTCTTCTTCGACGCGCGGGCCCCCTACCACGCCCTGCGGTCCGCCTTCGTCAGAAAGCAGCCGGGCGGATCCGCCCGGCCGCTGAGCGAGGGCGCGGGATGACCCGCCCCGGTGCGCGGCTGCTGGTCGCGGGGGTCGGCAACATCTTCCTCGCGGACGACGCCTTCGGCCCCGAGGTCCTGCGCGCCCTGGAGCGGCGCCCGCTGCCGCCCGGGGTGCGGGCGCGGGACTTCGGCATCCGAGGGCTGGACCTCGCCTACACCCTCCTGGAGGGCTACGACGTCGCCGTCCTGGTCGACGCGGCCGAGCGGGGCCATCCGCCCGGCACCCTGTCCCTGATCGAGCCGGAGCTGCCCGACGGCCCCCACGCCGCGGCGCCGCCCGAGGCGCACGGAATGGACCCGGCGAAGGTCCTGGCCCTGGCCGCCCACCTCGGGGACGGACCGCTGCCGCGGGTCCTCGTGCTGGCCTGCGAACCCCAGGCGCGGCCGCGCGAGGACGAGGGCATCGTCCCCGGCATCAGCGCGCCGGTGGCGGACGCGGTCGAACGAGCCGTCGAGGCCCTGCACGCCCTGGTTCCCGCGCTTCTCGCCGATCCCGCGGCCACACCTCGGTTGAGCCGCCCGGAGGAATCCGCGAACCCGTCCGCGGCCGGGCTCGCCGCTCCGTAGGCCCGCGGCGTCGAGGATCGATGACCGGGACGCCCCCCGCGTCCCGGTTCATCCGCGTGTCCATCGTGAGGAGCTGCCCCCATGTGCGAGTCCGAGGACGTCACGCACGCCGTCCAGGCCGTCCTGGCCAAGAACGACGGCCTGGCCGCGCGTCTGCGCGCCGACCTGGACCGGCGCCGGGTGAGCGTGGTCAACCTGCTGTCCAGCCCGGGCAGCGGCAAGACGGAACTGCTGGGCCGCGTGCTGGCGCGCGCGGTGGAGCGGGGCGTCCCGGTGGCCGCGCTCACCGCGGACCTGGCCACCGAGAACGACGCCCGCCGCCTCGCCCGCTCCGGGGCCCCGGTCAAGCAGCTGCTGACCGACGGACTGTGCCATCTGGAGGCCCGGCAGCTGCGCCGGCACGTGGAGGACTGGCTGCCCCAGGACACCGCGCTGCTCTTCGTGGAGAACGTGGGCAACCTCGTCTGCCCCGCCTCCTACGATCTCGGCGAGAGCCTGCGCATCGTGCTCATGGCGGTGACCGAGGGAGAGGACAAGCCCCTCAAGTACCCCACCGCCTTCGGCTCCGCCCACCTGGTGGTGCTCACCAAGACGGACCTGGCCGAACCCGCCGGCTTCGACGAGGCGGCCTTCGGCGCCGAGGTGCGGCAGGTCAACCCCGGGGTGGAGATCGTACGGTCGTGCGCGCGCACCGGCGAGGGCGTCGACACCGTCCTGGAACGCGTGCTCGCCGTGCGGGACGGGGCACCGGTCCACCGGCCGCCCCTGGCGCCGCACCCGCACGGCCACGTGCACGAGGACTCCGGCGTCCCGGCCGGCCGGGTCTCGTGACCGCGCCCGCCACCCCGGCGGTACGCCGCCGCGTCGTCGTGCGCGGCACCGTGCAGGGCGTGGGCTTCCGCCCGTACGTGCACCGGCTGGCCCGCGACCTGATGCTGTCCGGATTCGTCAGCAACACCGCGTACGGCGTGCTCATCGAGGTGGAGGGCCCACCCGACGGCGTGGGCCGCTTCTGCGACCGGCTGGCCGCCGAGCCGCCGCCGCTGGCCGCAGTCACCGGCCTCGGCGTCGAGGACGTGCCCGCCACGGGCGCCGACGACGCCTTCACGATCCGCGCCACCGAGCAGTCTCCGGGCCGCACCCACCTCCCGCCCGACACCGCGCCCTGTGCCGACTGCCTGCGCGAGCTGGCCGAGCCGGCCGACCGCCGGCACCGCCACCCCTTCGTCACCTGCACCCACTGCGGACCCCGCTTCACCATCGCCACCGGGATGCCGTACGACCGCCCGCTCACGACGATGTCCGGCTTCCCCCTGTGCACCGCCTGCGCCCAGGAGTACGGCGATCCCGGCGACCGCCGGTTCCACGCCCAGCCCGTCGCCTGCCCGGACTGCGGTCCCCGGCTGCGCCTGCTGCCCGCGCCCGGCAGCGGCATCCGCCCGGCCGAGGGCGCCGACGCGATGACGGCGGCCCGGGCGCTGCTGGCCGCCGGCCGGATCCTCGCGGTGAAGGGCCTCGGCGGCTATCACCTGGCGTGCGACGCCGGCGACGCACGGGCCGTGGACGAACTGCGCGCCCGCAAGGCCCGCGGCGGCAAGCCCTTCGCGGTGATGTGCGCCGAGCTCGCCGACGCCGAACGGCTGGCCGAGATCTCCGCCGCCGAACGCGCCGCCCTCACCGGGCCCCGGCGCCCGATCGTCCTGCTCCGCCCCCGCCCGTCGAACCTCGCCCCGGGCGTCTGCCCCGGCAGTCCGCACCTCGGCGTGATGTTGCCCTACACCCCGGTGCACTCCCTGCTGTTCGGGCTGCCCGGCGACCCGCCCGGCCCGCGAGCGCTGGTCATGACGAGCGGCAACCGCTCCGGGGAGCCGATCGTCACGGACGACGAGGAAGCCCTGACCAGGCTCGCCGGGCTGGCCGACGCCTGGCTCGCCCACGACCGCCCCATCGCCTCGCCGTGCGACGACTCCCTGCTGCGGGTACGCCCCGACGGCACCGAACAGGTGCTGCGCCGCTCCCGAGGCTACGTGCCCCGGCCGCTGACCCTGCCGTTCTCGCTGCGCCCCACGCTCGCGGTGGGCGGCGACCTGAAGAACGCGCTCTGCCTCGGCGAGGGCGACCAGGCCTGGTTCGGCCCGCACATCGGCGACATGGGGGAGCTGACCACCCTGGAGGCCGCGCGGCGGGCCGAGACGCACCTGCGGCGCCTGACCGGCGTGAGCCCCGAACGCGTCGCCGCCGACCGGCACCCCGGGTACCACTCGGCACGCTGGGCGCGTCGGCGCGCCTCGGGGCTGCCCGAGCCGCGGCCCGTCCTCGTCCAGCACCACCACGCGCACGTCGCCTCCACGATGGCCGAGCACGGGCTCGACGGCACCACCCCCGTGATCGGCGTCGCCTTCGACGGCACCGGCTACGGCGACGACGGCACCGTCTGGGGCGGCGAGGTCCTGCTAGCCGACTACCGCGGCTACCGGCGCTTCGGCCACCTGACCCCGGCCCCTCTCCCAGGCGGGGACACGGGGGTGGCCAACCCCTGCCGTCTGGCGCTGGCCCGGCTGTGGGCGGCCGGCCTGCCCTGGGACCCGGACCTGCCCAGCGTCACCGCCTGCGCACCCGATGAACTGACGCTGCTGAAGAGGCAGTTGACGCGTCAGCTGGCCTGCGTGCCGACCTCCAGCATGGGGCGGCTCTTCGACGCCGTCGCCTCCCTGGCGGGCGTGTGCCACCGCGCGGGATACGAGGCCCAGGCCGCGGTGGAGCTGGAAGCCGCGGCGGCCTCCGCCTGGGGCGACGACCGTACGGCGTACCCCTTCGGGACCGGGCCCCAGGGGTTCGACCCGGCACCGCTGCTCGGCTCGATCCTCGCCGATCTGCGCCGGGGCACCCCGGCGCCGCTGATCGCCGCACGCTTCCACCGCGGTGTCGCGCGCGCCGTGCTGGAGATCTGCCGACGAGCGCGTGGGTCCACCGGGCTCACGGCCGTCGCCCTCAGCGGCGGCGTCTTCGCCAACGCGCTGCTGGAACTGGAGTGCGCGACGCTGCTGGCCGACGACGGCTTCGCGGTGCTCGGGCACGGCGAAGTCCCGCCGAACGACGGCGGGTTGGCCCTCGGCCAGCTGGCGGTCGCGGCACACCGACGACGAACGGAGTGACCATGTGTTTGGCAGTGCCCGGCAAGGTCGTGTCCATCGATGCCGGAGCCGATCCGCTCACCGGGCTGATCGACTTCGGCGGCGTGCAGAAGGAAGCGTGCCTGGAATACGTCCCCGAGGTGCGGGTCGGTGAGTACGTCATCGTGCACGTCGGGTTCGCCCTCCAGCGCCTGGACGAGGAGTCGGCGTTGGCCTCCCTGAAGCTCTTCGAGGAACTGGGGCTGCTGGAGGAGGAGTTCGGCGACGCCTGGGAGCAGGCGGCCCGGGACGCGGGGGTCGCCGCGGTGCCCGAGGAGACCCGAGAGAGCGAGGCCCGGTGAAGTACATCGACGAGTTCAACGACCCCGACCTGGCGCGGCACCTGCTGGACGAGATCCGCGCCACCGCCACCCGCCCCTGGGCCCTGATGGAGGTGTGCGGCGGGCAGACCCACTCCATCATCCGGCACGGCATCGACCAACTGCTGCCCGAGCAGGTGGAGTTGATCCACGGGCCCGGCTGCCCGGTCTGTGTCACCCCGCTGGACGTCATCGACAAGGCCCTGGAGATCGCCGCCCGCCCCGGGGTGATCTTCTGCTCCTTCGGCGACATGCTCCGGGTACCGGGCACCGACCGCGACCTGTTCCGGGTCAAGGGCGAGGGCGGTGACGTACGCGTGGTCTACTCACCGCTCGACGCCCTGGAACTGGCCCGCCGGAACCCGGACCGGGAGGTGGTCTTCTTCGCCATCGGCTTCGAGACGACGGCCCCCGCCAACGCCATGGCCGTGCACCAGGCCCGCCGCCTGGGCCTGACCAACTTCAGCCTGCTGGTCTCCCATGTGCGGGTTCCACCCGCGATCGAGGCCATCATGACGGCCCCGGCCTGCCGGGTGCAGGGCTTCCTCGCCGCCGGACACGTGTGCAGCGTGATGGGCATGGCCGAGTACCCGCAGCTCGCCGAGCGCTTCCGGGTACCGCTCGTGGTGACCGGCTTCGAACCGCTGGACATCCTCGAGGGCATCCGCCGGGCGGTGCGCCAGCTGGAGCGAGGTGAGCACCGGGTGGAGAACGCCTACGCCCGTGCCGTGCGCGAGGAGGGCAACCCGGCCGCCGTACGCATGATCGAGGAGGTGTTCGAGGTGACCGACCGGAACTGGCGCGGCATCGGGCCCATCCCCCGCAGCGGCTGGCGGCTGACCGAGGCGTTCCGCGCCTACGACGCCGAGCACCGCTTCGACGTCGCCGGCATCCGCACCGAGGAGCCCGCCGAGTGCCGCAGCGGCGAGGTGCTCCAGGGGCTGATCAAGCCGACCGAGTGTGCCGCGTTCGGCACCACCTGCACCCCGCGCTCCCCGCTCGGCGCGACCATGGTCTCCAGCGAGGGTGCCTGTGCGGCCTACTACCTCTACCGCCGGATGAACGGCCCGGCGCCGCAGGCCGCCCCGGCCGTCCGCGAGGAGATGAACCCCGTTGTCTGACCTCGTCGAACCGACCGTCGATCCGGCCGACTGGACCTGTCCGGCCCCGCTGCGCGACCAGCCCGTGGTGGTGATGGGGCACGGCGGAGGCGGTGCCCTGTCCGCCGAGCTGATGGAGCAGGTGTTCACCCCGGCCTACGGCAACGCCACCCTGGCCGCGCTCGCCGACTCCGCCGTCCTCGAACTGGGCGGGGCCCGGCTCGCGTTCTCCACCGACGCGTACGTGGTGCGGCCGCTGTTCTTCCCCGGCGGCAGCCTGGGCGACCTCGCGGTCAACGGCACCGTCAACGACCTGGCGATGAGCGGAGCCCGGCCCGCCTTCCTGTCCGCGGCCTTCGTCCTGGAGGAGGGCGTGGAGCTGACCGTCGTGGAGCGGATCGCGCGGGCCATGGGCGCGGCGGCCGAGGCGGCGGGGGTCGTGGTGGCCACAGGGGACACCAAGGTGGTGGAGTCCGGGCACGGCGACGGCGTGTACGTCACCACGTCCGGGGTGGGGCTCGTCCCCGCCGGAGTGGACATCAGGCCGCAGCACGCCCGGCCCGGCGACGCCGTCATCGTCAGCGGGCCGATCGGCCTGCACGGGGTGGCGATCATGAGCGTCCGGGAGGGACTGGAGTTCGGCGTCGAGATCGCCAGCGACACCGCGCCGCTGGCCGACCTGGTGGCGGCGATGCTGTCGGTCACCCCCGACATCCATGTCCTGCGCGATCCCACGCGCGGCGGACTGGCGGCGTCCCTCAACGAGATCGCCCGCGCCTCCGGCACGGGTGTGCGGCTGCGCGAGCGTGCGATCCCGGTGCCGGACGCCGTCGCCAACGCCTGCGGGTTCCTGGGCCTCGATCCCCTCTACGTGGCCAACGAGGGGCGGCTGGTCGCCTTCGTGCCCCCGTCGGCGGCCGAGGAGGTCCTCGCGGCGATGCGCGCCCACCCGCAGGGCGCCGGCGCCACGCTCATCGGGGAATGCGTCGCCGAGCATCCCGGCATGGTGGTGGTCGCGACCGGCCTCGGCGGTACCCGGGTGGTCGACCTGCCACTGGGCGAGCAACTGCCCCGCATCTGCTGACCGCACGCACCGGGCCCCCGCGACACGCCGTCGCGGGGGCCCGGTCCGTCAGTGGACGCCGGTGATCTCCAACTCCCGGCCGCTGCGCAGTTCGGTCGAGGGCCGGTCGCAGCGCGGGCACCAGAAGAACGGTGGCATGCCCACCGCGAACTCCTCGGCGCACGGGCCGCAGTAGGCCTGAGCGGGGACCTGCTCCACCACCAGTTGGGCCGCGGCGAGGGCGGTGCCGTCGCGCGCCACCTCGAAGGCGAAGCTCAGCGCGTCGGGGACGACCCCGGCCAGCTCGCCCACCCGGACGGTGACCGCCGAGACCTCGTCCGTGCCGTCGGCCCGGGCGCGCTCGCCGGCCTGCTCGATGATCGCGGTCGCGATCGAGAGCTCGTGCACGCCCGGCTCACGGATAGCGGCGGCGCGCGCGGAGCCCGCCGGCCATCCGCCAGATCCGCACCTCGCGGCGCAGGCTCGGGAACTCACTGACCAGGAGCGCCAGTGCCACCGCGCCCGCCAGGACGGCCTCGGCCATCAGCACGCGGTGTCCCGATGCCATGGCTCTTTTGTTCTGTGCTCGTTGGACCTTCATCACGGCGACTCCCTGTCGTTCGTCATCCCGGCGGGATGTTCGGCATGACGTCGAGCAGGGCGTCGTGCCGCTTCCAGTGGATCCCGGTGGAGCGGCGCGCGTCCGCGGTGCCGTCCTTGTGGTGCCCGGTCTGGTGCGTGTACGGGCCCCGGTTGCCCTGATGCATGCCGGGCACGTGCCCGGTGGCGTCGGGCTTGGTGTGGGGTCGGCCGACCCTGATGCTGCCCATGAGGTGTTCCTTCCTCCTTCTCGCCGCCGCGCCGCGGGGTGCGGCGGTCATGGCCGCTCGGTGAGGTCCTCGAAGAACCGCTCGACGGCCGGCCAGACCCGGCCACCGCCGGACAGGCCCCGCCATTCCCGGCGGACGACGGCGACCATGCGGAAGCAGTCGTCGACCGGCACGATCCAGTGGTGGTCGAGGCCGTGCACGGTGTTCACGAGCAGTGCCTCCACGTCAGGCTCCAAAGAGGCGAGTTCCGGCCGGTCCCTGGCCAGGCGTCGCCAGGCGGCCGCGTCCACCTCCCATCGCATGGCCCCGGCCGGGCTCGGGCCCTCCGCGGTGACCGTGCCGTCGGCGCGGGGCACGAAGAACACCAGGCCGACGGGTACGCCCAGGACCTCAGTGTCCACCTTGGGGAGCCTGATCCGCCTGCGGGGGACGAGCCGGTAGCGGCCCTCGCCCGCGCCGTCGTCGGCGAACAGCACCGAACAGGCGCCACAGGCACAGACCGGCTGCTCCTCGGAGGTGTCGTACAGATGGGCGTGCTCGTCGGGCACCGGCGCGGCGCACAGGTCGCACCGCTCCGCCTCTGCCGTCGCCGTGCGATCGGCCGAGGAGCGGATGAGGCGGGCCAGGGCTCCGTCCGTGGTCATGGGGCGCCCCGGTGGGTGAGCGTGGTCAGCGGGACGAACGCGGGGGCCGTGACCTCGACCGGTTCCACGGAGGTGAGCTCCGGCGCGACGGCGAGCACGGCCTCCCGGACCACGGCGGTCACGTCGCCCGTGCCCGTACCGCACCCGGAGCCACAACCGCCCCCGGCCGTCAGCCGGACCCGGCCCACACCGGCCTCGACGCCGGCCCACTCCACGTCGCCGCCGCGTTCCTGTACAGCGGGGCGCAGCCGCTCGACCGCGCGCTCCGCCCGGCGCTCGAGCGGCTCCGGGTGGATGGAGTGCAGCACCAGCAGATGTCCCAGCAGCTCGTCGTCGGCGAGGCGTTCGGCCAGCGGTCCGTCGGCCCGGTCCATGACCCGGGCCAGTGCCTCGCCGTAGACCTCCGTCAGGAGCCCCACCGTCTCGAGGGCGGAGCGGTTGGCGGGGCCGGGGGCGGAGGCGAGCCCTTCCAGCAGTTGGTCGAGCCGGGCCAGCCGGGCCTCCACGTCCGGGTCGGCCAGCCGCTCGGCCGGGGCCTGCGGCTCAGCCATGGTTGGCCCCGTACGTCGGCGAGTGCAGCGTCGTGAGCGTCTTGCCCTTGCCGACGTACATGTGCACCCCGCACGGCAGACAGGGGTCGAAGCTGCGGACGGTGCGCATGATGTCGACGCCCTTGAAGTCGTCCGGCCCGTTCTCCTCGAAGATGGGCTGCCCCTGGACGGCGTCCTCGTAGGGGCCGGGGGTGCCGAACTTGTCGCGAGGGCTGGCGTTCCACGGGGTGGGAGGGTACGGGTGGTAGTTGGCGATCTTCTTGTCCTTGATCACCAGATGGTGGGAGAGCACACCGCGCACCGCCTCGTGGAAGCCGCAGCCGATCGCCTCGTCGGGCACCTCGAAGTTCTCGAACACCTTGGTGTCACCGGCCCGCACCAGACCCATGGCCTCTTCGAGGAACTGAAGGGCCATGGCGGCCGCGTAGGCGACGAAGTACGGCCGGGCGCGGTCCCGCTCGATGGTGTTGCTCCACTGCGGGATCTTCCATTCCAGGGTCGTCTCCGGGAGGGACTCGCCCTTGGGCAGGGAGATGCGCACGCTGTTGCCGGTGGCCTTGATGTAGGGGGTGTCGACCAGGCCGCTCAGCGCGGTGGACCACAGCCGGGCCAGCGGGCCGCCGCCGGTGTCCAGGGCGAGGTGCTCACCGGTGCGTCCGTCGTGCCAGCGGGGGCTCATCACCCAGCTGTACTTCTCGTCGAAGTTCCGCTTCTGCGGCACCGGGACCGTCGTCTGGTTCCACGGGTGGCGCATGTCGACCGGGTTGCCGAGGGGGTCGTGGGTGACGAAGGGCTGCTCGTTGACCCAGTCCTCGTAGTAGGAGCTGCCCAGCATGATGCGCAGGCCGAGGTTGATGTCGACGAGGTTGTTGGTGACCAGTTCGCCGTCGACGACGATGCCCGGGGTGACGTACATCGCCTTGCCCCAGTGGTTCATGTTCTCGTAGCGGTAGTCGACGACGTCCGGGTCCTGGAAGGCGCCCCAGCAGCCCAGCAGGATGCGCCGGCGGCCGACCTCCTCGTAGCCGGGCAGCGCCTCGTAGAAGAAGTCGAAGACGTCGTCGTTCATGGCGACGGCCTTCTTGACGAAGTCGATGACCCGCATGAGCCGGCTGAGGTAGTCGGTGAACACCGTGGGCTGCGGGAGCGTGCCGACGCCGCCGGGGTAGAGCGTGGAGGGGTGCACATGGCGCCCCTCCATCAGGCAGAACATCTCGCGGGTGACCCGGCTGACCTTCAGCGCTTCCTTGTAGACCTCGCCCTCGAACGGGTTGAAGGCCTTCATGATGTCGGCGATCGTGCGGTAGCCGTGAATGTCCCCGCGGGGCGCGTCGGTGCGTTCGGCGCGGGCCAGCACACCGGGGTTGGTGGCCTTGACCATCGCCTCGCAGAAGTCCACGAACACCAGGTTGTCCTGGAAGATCGTGTGGTCGAACATGTACTCGGCTGCCTCGCCGAGGTTGACGATGTGCTCGGCCAGCCGGGGAGGCTTGACTCCGTAGGCCATCTGCTGGGCGTAGTCGGAGCAGGTGGTGTGGTTGTCCCCGCAGATCCCGCAGATGCGGGAGGTGATGAAGCCGGCGTCCCGCGGGTCCTTGCCCTTCATGAACACCGAGTAGCCGCGGAAGAGCGACGAGGTGCTGTGGCACTCCACGACTTCCCGGTTGGCGAAGTCGATCTTCGTGTAGATGCCCAGGTTTCCGATGATCCGGGTGATCGGATCCCAGGACATGTCCACGATCTGCGGCGGCTTGCGGTTTGTTGGCCGGGCCTCGGTTGTGGTCATCGCTGGTGTTGCCCCTCGCTGTCGGTGTTCCTCAAGGTCCGTGGGTGGGGTGCCGGTCGCGCCGGGTCAGGGCCGCCAGTGCGGGTTGTAACCGCTGGTCAGCTTCTTCTTGTTGTGGCGCCACCGGGGTTCGTGGTTGACCAGCTCGTTGGTGACGCCGCGCAGCCGGCGGATGACGGCGCCGTACGGCTTGATGGCGAGCGACGACAGCGTGCCGCCGGGCGGCTCGTCCATGAACGGCATGAACGCGTCGGGGAAGCCCGGCATCGTGCAGCCGATGCAGATGCCGCCGACGTTCGGGCAGCCGCCGATCCCGGCCATCCAGCCCCGTTTGGGTACGTTGCAGTTGACGACCGGACCCCAGCAGCCCGTCTTGACGAGGCACTTGGGGGAGTTGTAGTCCCGGGCGAAGCTCGCCTGCTCGTAGTACGAACCGCGGTCGCAGCCTTCGTGGACGGTCTTCCCGAACAGCCACTGGGGACGCAGCATGTGGTCCAGCGGCGGCGGGGGAGCGGAGCCGGCCGCGTGGTAGAGCACCCAGACGAGGGTCTCCATGAAGTTCTCGGGCTGGATCGGGCAGCCCGGCACGTTCACCACGGGCAGGCCGCCCTGGGACCTGAAGTCCCAACCCAGGTAGTCCGCGAGACCCATGCAGCCGGTCGGGTTGCCGGCCATGGCGTGAATGCCGCCGAAGGTGGCGCAGGTGCCCGCGGCCACCACCGCCCAGGCCTTGGGGGCCAGTTGGTCGATCCACGAGTTCAGGGTCTGCGGCTCACCGGTCTCCGGGTCGTTGCCGAAGGACGTCCAGTAGCCGTCGCCCTCGATGACGTTCTGGTTCGGGATCGAGCCTTCGATGACGAGGATGAAGGGGGCCAGGTCGCCGCGTGCCGCCGCCCGGTAGGGAGCGAGGAAGTCCTCGCCGCCCAGGCTGGGGGAGAGCACTTTGTTGACCAGGTTCACCTTCGGCAGGCCCGGGATCAGCCCGAGCACCAGGTCCTCGATGGAGGGCTGGTCGGCGGCGGTGAGGGAGACGGTGTCGCCGTCGCAGCTCATGCCCTCGGAGATCCAGAGGATGTGGATCTCGTCGAAGCCCTGCCGGTCCTCGCCGCGGCTGGGTTCGCCGCTGACCTCGGTGGTGCCACTGTTCGTCGTCATGTCATCGGCCTCCGCTGTGGGGGGTGGGGGAGTCGATCCGCGGCGCGCCGGGGGCCGCTGCGTCGGCGGACGTGAGCGGCTCGAGTTCGTCGGGGCGGAAGTAGTGGAAGCGGCCGTACCAGGAGTGCAGTTCGGCCGCGGGGTCGTCGTCGAGCGTGACGGCGAGGTGCATGCTGCCGTCCACGTCGTGGAGCACCGCGGCGACCTGGGCGGTCCGGCCGACCAGGAACATGTCCTGGGCGTCGGCGCCCCGGCCCCTGGGACGCAGCCGTACCCGGCTGCCCGCGGCGACGGACACGCCGTCGACGAGCACGGTGTCGGTGGTCGGGGAGAGCCCGGAGTCGGCGCCCTCCTGCCACCAGGTGGGCCGTTCGGCCGCGGCCGGCTTCAGCGAGCGGACGGCTCCGTGCAGCCGGGCGAAGACTTCCTGAGGCATGCTGTCGACCCGGTCGAGGATGGCGGCGGCCCGGGGGTCGGTAGCGCGGGCTTCGAGCTTCTCCTCGTCGGTCAGCAGCATCGTGCGCAGTGTGAGGATCTCGTCGATCTCCCCGGCGTCGTGCAGGTCGCCGGGGCTCTCCGGCGCCACCTGGGGGTGGTCGGGGAGGATGATCGGCGCGGAGAGCAGGAGGGGGCTGGTGCCGCCGGCGTCCGTCCCTTCCGCGGGGGGTTCGCCGCCGAGCACGGGGAAGGTGAACTCGTTGCGGCAGGCGCGGGTGTGCTCGATCAGGTCCGCGGGCGGGTCGATCAGCGAGACGAAGTCCACGCCGTCGCCCGCGAGGAGGGTGTGCGTGGCGATGAGTGCGCCGCGCAGGGCCTCGTCGCGCGGTAGCCGCGGATCGGGCGCGGGTCCGGTGTGGGCGGTGCGCACTCGGATCCGGCACACATCCTCGAAGAGATGTTCGGCCACGAGCGTGGTGTGCGCGCTCACCTCCTCGCGGCGGCGCACGAGCCGTCCGGTGCGGCCGGGCAGCTGCTCGATGTCCGTGCCGGCCACCGAGCCGACGGCGACCGTGTGCTCACCTTGGAGGAGGTCGTCCAGCCGGACGGCGACCTCGACCTCGCGCGGCACCGCCTCGTCGAAGGTCAGATGCGTCGTGCCGTCGTCCGTCCGCAGCGACGCGACGGCACGGAGGCCGCCGTCCGCGGTGGCCTCCTCCACCTGCTTGTGCTGCATCTGGAGGTAGCGCACCCGCACCCGTACGACCGCGCCGGGCCGGCGCACGCGCAGCAGGCACTCGGTCCGCTGGTACCAGGAGTCCGCGGAGCCGGACACGCCCGGGACGGCCGGGCCGGAGGCCTCCACCCACTCGAGGGGGAAGAGCACGCCGAACTGCCACCTGACGCGGTTCTTGGCCGAGGAACGGCGGTAGGGGTAGAGCAGGTAGCCCTCGTAGAGAACGGCATCGGCGACGGCACTCAGCCGCTCGAAGTCGCTCGAGGAGAGATCCGGCGGCAACTCCTCGCCGGTCGCGGGGACCGCGTCCGCAGATCCGTCCTTGGTCAGGCCCCTGGGCATTGCGCCTCCTGCCTTCTCGCATCCGTCAGCGCACACATCCGTTCCACCACGGTCACATCCGTAACGGGCCCGCGCTTGCCCGGCCCACCGTCACTGGGCCGTTCGGGGGGTCGGCCAGCCCCCAGGCGCACCAGCCGCCCCCACACGGGGCGTCCCCAGGGCCGGACGCCCCCGCCGGGCCGGACGTCCCCGCCGGGCCGGACGTCCCCGCCGGGCCGGACGTCCCCGCCGGGCCGGACGCCGGCCGGA
>NZ_JBSFOK010000037.1:0-94569 GCF_053587635.1 Streptomyces sp. NPDC003635 | reverse complement strand
CCCGCCCACAACCTGACATCAGCAAGGTCCCCACCCATGAACACACCAACGACCAACCTGGCCACCAGTCACGGCAAGCACCGTTGCAGTACTAGGGGTAGCTGGGCAGGTTGGCCACGTTGGTGGTGGAGTTGGACGGCCCGCCGCGGTCGTTGACGACGTGCCGGATGGTGCCGGTGCCGCCGAGGGAGACGGTCACCATGCTGGTGAAGCGGACGCCCGGGTTGTTCGGTGCCTCGATGGCGCGCTCGGCGGTGACGCTCGGGTTGACGTTGAAGTAGCAGTAGCTGCCCAGGCCGTACGCCTGGTGGCTGGTGACGTTGTTCGCGACCTTGTAGGCGGCGTAGCCCTGTGTGGAGCCGTTCATCCAGGCGGCCTGGCTGGGCGGGTCGTAGGGCATCTCGTTCTGGTAGAAGTACGTCCGGCCGCCGTTGCCGTTCCAGATGGTCTGGTACTTCTGGTAGTGCTCGACGAACAGGCCGTACATGGTGACGTTGTCGCCGTTGACGATCAGCCCGGTGTCGCCCGTGTTGGAGTTCCAGCCGATGCCGCTGCCGTGGTCGCCGCGCCAGATCCAGGTGTGGTCGCCGATCACGTGGTCGCTGTTGACGACGAGGCTGGTGGTCGCCTTGCCGACGGCGGCGCCGCCGACCCGGAAGTACACGTCGTGCAGGGAGGTCGGGTTGGCCGCGTGCGAGGCGGACGAGCCCGCCGGGCCGACCTCCATCAGGGTGGGGGAGTTGGTGGTGCCCGCGTCGAAGAGGATGCCCGCGACCTTCACCCCGTCGACGTCGGCCACCTTCAGGGCGGTGACACCGTTGTCCGGGATGAACGTGGCGAGCCCGAGACCGAGGACGACCGTGTCGGCCCGGTTCACCTGGAGCGTCTGGTTCAGGTGGTACACACCCGGGGTGACCAGGAGGTTCTTGCCCGCCGCCAGTGCCGCGTTGATGTCCGCGGCGGTCGCGCCCGGCTTCACGACGTAGAAGGAGTCCAGGGAGAGCGAACTGCCGGCGGCGGTACCGCCCGCCCAGCTGGTCGCCGTGGAGTTGGACCGCAGGGACGGCACGAACACCTTGTAGGCGCCGTCACCGTCGACGTACAGGAACGGCTTCTCCCGGCTGACCGGGGTCTGCGCCACCGTCGTGTACGGCGGGTTGGGGAAGCTGGTGCCCGGGACGCCCTGGCTGCCGACGAAGACCATGTTCCAGTTGGCGCCGGTCCAGCTGCCGAGCTGGGAGTTGCGGGTCAGCCACTGCTGCTGGGTCCCGGAGTTGACCTGACCGTCGACCTTGGTGTCGGCGAACAGGCCGCCGCTGGCCCAGCCGCCGTCGTCCAGGGCGAGGTTGCCGCGCAGATGCATCCGGCGGTAGGCCGCGGCCTGTGACACCGCCCAGCGGTCGTTGCCGCCGGTCGGGTTGACCGAGAGGTTCTCGGCGCCGCGCCAGAAGTTCTGGGTGGCGTTCTGCGGCGGGAACCAGTCGGCCTCCGCGTGCACCGCGCCGTTGATCGTGACCGCGTCCGGGGACAGTCCGAGCCCCGCGACCTGGGTGTAGAAGCCGACGTTGACGTCGGCGTGGTAGGCGCCCGGCTTGAACAGCACCGCGTGCCGCTGCGAGCCGAACTGGTTGGTCTCCTGCTGCTGGAAGATCGTGTCGAGCCGGGACTGGATGGTCGAGGACGACATCGACGGGTCGAAGACGACGACGTTCGGACCGAGGTCGGGGTTGGCCGTCGACTGGGTCACCGGCACGACCTGGAAGCGCTGGGCCGCGCTGCCGTTGCAGGTGTACTGCACGAACTGGACGCTGTCGGCGGTCGAGGCTCCGGGGTCGTCCAGGCACTTGCCGCTGTGCCGGTTGACGAAGTGGTAGGCGCCGCCGCCCTCGTCGACCGGCAGCCACTGCTGGTTGGCGCCGCCGCCGTAGGTCCACAGATGGACGGGGGCGTTGTCGGCCGTGGAGACGTCGGCGACGTCCGCGACCTGGCTCGTGTCGTTGGCGTTGTTGATCCGGACGTAGCCGCCGCTCGTCGCGGTGAAGCTCCAGCGCTGGGCGGTGGTGCCGTTGCAGGAGTACTGCTGCACGGCCGTGCCGTTGGCGGTCCCGGCCGCGCGGGCGTCCAGGCAGCGGCCGCTCGCGGCGTTCATCACGGTGGCGAATCCGGTGGGCAGCGCCTCGGCCGCCGCGTGCGCGGGTGTGGGGAGGGTACCGAGCAGAGTGGCGGCCAGGGAGAGCGCCGCCAGGGAGACGATCGGGGGGTGGGGGCTTGACATGCCCACGGAACCTAAAGGTATGGACCACTTCCGTCAAGGGGTGAAGTAAGCATTGAGGTAAGTGGTTTGACGCTCGCGGCCGGGAACATCACCCTCCCCCGAAGGCGATGTTCCCGGCCGCTCCCCCGGCGCCGGACAGTGGTCCGTCCGTCCGTGTGCGGTCGTACCCGTGCTGATTACCAGCACATCACCGCGGTTTCCCCCGACCCCCAGGCGGAGTACAGGCGCACACGGACGAAGTAGCGGCGGCCCTTGACGAGATGGGCCCTGATCGTGGCGTTGCCAGGTGTGCCTCCGTCGTCCTGGCCGGTGAGGTAGCGGGGTTCGCCGTCCCGTTCCTCGAATACCACCACGACGGTGTCGCTGTCACCGAAGGCGCCCACGGTGTACTCGCGGGTCTCCGGCGGCTCGACGGTGAAGTCGGCCTGTTCCCCCGGTCCGAGACCGATCGGTGCCGATCGGAACGGCTCGAGCGCGGGCGGCTGCGCGGGTCCGGCCGGCGGATACCAGCGCAGCACGAACTCCTTGTCGGCGGGGGAGAGCGTGCCGGGCGGGTTCAGACCCGCGCGGAACTGCTCGGGCTCCAGGATGAGCCCCGCCTCGAAGGGGTACTGCATGATCGACTGTGGGTCCCAGGCGGAGCCGTTGACCTCGTCCGGGTCCAGCTTGCGCAGGATGTTGGAGAACGTCGTCTCCCGGCTCCAGAAGTTCGGCGGGCCCGCGAGGTCCGCCACCACGGCCTCGTCGTCCCAGTGAAGGCCGGCGAAGGGGCTCTGGTGCTCGTGCAGCATGCCGAGCGCGTGCCCGATCTCGTGCAGGGCCGTCCCGCGCTCCCCGGGCACGGTCAGGTCCCAGCCGAAGTTCATGGTCCGCTCGTTCAGGCCGACCTGGAGCGCGTCCTTGCCCACGGTCGACCAGGAACCGTCACCCAGCTGGAACCCGATCCGCAACTCCGCTTCCGAGCGGTCCGCGACCTCGGTGAACGACACCCCGATGCCGAGGTCCTGCCACTCCTGGAAGCACTCGCGCACCACGTCCCGCTGCTCCTTCGCGCCGACCCATGACACCCTTCGGGACCCCCCGGTACCCGGTACGGGAATCACTGACGCGTCGGCGCCCCCGTCGAAGAAGCAGTAGTGCAGGACGGTGTTGTTCACCCACATACGGCGTCCGCCGATGAGCGCGCGCTGCCGCTCGGCGGTCAGCCCCGGTGCCAGAACGGGGGCCGACTGCTGCGCGAGAGAGCAGTAGCGAGCGGTCATGCGAGAAGACTGCCGTCGCCGGGCGCCCCACGCCTGAGTCGGGGGCTACTCAAGTCACCCTGTATCAGGGATGAGTAACCGTGCTCTGGTAGATGTGATGACATTCGAACGGGATGCGAAGACCCTGGAGCTGCCCTGGCCGTTCACCGGACGGGACAGCGAAGTCGAGCTGATCCGCCGGTCCCTGGCCGCGGGGCGGCACGGCATCGTCGTGACGGGAGCCGCGGGCTGCGGCAAGACCCGCCTCGCCGTGGAGGCCTCCCGTGGCACCGACTGCGCCAAGGTGGCCGGGACCCCCGAGGCCCGCACCATCCCCTTCGCCGCCTTCGCGCATCTGCTGCCCGAGGGCGTCACCCTGCACCGGGCGGTACAACTGCTGTCCTCCGTGAGGCTGTTGCTCGTCGACGATGCTCATCTCCTCGACGACGCCTCCGCCGCCCTGGTCCACCAGCTGGCCGTACAGGGCCGCGCCCGGCTGCTGGTCGTGGCCACCGACGGGGTCCCCGCGCCCGGCGCGATCTCCCGGCTGTGGACCGGCGAGCTGCTGCCCCGCCTGGCCCTGGACCCGCTGTCCGCCGAGGAGACGGCCCATCTGCTCGCGGCCGAGGCGGGCGGCAGCCTGGAACCCCTCACCGTGCACCGGCTGAACCGCCTGTGCCGGGGCGACCTGCGACTGCTGCGCGATCTGTCGGGCGCGGTGCGCGAACGCGAAATGCTCAGCCAGGTCCCCGACACGGATGCCTGGGCCTGGCGCGGGCCGGTACCGCTGACCGCGACCGTGCGGGAGCGCGCCGCCCAGGTCCTGGACCGGGGACGCCCGGAGGAGCGCGAGACGCTCGAACGCCTCGCCTTCGGCGAGCCCCTGGCCCTGGACATGGACTCCTTCGACCTGTGGGTCCTCGAACGCCTGGAGGCCGAGGGCCTGATCCACATCGACGACCAGGGCTCCGTCCGCCTCGTCCACCCGCTGCACGGCCCGGTGCTGCGGGCCGCGGCCGGCCGGCTCCGGGCGCGCCGCCTCGCCCGCACCCCGGAGCAGTGCGCGGCGGCCCTGGAAGCCGAGACGGCCGTACTGGCACGGAGTGTCGAACTGGCCGACGTGCGGGCCGTGTCGGCGCCCGTGGGGGAGTGGCTGGTGGACGAAGGGGTGCCCGTCCCGGCCGGATACGCGGCCGTACGCGCCCGGTTCGCCCGGCTCTGCGGGCGGTTGCGGGAGGCCGAGGCCTGGGCCAGGGAGGGGCTGCGCGGTGCGCCCGACGACCCCGGCTGCCGGGACGAACTCGCCCTGGCAGCCGCCCAGTCGGGCGAGGTGACGGCCGCAGTGGACGGCCGGGACGGCTGGCCCGCCGTGGCGCGCGGTGACATCGACGCGGCCCTGGAGACCGTCGAGCCCTACGACGCCGTACGCCTCGGCGCGCCCGAACGGGCCGTCGGACGGCTCGACGGCGTGTTCGCCGAGCACGCCGAGGCACTCGCCCGGGGCGACGGACCCGCGCTCGACCGGGCCGCCGAGGCGCTGCGGGAGCGGGGACTGCTGCTGTACGCGGCGGAGGCGCACGCTCAGGCCGTACGGGCCCACCGCGACCCCAGGGCCGCCCGCACCTCACGCACCCGTGCCGTCTCCCTCGCCCGCCGCTGCCAGGGCGCCCGCACCCCGGCCCTGTCCGGGCTGGTGCTGGGCGAACTCACCGCCCGCCAGCGTCAGATCGTCACCCTGGCAGCGGCCGGCCTGAGCAACCGCCAGATCGCCGAACGGCTCACCCTCTCCGTCCGCACGGTCGGCAACCACCTCTACAGCGCCTACGCCCGCCTGGGCGCGAGCGACCGGGGCGCGCTGCCGTGGCTCGTGGAACTCCCGGACGCGCAACCGGCGTAGGCCCGCCGCCCGTCACGCCGCGCCGAACGCGGTGAACGCCCATCCGGTCGCCCGGTGCGTCGCGTCATCCGGTAGGGCGGCTCGGGCGTCACGGAGGGCCTCGGCCAGGGACAGCCCCGCGCCGAGGCCCTTGTGCAGGGCGACCATCAGCGGGACGACCGCCGCGTCGTTGACGGGGGCACTGCACGCCACCACCCCGGCCGTGCCCAGCGGCAGCAACGCCGTGACCAGGCCGAGGAGTTCGTCGGCGCCCACCTGGGCGAAGCGGGCCGTGTCGCAGCAGGAGAGGATGATGCGGTAGGGGCTGCGGTCGAGGCGTTCGAAGTCATGGACGATCAGCGGTCCGTCGGCCATCCGCAGCGCCGAGAACAGCGGGCTGTCCGCCCGGAAGGTGCCGTGCGCGGCGATGTGCGCGAGCGCGGCCCCGTCCAGCTCCTCCAGCACGCGCGGCACGCTCGCGTCCTCGTACTCCAGCAGCGTCGGCTTTCCGCCGTACCCGTCCGCCAGCTCGGGCACCTCCGCGCCCCCCGTGGCCAGGCCCGGACCGCGCACCAGCACCTGACGGCCGCCCGGCGGCGGTTCGGTCTCCCGGGCGCGCAGCCAACTGCTCGCCGAGGGCGACACGCTGAGCACCCGCTCCCGCAGCGACGGCAGCAGCGCCCACGGCACGCGGTGCAGCCGCCCCGGCGGTACGACCACGACCGGGCCCTCGCCCAGGTGCTCGGCCGCCGGACCGAGCAGCAGCTCCTCCAGGCGTCGGCCCGCCGCCTCCACCACGGGCAGCCGGCCCTCTGCCCCGGGATGCGCCAGCCGCCGCAGCCCCGCCTGCACATGCTCCGCCTCGGTCTCCGCGTCGGCGAGCGGCCCGCCCTCGAACCGCCGCACCCGACCCTGCCCGCACAGCAGCACCTGCACCCGCCCGTCCACCACGACCAGCTCGACGAGCCGGGTGTCGTCGCCGAGCCGGTTCAGCAGCCGCCCCGGGTCGAAGCGGTCCCCGTCGCCCGGCGCCTCCCCGCGCATGTGCAGGGTGCGCGAGCGGATCTCCCGTTCCAGACGGCGCTGTTCACGCTCCAGGGCCGGGACCGGCCGCCCCTCCATGCGCGCCGCCTCCGCGCGGGCCGCGATCTCCCGGAAGGCGGTGAGCCCGCTCTGCAGCACGGGATCGGCGGGCGGCCGGGTCGGCGGCGCGGTCAGTACGGTCGCCCGCCACCGCTCGCTCCACACCAGCAGCCGCCGCGGCCCCCCGGCGTCCAGGCTCACCCGCTGCGCGAGCGCCGCGAGTTCGGCGCCCTGGGCGGTCGCCCGCGCCCGCAGCTCCGAGGCGCCCAGCGTCGTACGGTGGTCGTCCAGGACGTCCAGGCCCCGGCGGCACGCCTCCAGCACCCCGCGCCCGGAACCGGCGGCCCGCGCCCGCAGCGCCTGTGCGGCCCAGCCCGTCATCCGCGCCAGCGGGGGGCCCGCGTGCCTGCTGCGGGCGGCGATGCCCAAGTGCCGTTCGGCGTCCGCCCGCCAGCCCAGCTCCAGTGCGATCCGGCCCGCGAGCAGCGAGGCCTCGGGGGCGGCGGGGGCGCCGAAGGAGGCCAGCCGCTCGGCGACCCCGGCGGCGTCCGCGACCAGCCGCCCCGAGGCGCGTCCCGCGGCGAGCCGCGCCTCGATCAGCACCAGCCGGGCGTGCGTCTCCCACCAGGTGCGCCGCTGCCCCGCGAACAGCCGTACCGCCAGTGCCGCGCGGGCGATCGCGGTGTGCGGATCACCCGTGAGCCGGGCCGCCCGGGCGGCCACCAGCAGCAGCTCCGCCTTGCGTGTGGACTGCCCGCCCAGCTCGTCCAGGACCCCGATCGCCGCGTCCGCCTCGGCCAGCGCCTCCGGGGCGAGCCCGGCCGCCATCAGCACCTCGCAGCGCCGGATGGCCAGCATGAACGTCGGCGTGCCGAGCTTGGCGTACCGCTCCTCGGCCTCGTCCAGCAGCCGCAGCGCCACCGGGATGTCCCCGGCCCGGAACGCCGCGAGCCCTCGGCTCTCCACCGCGTCCGCCTTGTCGTGCTCCTGGCCCGTGGTGTCCCACAGCGCCTCGGCCGCCGTGAAGTCCGCGTCCGCCCGCTCCACCGCGCCCAGCGCCAGATGCACCGTCGCGCGCAGTGTCAGCGCCCGCGCCGTCCAGATCACGTCGTCCGCCTGCCGCAGCACCGGGATCGCCCGCCGGACGTCCTCCAGTGCCTCCCGGTGATGACCGAGCACCCACCACACGTACGCCCGCCGGTACAGCACCCGCGCCCGGGTGTGCCCCGAACCGCGGGCGACCCCCTGGTCGAAGGCGGCCAGCCCCTGCCGGGTGCGCCCCGCGTGCACCAACGCCACACCGAGCGTGCCGAGTACGTCGGCCTCCCGCTCCGCCGAGTCCGCGCGCGCCGCGAGATCGCGCGCCCTTCGCAGATGGTCCAGCGCGAGTCGCAGATCACCGAAGTCCCGCTGCCAGATACCGATCACCTGATGCGCGACGGAGGCGTGCAGCGGTGAGGGATCGGCGCCCAGCACCTCTTCCGCCCCGGCCAGAGCCTCACCGGGCGCGGCGAACACCTTCGGCAGCAGTTCGAGAACCGAGTCGCTTCCCGCCGTCACCCAACGGATAGTAGTGCTCCGCCTTGCCGCCCACACAGGTTCGGCGCTGTATCAATCGCGGGCTCCGCGACTCTGTCTGACGACCGTCGCCTCAGCGGGAGGACATGCCATGGCACCACAGCGATTCCACGAGCAGTTCGAGCAGATCCAGCGTTGCATGCCCGACGTCCCCCTGGCGATGGGTCCCGACGACTCCGCCGAGTTCTTCTACGAGAAGGGCGTCGTGCTGGCCCGGGACGGTGAGGAGGCCCGCGTCGTCGAGGACACCGTGCGCGAGCACTTCGCCGGCTTCACCGGGCTCACCGCCGACCATGTGCGCCGGGCGAGCCCGGAGACCAACCGCTCCGGCATCACCCGGATCCAGGTCGGCGACCCCGGCCACGGCGACCGGCGCGGCGACCGCGCCGTCGCCGGAGCGCTGCGGGCCCTGCGCACCGCGGAGGGCCGGGCCGGACGCCGCCTGGTCAGCCGTAACCATGTGGTGTCCATCGCCGTCAACGCCTGCCCGGGCGACGAACCCCTGCCCGCGCCGCTCACCCAGCCGCCCAACCCGGCCGCGGCCGAGGGCCTTTACGACCCGGACACCGCCGTCGGCGTCCTCGTCATCGACACCGGCCTGATGAAGGACTACCGCTCCTACCCGCTGCTCGCGCACACCGACGGTGACGGGCAGATCAAGGAGTGCGACGACGACGGGATCCTCCAGCAGTACGTGGGACACGGCACGTTCATCGCCGGACTCGTCGCCGCCGTCGCCCCCAACACCGACATCACCGTCCGCAACACCCTCAACGACGCCGGGGCCATCCTGGAGTCCGAGTTCGGCGACAAGCTCTTCGAGGCCGTCGAGGCCGGCGGCTGGCCGGACATCCTCAGCCTCTCCGCGGGCACCTCCAACGGCCGTACCGACGGGCTCCTCGGCCTGGACGCCTTCATGCAGGAACTGCGCACGCAGCGCACCCTGTTGGTGGCCGCAGCCGGCAACAACGCCAGCGCGACCCCCTTCTGGCCCGCCGCCTACGCCGAACTGCCCGACTACGCCGACTGCGTGCTGTCGATCGGCGCGCTGCGCGGGGACGGCGAGTACGGCGCCTGCTTCTCCAACCACGGCTCCTGGGTGAAGGCCTACGCCCCCGGCGAGCGCCTCACCAGCTCCTTCACCGGCTTCGACGTACCCGTGCCGTACGTCTACCAGCACTCCACCTACGACTCCTGCCGCTACGGCTTCGCCTACGTGTGCACGTGCCAGTCGCCGCGCCACACCGGCCTGTTGAGCGAGGAGCGGGCCGCGACGAGCACCGGCAAGCCGGACCAGGTGATGTTCGAGGGGTTCGCGCACTGGAGCGGCACCTCCTTCGCCACCCCCGTGGTGGCCGGCATGATCGCCGCGCACATGACCGCGCACAAGGAGACCGACCCGCGCACCGCCCGCGCCCAGCTGCTCGCCGCGAACACGGAGTTCGCGGAGGTGCGCGGGGCGCATGTGCCGGCGCTGCGCCCGCCCACCTGGCGCCCGGTCCCCGTCGTGCCGCTCACTCCTCCGGCATGAGGCTCGGAACCGCCCCCTCCGCGGCGTACGATGACTTGCCGTACACGAGGGGTGGGGCCGTGGAACGTGCAGAGGTCGGCGCGCTCGTCCAGTCCGCCGTCGACGGTGAGGCGGCGGCCTGGAAGGCGCTTGTGGAAGGGCTGAGCCCGCTGGTGTGGTCGGTGGTGCGCGCCCACCGGCTCTCCGACGCCGACGCGCACGAGGTGTACCAGACCGCCTGGTTCCGCTTCGCCCAGCATCTGGGGCGGATCCGGGAACCGGAGAAGGCCGGGTCCTGGCTCGCCAGCACGGCCCGGCATGAGAGCCTGAAGGTCCTCAAGAACTCCCGGCGGCTGACACCGACCGACGACCCGCAACTGCTGGACCGGGTCAGCGAGGACCGTACGCCCGAGGAGTCACTGCTGGACTCCGAGGAGGCGGCCGCGCAGACCGAGCGCGTCCGGCGGCTGTGGCAGGAGTTCGAGGAACTCGGCGAACGCTGCCGCGAGTTGCTGCGCGTGCTGATGTCCGCACCGCCGCCCAGCTACCAGGAGGTGTCCGCGGCACTGGGCATCGCCGTGGGCAGCATCGGGCCGCTGCGTCAGCGCTGTCTGCGCCGCCTGAGGGCCCGACTCGACGCACGGGGAGCGCTGTGAACGAGGAAGAGTTCGACGAGCGGGGTATCGGCGAAGAGGGATTCGACGAAGAACGTGTCGACGAGGGCGGTTTCGACGACGCCCTGCTGGAGGAGGAGTTGAGGCGGGCCGCCGCGATCCTGGACCCGGTCCCGGCGGAGCTGAGCCGGATCGCCGTCGACGCCTACGCGCTGCACGACCTCGACGCCAGGATCGCCGAGCTGACCTTCGACTCGGTGGTGGACGCCATCCCGGTCCGGGGCGCCACCGACGTACCGCGGATGCTGACCTTTCGCGCGGGGGAGGTCACCGTGGACGTCGAGGTGACCGGGCAGGGCCTGATGGGGCAGCTGCTGCCGCCCCAGCCGGCCCGGATCGAGGTGCTGAGCGGCCCTCAGACGGCGGCGCCGCTCACGGCCGACGCCATGGGCCGCTTCGTCAGTGACGCCCCGCCCGCGGGTCCGTTCGCGCTGAGGCTGCGGACCGGCGGGGAGGTGGTCGTCACGGAGTGGCTGCGCGCCTGACTCACCAGGCGCAGGGCAGGGACTGCGGACCCCGGATCATGGTCCTACGGCGCCATGGCACCTCCTCGGGTGCCACCGCGAGCCGCAGTCCCGGCAGCCGCTCCAGCAGCGTGTCCAGCAACAGCTCGGTCTGGAGCCGGGCGAGGACCGCGCCGGTGCAGTAGTGCGGGCCGTTGCCGAAGGCCAGATGCGGCGGTGCCGAGCGGTCCGGGTCGATCCGGTCCGGCTGCGCGAAGACCTCGGGGTCGCGGTTGGCGGCCAGGTAGGACACGTACACCGGGTCCCCGGCGCGGATGCGGAACCCCCGCAGGTCGACGTCCTCCAGGGCGATCCGGGCGAGGCCCACGCTGCTGCGGTGCGGGATGAAGCGCAGCAGCTCGTCGAGGAGCGCCCCCCGCTCCTCGGGCCGCCCGCGCATGCGCTCCCGCAGCTCGGGGCGGGTGAGCAGCAGGTACAGCATCTGGCCGCAGTTGTGGGTGACGGCCTCGCCCCCGATCTGCAACGGCCCGGCGAGGCCGACCGCCTCGGTCTCGCTGATCTCACCGCGGTGCACGGCGGACCCGAGCAGCGAGTACACGTCGTCCCCGGGGCTGTGGGCGCGGGCCCGGATGGTGTCGGTGATCCACCCGTACATCCCGTTCTTGGCCCGCTCGGCGTCCTCGGCGCCGGAGGTGGAGATGATGGTCCGGGTCCAGGAGTGCACCTGGGCGCGGTCGGCGGCCGGTACGCCCATGACCTCGCTGACCACGGCGATGGGGAACGGCTCCAGCACCCGCTCGATGAGATCGGCGGGCGGACCGTCGCGTACGACGCCGTCGACGAGCTCGTCCAGCATGCGCTGCGCGTGCGGGCGCAGCCGCTTCATCGCGCCGACGGTGAACGCGCCGGCCACGGGCTTGCGCAGCCGGTTGTGGTCGGGCTGGTCGGCGAAGGCCAGCGAGCCGGGGCGGGGCTTGAAGTGCGGGGCCATGCGGGTCACCTGACGTGTGGTGACCTCCGCCCGGCTGAACCGGGGGTCGTTGGTGATCGCTTTGGCGTCGTCGTAGCGGGTGGCCAGCCATGCCCAGCCCTCGCCGTGCGGCAGCCGGATGCGGGTGAGCGGGCCCTCGCGCATGAGGTCGGCGAGGACCGGGTCGAAGTCCGTGCCGTCGAGGTCCATGGCGGGCCAGTCCCGTACGGGGGGAGGCGCCTGCCCGGTGAGCGTGGTGGTCTCCTCAGTCATGCCCTCAACCCTCGACCCCACCCGCCCGGCTGTCGCCCGGGAGTGCTCCAGCCGGTGGTCGTCCGGGCGGGTGCTCGGGTCTGCGTGGTGGGGTGGGTGAGGGCTTCGACTGCCGGTGGTGGTCCGTGCGGGTTCTCGGGTGTCGGGGGTGGGCTGGGTGGGTTTCCGGCTGCCGCTGGCCGTCCGGGCTTGTTCTCGACTGCCGGTGGTGCCGGACCGGGATCCTTGGTGTCGGTTGTTGTCCGGGCAGGCTCGACGCGGGTGGTGGCCGGGGTGGCGGGATCCTTGGTGTCGGAGGCTGTCCGGGCGGTCTCGACGCCGGTGGTGGGGGCGGGCGGCGTCTCGGCCGGTCGTGGCGGCGTCGGCGGTGTCTCGACCGCCGTGGGTCACCCGGGCAGGGCGTCGACCAGGCGGGCGAGGGCGGAGGCGAGGCGCGGGAGCCCGGGCCCGGCGGGGCCGCCGGGCTCCGCCATGTACGTGTCCCGCCGGATCTCCACCATCAGCGCGCTGACCCGCGGGTCGGCCCCGTAGAACTCCAGCGGTACGTACGTCCCGCCGAAGGGACTGTCGAGTCCGACGTCCCCGCACTCCGCGAACGCCTCCCGGGCCGCCGCGAGCAGCCCGGGAGGCGTGTGGAAGGAGTCGGTCCCGAGACAGACCGCCGGGCGGGGCCCGTCCCCGTGCAGTTCGTAGGGCAGGGCCCGGCTCGGATAGGAGTGCACGTCGATGATCACGGCCCGCCCGGTGGCGGCGAGCCGTCCTGCCACGGCATCGCTCATGGCCCGCGCGTACGGCCGGAAGTACCGGGCGAGCAGCGGCTCGGGATCCCCGTCGTCCTCCCGCAGCACGTCCTTGTGCGTGGTCCGCGTGTAGACGGCGCCCATGCCGACGGCGGCCATCTCCTCCCGCTCGTCGGGGAACCGCTCCGGGTCCACGACCAGCCGGGACAGCCGGTTGGCGAACACCCAGGGCGTGACCGCGCACGCGTCGGCCGCCGCGTCGGCGATCCGCGCGGTGTGCGCGTCGGTGAGGTGATCGAGCTCCCGCTCGAGCGCCGCGTCGTCGAGCACGATCCCGCGCCGCACCTCGTCCGGGATCTCGCGTGCGGAGTGCGGGACATGGAGGACGACGGGGGAGTGCTCGGCGCCGGGGGTGAGGGCGAAGTTCATGGGTGGGCTCCTGTGCCTACTGTCCCACCCGGCCGTCGATCCGTTCGCGCAGCAGGTCGGCGTGGCCGCAGTGGCGGGCGTACTCCTCGATGCGGTGCACCCACAGTTCGCGCAGCGAGTTGTTGTCCTCGCCCACCCGGGTGGCCGGGTCCGGATGCCCGTTGAACACCGCGTCGGTCGCCGCCTGTTCCCGGGCGAGGTCGGCGAACGCGCCGTCGACCACGGCCTGTTCCGCGACGGCCCCCTCGAAGTCGTCGTCCCGCTTGCCGTACAGCTTCGGTTCCGGCTCGCCCGGCACGATCCAGTTGCGCCAGTCCCGCTCCACCTCGGCGAGATGGCGCAGCAGACCGAGCAGGGACATGGTGGACGGCGGCACCGATCGGCGGGCGAGTTGCTCCGGGTCCAGACCCTGGCACTTCATCTCCAGCGTCAGCCGGAAGTCGCGCAGCACGCTCCGGTACGTCGCCAGCTCACCCTCCGGGCCGGGCCCGTCGTTGTCGCGGGGATCCTCGCCCGGGTCCGCCCACATGTCCGGGTAGACGCTTGCCTGAGTCCATCGCTCGGGTACGTCGCTCATTGCGCTCACGATGCTGAGGAAGGGGCGGGCGTGCAAGCGATTTACGAGCCCTCCAGGGCCCAGCGGTTGAGCGTCCGGGTGCCGTCGTCGTAGGTGAGCCAGGTCCCGTCGCCGAGGGGACACACGGCGCTGTCCACCGGCCCGGAAGGATAGGTGATCGTCCCGCGTGTCTCCAGGGTCCTGGCGTCGAGGAGCCAGTGCCGGGCCTCGTCCGGGTCCTCGTCGTACTCGACCGTCGACGCGATGACGGCGCCGGCGTCGACGAAGCCGCAGCCGTGGTCCCAGCTGTCGGCGTCCTCCGGCTCCCCCTGCGCCAGCACGGTGCCGTCCAGGGCGTGCAGCCGCAGGTCCGCTCCGTAGTGCTCGACGGTCAGGAAGCCGGGATGGTCGGGGTGGACGTCCGTCAGGATGCGGGCCGTGCTTCCGTCGTTGTCCCAGCTGGTCAGTGCCTCGCCGTCCCAGCGCGCCCAGTGGATCAGGACGCCGTCCTGCCCCATGCCGATGCACAGGCCCATGTGGGCACCGTCGGGATGGGAGACCTGGTGCGAACCGGCCGCCGCGCTGTCCAGCGGCAGCCGGGCCAACTCCCGCCCGTCGCGGGCGTCGAGGACCACCCAGCACTCCTCCCAGGAGCCGTCCTCCGGTTCGAGCACGACATGGGCCCAGACCAGCCGGCCGTCGTCGGACACCCGGCACGACCCGTGCTCCAGCCCGCGACAGACCTCTTGCTCGTCGCCCGTGTGCGGGTGCCCGATCTCGGGGCCCCAGCAGCCGTGCCGGTACTCCCACAGGGTCCGGCCCTCCGCTCCCACGGCGCGGACCGCCCGCTGCCCCGAGAACACCGCGAACTCACCGTCGGGGCTTACCGAATAAACCCCCCGGTCCCAGCCCGGCCAGGGCAGCGGGAACACGGCCGTGGGCGCCGACTCCCCCTCGAAGACCTCGTACAGGTCGTAGACCTCGAGCTCGTGGCCCTGCCGGAGCAGCGCGCGTCGCGAGCCGTCCCCACGGCTCTCCAGGGCGAACCCGTTGACCAGTGCCCGCCCGCCCGGCAGCTTCACCGAGTCGCGCAGTTGTGCGGTGATCGACATGCCGCAGAAGGTAGCGGAGGCCACTGACAGCGCCGTCCGGCGCGGCATGCAGGACAGGAACCGGCCCAGTGCGTCGATAGCGTCGTCGCTGACCGTCGTCCTCAGCGAAGGGGCCATCATGTCCGAGCGGAGCCGTACCGTGCCCGAGGGTTACACCACTGTCGCGCCCTGGGTCGTCACCGATGACACAGGGGCCTTCCTCGACTTCGTCGCCGAGGTGTTCGAGGGCGAGGAGCTGGCTCGGGTGGTGACCGAGGACGGACTCGTCGGGCACGGTGAGATCAGGGTGGGGGAAACCGTCGTACTGGCCTTCGACCGCCGGCCCGAGTGGCCCGTCCTGCCGAGCCTGCTGAGGGTGTTCGTCGCCGACGCGGACGCCGCGTTCGCGCGGGCCGTCGCGGCCGGCGCGCAGGTCGTCACCGAACTGTCGGACAGTGCCTTCGGACAGCGCGGTGGGCGGGTCAAGGGCCCCTTCGGGAACATCTGGTGGGTGGTCAGCCACGTCGAGGACGTGCCCGAGGACGAGATGTGGAAGCGGCTTCGGCAGCCGGTCCACGCCGAGGGCATGCGCGTCGCCCAGGAGACCCTCGACGCCGAGCTCGGCGGCCGGAGCCAGGGGCGCGGCAGCGCGCCCGTCCGGAACACCTGACCGCCGAGCCGGGTAGCCGCGTCAGTTCAGCGGGACCTGCTTGGGGGTGCCGTAGAAGGTGATCGGGGGCCAGCCCTTGGCCGCGGCCAACTCGTTGAGGGCCTCGGCGATCTCGGTGGGGCTGACGGCGGAGGCCGTCGGGGTCTCGTGGTTCTGCACCCGGAACTCGATCTCGACCTCCATGTTCGTGCCGCCCTCGTCTGCGCCGGCCCTCCAGGTACGACCCTTGAAGAACGTCTGCGGGTCGAACTCGGTCGCCACCGCCGCGGCCTGCGCCTCCGCCTCCGCCGCGGAAGCCGGCTGGGCCGACGCCGCGCTGCCGAGCACCGCGCCCGCCGCGGTCGTACCGGAATAGCCGAGCAGGGCTCGCCTGGACATGCTGGACATGGGTCCCCTCCCTCTGCGGCCGTACGGGTGTCTCCCGGGGCCGCGGGAGTGATCGTAAGCATGATCGACAGCGGTGCGGGGCTGAACGAGATCGTCCGGAAATGCCGGAGGGCCGGCCCCTGACGGGGTCGGCCCTCCGGATGAGCTCAAGGCATCAGCTCAGGGACGCCAGCGCCTCGTTCCAGGTCGCCGACGGGCGCATGACCTTCGCGGCCTTCGCCGGGTCCGGCTGGTAGTAGCCGCCGATCTCGGCCGGGGAGCCCTGCACCGCGTTCAACTCCTCGACGATCTTCTGCTCGTTCGCCGTGAGCGTCTCCGCGATCGCGGCGAAGGCCTTGGCCAGCTCCGCGTCGTCGGTCTGCTGGGCCAGCTCCTGCGCCCAGTACAGGGACAGGTAGAAGTGGCTGCCGCGGTTGTCGATGCCGCCGACGCGGCGGGTCGGGGACTTGTCCTCGTTGAGGAAGGTCGCCGTGGCGCGGTCGAGCGTGTCGGCGAGGACCTGGGCGCGGGCGTTGCCCGTGGTCTTCGCGTACTGCTCCAGGGACGGCACCAGCGCGAAGAACTCACCGAGCGAGTCCCAGCGCAGGTAGTTCTCCTTGACCAGCTGCTGGACGTGCTTCGGCGCGGAACCGCCGGCGCCCGTCTCGAACAGGCCGCCGCCCGCCATCAGCGGGACGACCGACAGCATCTTGGCGCTGGTGCCCAGCTCCAGGATGGGGAAGAGGTCCGTCAGGTAGTCGCGCAGCACGTTGCCGGTGACGGAGATGGTGTTCTCGCCGCGGCGGATGCGCTCCACCGACAGCTTGGTGGCCTCGACCGGGGCCAGGATGCGGATGTCCAGGCCGTCGGTGTCGTGCTCGGGCAGGTACGCCTTGACCTTGGCGATCAGGTTGGCGTCGTGCGCGCGGGTCTCGTCCAGCCAGAACACGGCCGGGTCGCCGGTGGCGCGGGCGCGGGTGACGGCCAGCTTCACCCAGTCCTTGATCGGCGCGTCCTTGGTCTGGCAGGCGCGGAAGATGTCACCGGCGGACACGGCCTGCTCGATGACGGCATCGCCGTTCTGGTCGACCAGGCGGACGGTGCCGGTGACCGGGATCTCGAAGGTCTTGTCGTGCGAGCCGTACTCCTCGGCCTTCTGCGCCATCAGACCGACGTTCGGGACGGTGCCCATGGTCGAGGGGTCGTAGGCGCCGTTGGCGCGGCAGTCGTCGACGACGACCTGGTAGACACCGGCGTACGACGAGTCCGGCAGCACCGCGATGGTGTCGGCCTCCTGGCCGTCCGGGCCCCACATGTGGCCGGAGGTGCGGATCATGGCCGGCATCGAGGCGTCGACGATCACGTCGGACGGCACGTGCAGGTTGGTGATGCCCTTGTCGGAGTCGACCATCGCCAGGGCCGGGCCCTCGGCGAGCTCGGCGTCGAAGGAGGCCTTGATCTCGGCGCCCTCGGGCAGGGCCTCCAGGCCCTTGAAGATGCCGCCCAGACCGTCGTTCGGGGTCAGACCGGCACCGGCGAGGACCTCGCCGTACTTCGCGAAGGTCTTCGGGAAGAAGGCGCGGACGACGTGGCCGAAGATGATCGGGTCGGAGACCTTCATCATCGTGGCCTTCAGGTGCACGGAGAACAGCACGCCCTCCGCCTTGGCCCGGGCGACCTGCGCGGTCAGGAACTCGCGCAGCGCGGCGACGCGCATCACGGAGGCGTCGACGACCTCGCCGGCGAGGACCGGTACGGACTCGCGCAGCACGGTCGTGGAACCGTCGTCGCCCTTGAGCTCGATGCGCAGCGAACCGGCCTCGGAGATCACGACGGACTTCTCGGTGGAGCGGAAGTCGTCGACGCCCATCGTGGCCACGTTCGTCTTGGAGTCGGAGCTCCAGGCGCCCATGCGGTGCGGGTGGGTCTTGGCGTAGTTCTTGACCGAGGCGGGGGCGCGGCGGTCGGAGTTGCCCTCACGCAGGACCGGGTTCACGGCGGAACCCTTGACCTTGTCGTAGCGGGCCTGGATGTCCCGCTCCTCGTCGGTCTTCGGGTCGTCCGGGTAGTTCGGCAGCGCGTAGCCCTGGCCCTGCAGCTCGGCGACGGCGGCCTTGAGCTGCGGGATCGACGCCGAGATGTTCGGCAGCTTGATGATGTTGGCCGCGGGCGTCTTGGCGAGCTCACCGAGCTCGGCCAGGGCGTCCGGGATGCGCTGGTCCTCGGTCAGGTACTCCGGGAACACCGCGATGATGCGGCCGGCCAGCGAGATGTCCCGCGTCTCCACGGCGACACCCGCGCGCGAGGCGTACGCCTGGACCACCGGCAGGAAGGAATACGTCGCCAGGGCCGGGGCCTCGTCAGTGTGCGTATAGATGATGGTCGAGTCAGTCACCGGGTGCTCCGCTCCACGTCTGCAACATTGCTCGACATCAAGATATCTCGTGATCGCCCCCGGCTCGACAGGGGTCCGCACCGGACTCGACGAGGATCCGCCCCGACTCGACCGGGCTCCGTACCCGGCTCGACCGGAGCGCGGCCCGCCCCCGCCTCGCCGGAGCCCTCACCCGCCTCGCGGGAGTGCGCCCTCTGACTCGGCGCGGCTTGCCCGCCGGCGGCGGAAGCCCCCGGCCACTCGCCTGCAGGACCGCCCCTGCGTCGCCGTACGCCCTGCTCCCCGTCGGAACGCGTGCGGCACGAGTTTTGGTCGGAGGGGCAACCTCCGGGCGGGATCCGGCAGTCCTGTAAGTGGATCACTCGATCCGAGGCGATGGCCGGACCTGACCACCCGGCCGCCCGAGCGAAAGCAGACCATGAGATATCGCACCCGAGTGACGGCACCGGCCGCCCTGATCGGTACGGCGGCGGCCCTGTCCGTTGCCCCGTCCGCGCACGCCGCCTCCGCGAAGACCGGGACCCCGGGCCCCGAGACCATCGGCGACCCCGTCTTCCCCGCGCTCGGCAACGACGGCTACCGCGTCTCGTCGTACCACCTCGATTTCGCCTACGACGCCACGACCCGGCTCGTCGACGCCACCGCCACCCTGCGCATCCGCACCACCCAGGCCCTGACCCGTTTCTCCCTGGACGCCCTCGGCCTGGACGTCCGCGCCGTCCGCGTCGCCGGTCGCGCCGCGGCCTTCGAGCAGGCGGGGGAGAAGCTGCGGATCACCCCGGCCGTGACGCTGCCGAACAAGGCCGGGGTCACGGTCTGCGTGGAGTACTCCGCCGACCCGCGCCTCACCCTCTCGCACACCGGCTGGGTGGCCACCCCGGACGGCTTCGCGGTGGCCTGCCAGCCCGACTCCGCGCACACGGTCTTCCCCTGCAACGACCACCCGGTGGACAAGGCCGACTTCACCTTCCGGCTCACCGTCCCCGCCGGACTGCGCGGCGTCGCCACCGGCCGGCTCGTACGCACCGAGACCCTGGCCGACGGCCGGACCGCGTACACGTACCGCTCCCGCTCGCCGATCGCCACGGAGATGGTGCAGATCACGGTCGGCGACTATGTGATCAAGGACCGGCAGGGCCCGCACGGGCTGCCGCTGCGGGACGTCGTGCCGGTCGCGCGGGCCGCCGCGCTGGAGCCCGCGCTCGCGCTCACCCCGGCCCTGGTCGAGTGGATCGAGGGGAAGCTGGGGGCCTACCCCTTCGAGACCTACGGGCTGCTGCCCTGCAACTCCGACGTCCCGGAGCCCTTCGGCTTCACCGGCCTGGAGACCCAGACGCTCACCATCTACCGGCCGAACTACCTCCTCCAGGAGGAGAAGAAGATCGGCTCGCACATGATGCACGAGCTGGTCCACTCCTACTTCGGCAACAGCGTCTCACCCGCCACCTGGGCCGACCTCTGGCTGAACGAGGGCCACGCCGACTTCTACGGGCTGCTGTACCGCTACGAGCGCGGCTGGCCCGACTCGCTCGGCATGACCAGCCTGGAAGCCCGGATGAAGCACACCTACGCGCTCGGTGACCAGTGGCGCGCCACCTCGGGCCCGGTCGCCGCGCCGAACGCCGCGAACCTCTTCGACAGCCAGCGCTACCTGGGTGGCGTCCTCGTCCTGTACGCCCTGCGGCAGGCCGTCGGCGAGGACGCCTTCGACGCGCTCGAGCGCGCCTTCCTGGAGCGGTACCGCGACTCCTCGGCGTCGACCGAGAACTACATAGCCGTCGCCTCCGAGGTGTCCGGGCAGGACCTGTCGGGCTTCCTGCGGGACTGGCTCTACGGCACGAAGACGCCGCGGATGCCGGGCCACCCGGACTGGACGGTGACCCCGGTGGCCTCGTCGCCGTCGCCGGCCGCCCCGCGCAGGCGGCGCGGTGGTTACCACGACAACTCGGCCACCCTCTGAGCCGCTTGACCGCTGAGCAGGTTCAGTCGAGCCGGGCGGAGGGGACTTCGCCCGGCTCGTTCTCCGGGCCGCGCTGCTGCGGGATGACCAAGGGCTCCGGCTCCGCGGCCGGCCCGGCCTGCTGGATCGCCACGGTCCGCGTCGGAGCGGGGATCCGGATGCCCTCCAGGCGGTAGCGCTTGTGCAGGCGCTTGATGAACTCGTGCTTGATCCGGTACTGGTCGCTGAACTCGCCGACGCCCAGGATGACGGTGAAGCCGATCCGGGAGTCGCCGAAGGTGTGGAAGCGGATGATGGGCTCGTGGTCCGGGAGGGCGCCCTCGACCTCGGACATCACCTCACCGATGACCTCGTTCGTCACCCGCTCGACCTGCTCCAGATCACTGTCGTAGGCGACGCCGACCTGGAGCAGGATGGTCAACTCCTGCTCGGGACGCATGAAGTTGGTCATGTTCGTCTTGGCGAGCTCGCCGTTGGGGATGACGACCAGGTTGTTGGAGAGATTACGGACGGTCGTCTGACGCCAGTTGATGTCCTCGACGTAGCCCTCCTCCCCACTGCTCAGCCGGATGTAGTCACCGGGCTGGACGGTCTTGGAGGCGAGGATGTGGATGCCCGCGAAGAGGTTGGCCAGCGTGTCCTGCAGCGCGAGCGCGACCGCGAGACCACCGACGCCGAGGGCGGTGAGCAGGGGCGCTATGGAGATGCCCAGGGTCTGCAGCACCACGAGGAAGCCGATGGCGAGGACCAGGATCCGGGTGATGTTGACGAAGATCGTGGCGGATCCGGCGACGCCGGGCCGGGACTGGGTGACCGTCCGCATCACCCCGGCGATGCCCCGGGCCACCGCCAGCGTGACGACGAAGATGAGCAGCACGGTCAGGGTCTGATTGACGTTGTGCTGGACCGTCTTGGTCAGCGGCAGCGCGGCCCCGGCGGTGGCCGCACCGCCGAGGAACGCGGCCCACGGCACGCTGGTGCGCAGCACGTCGACGATGAGGTCGTCGCCGCTCCAGCGGGTGCGGTCGGCGTGCTTGCCCAGCCAGCGCAGCAGCGTCCGCAGCAGGAACGCCGCCAGCAGGCCCGCGGCCAGCGCGATGCCGGCGATGACCAGGTCGTCCATGGTGAGATCCCGCTTCACCGGTCACCTCCGAGGAGAGAAGCGGCGGCGCGATACCCCGCCGTCGGCCGGATGTGAAGTTTCGTCACGTCTGTCACCTGCTTGATTCCCGGACCCTACCAACGCCCGCCGACCGGGCACGACGGCTCATCCTGCCGTATGGCGCACAGGGGTTCGTACCAGGTCCGTCGCCGTGGCGGGAGCGGCCGGGGGCGCGGACCGGGCGCGTCCATGCCCCCGTGTACGCCCGCGCTCTGCACGACTCTCCTGCCGGCACGGGCCGTTGGCCCTTGCGGTCGTGAGGACATGCGTGGTGCGGGAAGGGCCTGAGGGCTATCCGAAGCTTCCGTGCCGGCCCGCCCCCGCCGCGAACCGTGCCGCCCCCTCCAGGCTCTCCGCCAACACCCGTGCGCCGTGCCGGAGTTCCGATCGCAGCGCGGTCGGCTCGTCGAGGCCCTCCTGGTCCAGCACCGAGGCGCGATCCGCGCGCAGGCACGCCTGGGGGAAGGCGGCGATCGTGGCGGCCAGGGTCTCCGCCTCCGCGCGGGCGGTGCCGGTGGGGACCAGGCGGTCGGCCAGTCCGATCCCGTACGCCTCCGGTCCCGGGACCGGGCGGCCCGTCAGGATCAGGTCCATCGCTCGGCCGGTGCCGATCAGGCGGGGCAGGCGTACCGTGCCGCCGTCGATCAGCGGCACGCCCCAGCGGCGGCAGAAGACGCCGAAGACGGCGTCCTCCTCGGCGACGCGGAGGTCGCACCAGAGGGCGAGTTCCAGGCCGCCGGCGACCGCGTGTCCGGCGATCGCCGCGATCACCGGTTTCGTCAGGCGCAGGCGGGTGGGGCCCATCGGGCCGTCGCCGTCCTCCTCGACCCGGTTGGAGCGGTCGGTGCCCATCGCCTTCAGGTCGGCCCCCGCGCAGAACGTGCCGCCCTCACCCCACAGCACCGCCACCCGCGCCTCCTCGTCCGCCTCGAAGGCCCGGAAGGCGGCGGCCAGTTCGGCCGCCGTCGGGCCGTCGACGGCGTTGCGGACCTCGGGGCGGGACAGGACGACCGTGGTGACGTGTTCCCGGCGTTCGACGCGGACCGGCATGGCGAAAGCCCCTTTCCGTGGGTCGGCCCAGCACGTTACCGACCGGTCAGATCACCTTCCAGCGGACCAGCGCGCCGAGCGTCAGCGCCCCCGGCAGGATCGGGACCCAGACCGTGATGATCCGGTACGCCAGTACCACCGCCGTCGCCACGGCGGCGGAGCCGCCCGCCGCCACCAGCGCCACGATCAGCGCCGCCTCGACCGAGCCGAGGCCGCCCGGTGTGGGGATCAGGGCGACCGCGACCGTCGCCGCCAGGTAGGCGACCGCCATGTGCAGGGGAGGCACGTCCAGGCCCAGCGCCTCGCCCACCGCCACGAGCCCGGCCGCCTGGAGCGCCGGGAAGGCGAACGCGCCGCCCCACAGGGCGAGGGCCCGGGAGGCGCGGGTGTGCACGGAGCGGGCCTCGCCGAGGGCGGTGCGCAGGAAGGAGAGCACGGCGGTGCGCACCCGGCGGATCAGCGCCAGGGCGCCCGCCGTCAGCAGCGCGGCCACGGCGACGGTGACGAGCAGCGGGCCCGTCGCCCCCTCCGGCAGCAGGGTGCTCAGTCGCAGCGCGTCCGGGCAGGCCAGCAGCAGCGCGGCGAGCAGCGCGAGCCGGCCTATGGACTCGGCGAGGAGATAGAGCGCGATCGCCGCCGAGGAGCGGGCCAGCGGCAGCCCGCAGACCGTCATGAACCGCAGATTGACGGCGCTGGCGCCGAGCCCCGTCGGCAGCAGGTGGTTGGCCGCGCCCGCCGCGAACTGGGTGACGAGCAGCCGCGCCGAGGGCAGCCGTTCGGCGACGGCACCCTGACGGCAGCACGCGGCGGCGACCCAGGTCCCGCAGGTGGCGCCGACCGCCGCCAGCAGCCAGGGCCACTCGGCGGTGCCCAGGTGCGCGAAGCCCTGCGCGAGCACGTCACGGTGCCGCACCGCCACCACCGCGACCAGCACCAGCGGGAGCAGGCAGAGGATCTGGCGGACGGGGAGGCGCCGTCCGGCCTTGGGCACGTGGGGGAGTTGTACCGCTGTCACAGTCGGAGAGGTTTTCCGCACCGTCCCAACTGCGGGTTGCGGAAACGGGGCTTCCGGCTTACGTCCGGTCATCGGGACCCTCGTACCGGAGAACGCGTTGACCTCAAGGAAGCTTGAGGTTCTACGTTCTCTCCCATGAGCATGGAGACGACAGCCTGGACGCAGCTGCACACCGTCATGAACGCCGAACAGGAGCGCCGCCCGTTCGCGCGCGACACGCTCCGCCGCATCGGCGCCTTCGCCCGTCCGCACCGCGCGCGCATCGCGCGGTTCGTGGTGCTCGGGGTGGTCACCGCGCTGCTCGCGGTGGCGACGCCCGTACTGGCGGGACTCGTCGTCGACGCGATCGTCTCGGGCGGCGACGAGGGCGAGGTCGTCCGGCTCGCCCTGTTGATCGCCCTCATCGCGGTCGTGGAGGCCGGGCTCGGCATCCTCTCCCGGCGGCTCTCGGCGACGCTCGGGGAGGGGCTCATCCTCGATCTGCGGACGGCCGTGTTCGACCACGTGCAGCGCATGCCGGTCGCGTTCTTCACCCGCACCCGTACCGGCGCGCTCGTCTCCCGGCTCAACAACGACGTCATCGGCGCCCAGCGCGCCTTCAGCAACACCCTCTCCGGAGTGGTGAGCAACCTGGTCACACTGCTGCTCACTCTTGTCGTGATGCTCACCCTGTCCTGGCAGATCACCCTGCTCGCGCTGGTACTGCTCCCGGTGTTCGTGATCCCGGCCCGCCGGATGGGCCGCCGGATGGCGCGCATGCAGCGGGAGGCGGCCACCCTCAACGCGGCGATGGGCACCCGGATGACCGAGCGCTTCTCCGCCCCCGGCGCCACCCTCGTCAAGCTCTTCGGCCGACCCGGGCAGGAGTCCGAGGAGTTCGCGGCTCGCGCCCGCCGCGTCGCCGACATCGGCATCCGTACCGCCACCGCGCAGTCGGCGTTCATCACCGCCCTGACCCTGGTATCCGCCCTCGCGCTCGCCCTGGTCTACGGCCTCGGTGGCTTCTTCGCCCTGCGCGGCAGCCTGGAACCCGGAGCCGTCGTCTCGCTCGCCCTGCTGCTGACGCGGCTGTACGCCCCGCTGACCTCCCTCGCCGGGGCGCGCGTGGAGGTGATGAGCGCCCTCGTCAGCTTCGAGCGGGTCTTCGAGGTGCTCGACCTCGAACCCCTCATCCAGGAGAAGCCGGACGCCCGGGAGATCCCGGACGGACCGGTCTCGGTGGAGTTCGCCGACGTCCGCTTCGGCTATCCGTCCGCCGACAAGGTCTCCCTCGCCTCCCTGGAGGAGGTCGCCTCGCTCGACACCCGCGGCGGCTCCGAGGTCCTGCGCGGGATCTCCTTCCGTGCCGAGCCCGGACAGACGGTCGCGCTCGTCGGCTCCTCCGGCGCCGGCAAGTCGACCATCGCGAGCCTGCTGCCCAGGCTGTACGACGTCGACGGCGGCGCCGTACGCGTCGGCGGCCTGGACGTCCGCGAGGTGAGCGCCGAGTCCCTGCGGGCGACCCTCGGCATGGTCACCCAGGACGGCCACCTGTTCCATGACACGGTCCGCGCCAACCTGCTGCTGGCCCGGCCCGGCGCCACCGAGGAGGAGGTGTGGGACGCTCTGCGCCGCTCCCGCCTCGACGACCTCGTGCGAGAGCTGCCCGACGGTCTGGACACGGTGGTCGGCGAGCGCGGGTACCGGCTCTCCGGCGGGGAGCGCCAGCGGTTGACCATCGCCCGGCTGCTGCTGGCCCGCCAGCGCGTGGTGATCCTCGACGAGGCCACCGCCCACCTCGACAACACCTCCGAGGCCGCCGTCCAGGAGGCCCTGACCGAGGCGCTGGAGGGCAGGACCGCCGTCGTCATCGCGCACCGGCTGTCCACGGTGCGCGCGGCCGACCTGATCCTGGTGGTCGAGGACGGCCGGATCGTGGAACGCGGCACCCATGACGCGCTGTTGGCGACCGGGGGACGCTACGCCGAGCTGTACCGAACGCAGTTCGAGGAGCGTCCGTCCGCGGACGTGGCGGCCTGAGCCATGAAGCCCGAACAGATCAGGACCGAACAGATACGGACGGGGTGATTGCTTCGATTCTGTTGGAGTCCTAGGGTGTGGCTGGCTCACCAGCATCTGACGTGTCCTCAGTACGTGCAGTCCCTGTCGTTTCGAGGAAGGCGCCACGGTCATGCCGCACCCACCCGTGTCCCCCACCGGCCGCCCCGAGCGCGTGGCCGTCAGCCGCCGCCGTCTGCTGGAGGGCGGGGCCGCCGTGCTCGGCGCACTCGCCCTCTCCGCCGGCCCCGCCGCCGTCCGGCGCGCCGACGCGGCGGACGGCACCCCGGAATGGAACGGCAACATCGCCGTCTTCCGGCTCGGCACCGAGCCACCGCACACCACGCTCATGCCGTACGAGGGGCTCGCCCAGGCCCTGGCCGCCGACCGCACCCGCTCGCCGTACCGGCTGAGCCTGGACGGCACCTGGAAGTTCGCGTACGCCGACCGCCCCGACGACCGGGACCCCGACTTCCACCGCACCGACGTCGACGACAGCGACTGGGACACCCTCCCGGTGCCCTCGGTGTGGCAACTGCACGGCTACGACCGCCCGATCTACCTCAACATCACCTACCCCTACTGGGGACCCAACGGCCTGGGCGAGGAACCGCAGCCCCCGGCCGCGCCGACCCGCTACAACCCGGTCGGCCAGTACCGCCGTACCTTCACCGTCCCCCGTGGCTGGTCGGGACGCCGTACCTTCCTGCACTTCGAGGGCGTGAAGTCGGCGCACTACGTGTGGATCAACGGCGAACTCGTCGGCTACCACGAGGACTCCTACACCCCGGCCGAGTACGACATCACCGACCACCTGAGGCCGGGCACCAACCAGATCGCCGTGGAGGTCTACCGCTACTCGGACGGCGACTGGCTGGAGGACCAGGACATGATCCGGGTGAGCGGCATCTTCCGCTCGGTCCACCTCTACTCCACCCCGGCCGTCCACCTGCGCGACTTCACACTGGACACCCCGCTCAGCGCCGACTACAAGGCCGCCGAGCTGTCGGTCACCGCGAGCGTGCGCGCCTACGCGGACGGCACGCAGGGGTCGTACACCGTCGAGACCCAGCTCTACGACGCCGGCGGGCACGCCGTCTGGTCCCGGCCGCTGACCCAGGTCGCGAAGGTGGGCGATCCCGGCGCGGACACGACCGTGACCGCCGCCAAGTCCGTGCCCGCACCGAAGCTCTGGTCCGCCGAGCACCCGCACCTCTACACCGCGGTGCTCAGACTGCGCGACCCGTCCGGCAAGGTGATCGAGACCCTGTCCCACCGGGTCGGCCTGCGCGAATTCGCCCTGCGCGACGGCCTGATGCGCATCAACGGCCAGCCGGTGTCCTTCCGCGGCACCAACCGCCACGAGACGCACCCCGAGCGCGGCACGGCCCTCACCCGCGCCGACATGGTCCGGGACATCGAGGTCATCAAGCGGATGAACATCAACTCGGTCCGCACCTCGCACTACCCGAACAACACCGTCTGGTACGAACTCGCCGACGAGTACGGCCTGTACCTCGTCGACGAGACCAACCTGGAGACCCACGGCATCAGAAACCGTTTCCCCGGCGACGACCCCGACTGGAGCAAGGCCTGCGTGGCCCGCGCGCAGAACATGGTCCACCGCGACAAGAACCACGCCTCGGTCGTCATCTGGTCCCTCGGCAACGAGGCCGGCACCGGCAGCACCTTCGTCGACATGCACACCTGGATCAAGTCCTACGACCCCACCCGCGTCGTCCAGTACGAGGGCGACGACCGGCCCGGGATCAGCGACATCCGCTCCGAGATGTACGACACCCCCGCCCGCGTCGAGTCCCGCGCCAAGGACACCGCGGACACCCGGCCGTACGTCATGATCGAGTACTCCCACGCGATGGGGAACTCCAACGGCAACTTCAAGAAGTACTGGGACCTGATCCGCCGCTACGACGTGCTTCAGGGCGGCTGGATCTGGGACTTCGTCGACCAGTCGCTGAGCTGGCCGACGCCCACCCGCAAGCTGCTCACCGAGACCGGACCCGGCGCCCTGCGCGGCGAGATCATGGCTCCCGCGGGCACCTTCGACCGCGCCAAGGGCCTCTACGGCGGCACCGTCTTCGCCCGGGACCCGCGGCTCGACCTCACCGGCTCACTCACCCTGGAGGCGTGGGTCACCCCGCATGTGACGGGCTATCACCAGCCGATCATCGCCAAGGGCGACACCCAATACGCGCTCAAGCAGAACAACAGGAACCTGGAGTTCTTCATCCACGGCGGCGGGCAGTGGATCAGCGTGAACTGGGCCCTGCCCAAAGAAGGTTGGGCCGGGACCGAGCACCACGTCGCCGGTGTGTTCGACGCCGACGCGGGCACGCTGACCCTGTACGTCGACGGCGAGGCCAAGGCCACCCGCACCACCACCCGCCGCCCCGGCAGCAACACCGCGCCGCTCGCCCTGGCCACCGATGTCGACAACTCCACCCGGGAGTTCAGCGGTCTCATCCGGCGGGCCCGCGTCTACGCGCGCGCCCTGAGCGCCGCCGAACTCGCCTCCGAGCAGCGCGGCCCCGGCGACGAGGGCGTGCGCTTCTGGTTCGACGCGGCCACCGTCCAGCTGACCGAGAAACGGCCCGCGGAGAAGACCTTCTACGCCTACGGCGGCGACTGGGGCGACAACCCCAACGACGGCAACTTCGTCGCCGACGGCATCGTCACCGCCGACCGGGGGCACACCGGCAAGGCCGCCGAGGTCAAACGCGTCTACCAGGCGATCAACGTCTCGCCCGCCTCCGACGGCCGGGTGGGGGCCGTCACCCTCACCAACGAAAACCTGTTCACCAACCTCCGCGATTTCGACGCCAGTTGGTTCCTGGTCGCCGACGGCGAGGTGGTGCAGCGCGGCACGCTGAGCCGCGGCCAGCTCGATGTGCCACCGCTGTCGAGCAAGAACGTCACCGTGCCCGTGAAGCCGCCCGCCGACCCCGCCCCGGGCACCGAGTACTTCCTCGAACTCTCCTTCACCACCAAGGAGCCCACCAAGTGGGCGAAGGCGGGCTTCGAAGTGGCCCGGCAGCAGCTTCCCCTCGACCTGGGCAGCCCCGAGGTCACCCCGGTGCCACTGGCCGACGTCCGCGCGCTCGCCCATGTCGACGGCGAGAACGACGTCACCGTCACCGGAGAGGGCTTCTCCGTCACCGTCGACAAGAAGAGCGGCGTCATCACCTCCTACGAGGCGGCGGGCGCAGCGCTGCTGGCCTCCGGGCCCACGCCCAACTTCTGGCGGGCGCCCACCGACAACGACAAGGGAAACGGACAGCACACCCGCAACGAGACCTGGCGCGACGCCGGCGCGCGCCGCAAGGTGACCGAGGTGACCGTGCGCCCGGTACGGGACCGGGCCGTCGAGATCAAGGTCAGCGGCACCCTGCCGACGACGGTGGAGTCGAGGTACAGCACCACCTACACCGTCTTCGGCAATGGCGAGATCAAGGTCGACAACACCCTGCACCCGGGCGCGAGTTCCCTGCCGTACATCCCGGAGGTCGGCACGCTGCTCCTGCTGCCCGGCCGCCTGGATCGACTGCACTACTACGGCCGCGGCCCCGAGGAGAACCACTGGGACCGCAACAACGGAACCGACGTGGGGCGGTACTCCGGCACCGTCTCAGGACAGTGGACGCCGTACATCCGCCCGCAGGAGAACGGCAACAAGACCGACGTCCGCTGGGCCGCGCTCACCGACCGTGAGGGCGTCGGGCTGCTCGTCAGCGGTGAACCGCTGCTGGAGATCAACGCCTCGCACGTCACCCCGGAGGACCTGTCGTCCGGAGTGCGCCACGACTACCAGATCACCCCGCGCGAGGAGGTCGTCCTGCGGGTCTGCCACCGGCAGATGGGCGTGGGCGGCGACAACAGCTGGGGCGCGCACACGCACGACGAGTACAAGCTGTTCGCCAACCGCGACTACGCCTACACCTACCGGCTGCGTCCCCTGGCCGACCTCGCCGACGCGACCCGGGCCGCACGGCGGCCGACGGCGACGGAGTGAGCGCGGAGGGCTCGGTCACCACCGGCGCCCGGGCGCGGCCGTACGGCCGACGGCCGCGGCGAGTTTGCGCAGCCGGCGCCAGTCGAGGTGGAGTTGGCGTCGGCGCCGACGCGGGACCCGGACTCTGAGGGCGCCGGGTGCGATACGGCAGTGGACCGGGCCGGACAGGACGAGGGCCTCGCCGTCGAGGCCGACCTCGACCTCCGGCCGGTCCGACTCCACCACGACCTCGCGGGCGGTCAGCACGGCGAGTCCCGTCGGCTCCGGGTCCAGCAGCAGCCCAGTGGCCTCGGCCGCGCCCGCCACCCGTACACCGAGGACGCCCAGCACTCCTGTGTCGAGCCGGTCGCGCCGCCCGAAACCGAAGGGATCGCCGGTCCGGTAGGGGTTGTTGCTCACCAGCACGGCCTGCGGCGCCTTGAGTATCTCCTCTCCCGCGACGACGATCAGCCGCGGCCCCTGCCGCCCGGTGAGCAGGTCGGGCAGCAGCTCCAGGCTGGTGCCGAGCTTGTCGTCGCGGTACGAGGGGCTCTGCACGATCGCCGCGTACGCGCCGAAGGAGGCGTTGTTCACGAACGGCCGGTCCCCGGCGAAACCGAGGTCGACCCGGATCTCGACGCCGTCGGCCAGCGCGGCGAGGCAGGAGGCGGGGTCGTCGCGGTCCAGCCCCAGGTCCAGCGCGAAGTGGTTGCGGGTACCGGCGCTGATGACCAGGAACGGGAGGTCGTGCTCGGCGGCGACGGCCGCGACCAGTGCCTGGGTGCCGTCGCCGCCCGCGGCACCGAGCAGGTCGGCGCCGTCCGCGACGGCCCGCCGGGCCAGCTCCGTGACGTCCTGCGGCCGGTCCGGGTCCAGGACGTGCACCTCGGCGCCGAGCCGTTCGGCCTGCTCCCGCAGCCCGAACCGTTCGACCTTCCCGCCACCCGAGCGCGGGTTCATGATCAGGAACGGTCGCCGGGGCGGCGGGCACCGGCGCTCCCGCACCCGGTGCACCCCGGTGCCGCGCAGGGCGTACCGGCCGCACCAGACGGCCACGCCCCACAGCGCGAGCGACACCGGCAGCGCCCAGAACAGCGTGACGGCGAACAGGGCGACGACGACCGCGGGGACGACCAGGACCACCAGCGCCGCCACCCAGCGCAGCGGCCCTCGCAGCGACACCGTCCACCACGCCGCGGCCGCCGTCACCACCAGCCCGAACGCGCCGGACACCAGCAGCAGTACTCCGTTCAGCCCACCGAGGGCGACGGGGACGACGACCGTGAGCCCGGCGGCCGCCAACGCGGTCCGCGCCGCCCATCGCTGCCGGCGATAGGCCCGGCCGTCCACGTCCTCGATCATGTTTCCTCCGCTCCCCGGCGGTCATCGTAGGGGCGGAGCCCCGGCACATGGGGGGCGCGTCCGGTCCCCCGGTCGCCGACATGGTCACCGGCTGACGCATACAGACCGGCGAATGAGCGGTATGTGACTTTTTCGCCCAAGATGGTGGATGTTGTCGATCTCGCGGGACAGGAGCCCTCATGTCGATGTCGTCCTTCGGATTCGGTTCCGCCGATCCCTTCGGCGAGATGCTCAACCGCTTCTTCGGGATGTCGCCCGCCTCCTCGCCCCCGGCCGTGCAGCGCGTGCCGATCGGACGGCTGCTGACCGAGTCCTCCCAGGAGCTGCTGAATCTCGCCGCCCGCAAGGCGGTCGAGGACGGCACGGCGGACCTGGACACCGAGCATCTGCTGTGGGCGGCGACGAAGGTCGACCCGGCACGCGGCATCCTCGACCAGGCCGGGGTGGACCCGGACGCCCTCGCGACCCAGATCGCCAAGGTGCTGCCCCGCGAGGCCGGTGAGCCCTCCGCCGAGCCCGGTCTCACCCCCGCCGCCAAGCGCACCCTGGGCGCCGCCTACGCCCGCTCCCAGGCGACCGGTGCCTCGTACATCGGTCCCGAGCACATCCTCGCCGCGCTGCTGGACGGCGGCGACTCCGGGGCGGCCAGGCTGCTGCGGGCCGACGGCCAGGACATGAGCAGGCTGGAGCAGGCGGCCCGCGGCGACCACACCCCTCCCGCGCGCAGGGAACCGGCCACGACCCTGGAGGAGTACGGCCGGGACCTGACGGAGGAGGCCAGGGCCGGGAAGCTCGACCCGGTGGTGGGACGGGCGGAGGAGATCGAGCAGACGGTCGAGATCCTCTCCCGGCGCTCGAAGAACAACCCGGTGCTCATCGGGGAGCCCGGCGTCGGTAAGACCGCCATCGTGGAGGGCCTGGCCCAGCGCATCGTCGCGGGCGAGGTGCCCGCCACGCTGAAGGGCAAGCGGGTGATCTCGCTCGACCTGTCCGCCATGGTCGCGGGCGCGCAGTACCGCGGCCAGTTCGAGGAGCGGCTGAAGAAGGTCATCGAGGACGTCCAGCGGGCCGAGGGCGAGATCATCCTGTTCATCGACGAGCTGCACACCGTGGTCGGCGCCGGCGCTGCCGGCGAGGGCGCGATGGACGCGGGCAACATGCTCAAACCGGCGCTGGCGCGGGGCGAGTTGCACGTCGTGGGCGCGACGACGATCGACGAGTACCGCAAGCACGTGGAGAAGGACGCCGCGCTGGAGCGCCGCTTCCAGCCCGTCCTGGTGCCGGAGCCGACGGTCGAGGAGACCGTGCTGATCCTGGAGGGGCTGCGCGACTCCTACGAGGCGCACCACCAGGTCCGGTTCACGGACGAGGCGTTGGCGGCATCGGCGGAGCTCTCCGACCGTTACGTCGGCGACCGCTTCCTGCCGGACAAGGCCATCGACGTCATGGACCAGGCGGGCGCGCGGGTACGGCTGCGCAGCGCCGGACGGTCCACCGAGGTGGCCGACCGCGAGGAGCGTATCGCCAAGCTGCGGCGGGAACAGGAGCAGGCCGTCACGGCCGAGGACTTCGAGAAGGCCGCGGGGCTCAAGCAGGAGATCGCCGCGGTGGAGGGCGAGCTGGCCGCGATCGAGGAGCGGCGCGCGGGCGTGGTCACGGTGACCGCCCACGACATCGCCGACGTCGTCTCCCGCCGTACCGGCATCCCCGTCGCGCAGTTGACGGCGAGCGAGAAGGACCGGCTGCTGAAGCTGGAGGAGGAGATGCACGCGCGGATCGTCGGCCAGGACGAGGCCGTCGTCGCCGTCTCCCAGGCCGTACGCCGCAACCGGGCCGGGATGGGCGACCCGAACCGGCCCGTCGGCTCCTTCCTCTTCCTCGGCCCGACCGGGGTCGGCAAGACCGAACTCGCCAAGACGCTCGCCGAGTTGCTGTTCGGTGACGAGGACCGCATGATCCGCTTCGACATGAGCGAGTTCCAGGAGAAGCACACCGTCGCCCGTCTGGTCGGGGCGCCTCCCGGGTACGTCGGCTACGAGGATGCCGGCCAGCTCACCGAGAAGGTCCGCCGCCAGCCGTACAGCGTGGTGCTGTTCGACGAGGTGGAGAAGGCCCATCCGGACGTCTTCAACACCCTGCTCCAGATCCTGGACGACGGGCGGCTCACCGACGCCCAGGGCCGCACGGTCGACTTCCGGCACTGCGTGATCACCATGACGTCCAACATCGGCGCGCACCGGATCCTCGACCACAAGGGCGACACGTCGGAGATCAAGGACGAGCTGATGGAGGACCTGCGGGGACGGTTCCTGCCCGAGTTCCTCAACCGCATCGACGACATCATCGTCTTCCACGCGCTCGACCAGGAGCACCTGGCGCGGATCGTGGAGCAACTGCTGGCCCGCAGTGAGCACCGGGTGCGCGCCCAGGGCATGCGCCTGGAGGTCACCGACGCCGCGAAGAAGCTCCTCGTCGCCCACGGCCACCGGCCGGAGTTCGGCGCCCGGCCGCTGCGCCGCACGATCCAGGCCGAACTGGACAACCGCATCGCCGACCTCCTCCTCGGCGGCGTGGCCGACCCGGGCGACACGATCGTCGCCGACGTCGTCAAGGACACCCTCCACTGCACCGTACGCAAACCGTCCTGACTCCTTCACCAGGTGCCTCACCCGGCCGACGTGGGTAGGGAAGCATCGCCCGGCCCCACGGCCGGAGCGCCACGGAGGAAGGGGCGGACCGGCGATGACACCGGAGGTGCAGGCGGTTGTGGTGTACGACGGGCAGGTGCTGATGGTGGACGGGCGAGGCGGATGGGGCCTGCCGACGGGCGCTCCGGAGCCGGCGGAGTCGCCCGAGGCGACGGCGGCACGGGTGGTCTACGAACTCACCGGCTACCTGGTGGACGGCACCCAGAGCCTCGGCTCGGCGCACGACGTACCCACCGTGGTGTGCCAGCTTCTGACCCAGGACCCGTCGGACGGCGCCACTCTCGCTCCGGAGCGGATGCGCTGGACCCCGGTCGCGACCGCCGCCGACGCGGGGCTGCCGGCGGCGGTACGGACGTACCTGCTGGGGCACCGAAGGGTGTGACCGCGGGGCGAATTCGGTGAAGTGTCAACTACACGTACACTTTCTCCATGGAGGAGACGGTGCGCTGGCTGACGCCGGAGGAGCAGCAGGCCTGGCGGAGCTTTGTCCGGCTGCAGGAGCGGCTCGGCGGGCGGCTCGCGCGGCAGCTGCAGTCCGAGTCGAACATCTCGGCCGCCGACTTCGCGGTGCTGGTCCATCTCACGGACGTGCCGGAGGGCCGGCAGCGCTATCAGGATCTCTCCCGCGCCCTGGAATGGGAGAAGAGCCGGATGTCCCATCACATCGCGCGGATGGCGGGACGGGGTCTGGTCGTACGGCAGGAATGCCCTGAGGACGGGCGCGGTGCCTTCGTCGCGATCACGGAGCAGGGCCGTACGGCCATCGAGGCGGCCGCCCCGCTCCACGTGGAAGCGGTGCGCCGACTGTTCCTCGACCATGTCACCCCCGCCGAGCTGCGGACGCTGGGCGAGATCTCCGCGCGGGTGGTCGAGAAGCTGGACGAGGACGCGTGCTGACGGCATCGACTGTGGTGACCGTCACGGTCGCCACCGCGCCGCTGCCGGTAGAGTGTCGAGACAGCCCTTGACCTGCAAAAACGCAGGCAGGGAGCCTATCTCCCCAGGAGTGCATCGATGCTGCGCACCATGTTCAAGTCCAAGATCCACCGCGCCACCGTCACCCAGGCCGACCTGCACTACGTCGGATCGGTGACCATAGACGCGGACCTGCTCGACGCCGCCGATCTGCTGCCCGGCGAGCTGGTCCACATCGTCGACATCACCAATGGCGCCCGGCTGGAGACGTACGTCATCGAGGGTGAGCGCGGCTCCGGTGTGATCGGGATCAACGGCGCCGCCGCCCACCTCGTCCACCCCGGAGACCTGGTGATCATCATCAGTTACGCTCAGGTCACCGACGCCGAGGCCCGGGCGCTGCAGCCGCGGGTCGTGCACGTGGACCGCGACAACCGGATCGTGGCCCTCGGCGCCGACCCGTCCGAACCGGTGCCGGGCTCGGACCAGGAGCGCAGCCCGCAGGCCGTACCGGCCTGACGGGACCAGAGGGACCAGGAGCGTGCCCATGAGCGAGACCGAGATCCGCGACGACCGGGCGGCGGGCCGCCTGGAGGCGCTCGCCGGTGACGAAGTGGTCGGTCACATCGAGTACTTCGTCCTCGACAGCCCCGGGAGCGCCCTGGTCCCCGTCCACACCATCGTCGAGCCCGCCCACGAGGGAAAGGGCATCGCCGGCTCCCTCGCCCGCGAGCTCTACGCCATCGCCGAGCGCGAGGCCACGGTCGTCGCCCCCCTGTGCCCGTACGTCACCAAGTGGGCCGAACGCCACCCCGAGGAGGCCCCGCCCGCCGACCCCGAACTCCTGCGCGCGGCAAAGGAGTGGCTGGTCGCCCACCCCGGCCGTTTCTGAGCGACAGCGGGGCCCAGGCGGGTGACTGTCCGGGCGAGGCGGGGTACGCGGGGCAGTAGTCCAGAGAGCCGACGTTGACCCCAGGCTGGAGGACACGATGACCAACCCCTACCCGGACCCGGTCCACCCGGACCCGACCCCGGGCCCCACCCCCACTCCGGATCCCGTCCCCACCCCGGACCCCGTCCCCACTCCGGAACCGCCGCCGACCCCGGGCCCGCCGCCCCCCGCGCCCACACCTCCGGGCCCTCAGCCGGTCCCGGACCCGACGCCGTCCCCGATCCCACCGGGGCCGGAACCGGTACCGAACCCGGAACCAGGCCCACCGCTCTCCTGAGGGCGAGGTCTGAAGCGAGAGGCGCGGGGACCTGCGCGACCAGCCCCCACGCCCCCGCCGCCCGAGCGACCGGACAGCCCCCGGCCGCTAGGCGGACACCTCCGACCGGTCCCCACCCCACAGCGTGTGGAACGAGCCCTCCTGGTCCACCCTCCGGTACGTGTGGGCACCGAAGAAGTCCCGCTGCCCCTGCGTCAGCGCCGCGGGCAACCGCTCGGCGCGCAGCGCGTCGTAGTACGCCAGGGCCGCCGCGAAGCCGGGGGTCGGGACGCCCTGCCGGGTCGCCGCCACGATCACCTCGCGCCAGTCGTCCTGCGCCTCGGCGATCTCGCGTGCGAACGTCTCGTCGGACAGCAGGCTCGGCAGGTCCGCCCGGGCGTCGTACGCGGCGCGGATGCGGTCCAGGAACGCCGCCCGGATGATGCAGCCGCCCCGCCAGATCGCCGAGACGGCGCCGAGGTCGATGTCCCAGTCGTACTCGGCGCGCGCCGCGTCGATCTCGTGGAAGCCCTGGGTGTAGGACACGATCTTCGACGCGTACAGCGCCTGCTCCACCCGGTCGGCGAAGGCCGCCGCCTCGTCCGGGCCGAGCGCCGTCGCCTTGGGGCCGGCCAGGTGCCGCGAGGCGTCCCGCAGCGCCGCGTGCCCGGACAGGGACCGCGCGAAGACGGCCTCGGCGATACCGGACACCGGCACCCCGAGGTCCAGCGCGATCTGCACGGTCCACCGCCCCGTGCCCTTCTGCTCCGCCTGGTCCACCACCACGTCGACGAACGGCTTGCCGGTCGCCGCGTCCACGTGGGCCAGCACCTCGGCCGTGATCTCGATCAGGTAGGAGTCGAGGCGGCCCGTGTTCCAGGTGCGGAAGATCTCCGCGATCTGGGCGGGGGAGTAGCCGGCCACCTCGCGCAGCAGCTGGTACGCCTCACCGATCAGCTGCATGTCGGCGTACTCGATGCCGTTGTGCACCATCTTCACGAAATGCCCGGCGCCGTCCGGACCGACGTGGGTCACACAGGGCGCCCCGTCGGCCGCCTTCGCCGAGATCTTCTCCAGCATCGGTCCGAGCGAGTCGTACGACTCCCTCGGCCCGCCCGGCATGATGCTCGGTCCGTGCAGCGCGCCCTCCTCGCCGCCGGAGACGCCCATGCCGACGAAGTGGATGCCCTGCTCGCGCAGTTCGCGCTCACGGCGCCGGGTGTCGGCGAAGTGCGCGTTGCCACCGTCGATGATCATGTCGCCGGGCTCCAGGAGCGGGGCGAACTCCTGGATCACCGCGTCGGTCGGCTCGCCCGCCTTGACCATGACGACCAGGCGGCGGGGCCGCTCCAGCGCCGCCACGAAGTCCTTGGCGGTCTCGGCCGCGATGAACTCGCCCTCGTCCCCGAACTCCGCCACCAGGGCGTGCGTCCGCGCCGACGTCCGGTTGTGCACCGCGACCGTGTAGCCGTTGCGGGCGAAGTTGCGGGCGAGATTGCGGCCCATGACCGCGAGACCCGTGACGCCGATCTGGGCTGAATTGCTCATACGGTTGACTCCTAAGGAATCCGGTATCGGTGGTGCCGTTCGTGCCCGCCAGTATGGCCGCTGACCATCTTGACGTGCCGGTACGTCCACCGCACGTCCGGGCAGCTCGATGTTCCGCAGCCAGATACGTACGCGATACCGGCGCCGCCTCAGTCGATTTCAACTGGAGTCTCCGTCGGGCCTCTTGAGCCACAGCACGACCGATTGCCGTCTTGTCATGGCCTGTTACGGGCGCTTACTTTTGGCCCTCCTGACGCATGTCGAGGGGGCACCGATATGGCCGTACGCGGCCGGCACCGCCGGTATCAGCCGAACAGGATCAACCGCGCCTCGCTCACCGTCACGGCGGGCAGCGCCGGGATGGCGATCCCGCTGATCGGTACCGGAAGCGCGCAGGCGGCCGACGTGGAGACCTGGGACAAGGTCGCCGCGTGCGAGTCGACCAACGACTGGAACATCAACACCGGCAACGGCTACTACGGCGGCCTCCAGTTCGCCCAGTCCACCTGGGAGCAGTACGGCGGCACGCGGTACGCGCCGCGGGCCGATTTGGCGACCAAGGACCAGCAGATAGCCATAGCGGAGAAGGTCCTCGACGGACAGGGCCCCGGCGCCTGGCCGGTCTGCTCGGTCCAGGCCGGGCTGACCCGGGGCGGGGACGCCCCGCGGCTGAAGACCTCGGCGCCGGACGTCAAGCCGCAGACCACACCCCAGTCCCGGGCCGGCACGGCGCAGATGTACACCGTGGTACGCGGCGACACCCTCTCCACGATCGCCGACGAGCAGGACGTCCGGGGTGGCTGGCAGGGGCTGTACGACGCCAACCGGACGACCGTGGGCGCCGATCCCGACCTGATCCTGCCGGGCCAGCGGCTGGCGCTGGACGGCAGATCGGCCACGAGGACCGCGCCCGAGAAGGCCGAGCCCAGGAAGGCCGAGCCCAGGAAGTCCCAGCCGAAGAAGCGCGATTCCGGGCAGACCGCCGAGAAGGCGGCGGCGAAGTCCTCGAAGAAGACCATGGTCTCGCCGGTGAGCGCGCCCACCGGCACGCCGTACCACAAGGCGGGCACCTCCTGGTCGCAGGGCTACCACACCGGCGTCGACTTCCCCGTGGCCACCGGCACGTCCGTGCGGTCCGTGGCGGAGGGCAGGGTCGTGAGCGCGGGCTGGGAGGGCTCCTTCGGCTACCAGGTGGTGATCCGGCACGGGGACGGCCGGTACACCCAGTACGCCCATCTCTCGGCGATCTCCGTGAAGGACGGTCAGCAGGTCGGTACGGGCCAGCGCATCGGGCGTTCCGGCTCCACGGGCAACAGCACGGGCCCGCATCTGCACTTCGAGGTGCGGACCGGGCCCGGATTCGGGTCGGACATCGACCCGGTGGCCTACCTGAGGGCAGGAGGGGTCAGGATCTGATGCGCGCCCGGTGCCGGTCGAGGAGCGGCATCGGGACGTACGGCCCGCCGTAGAACGGGCCGTACAGCTGGGGCGAGGAGCTGCCGGGCGTCGTCAGCGTGTCGTTCTGCTGCGCCGGGAGCACGATGACCAGCTCTTTGGCGGACGCCGGCTCCTTCGCCGCCGAGGGCTTCCCGGCGGGCGTCGACGCGTCCACGAGCGACGGCGCCGACTCCAGGGCGAGCGCGGGTACCGACTCCTTCGGGACCGCGGGCGCCGACGTCGCCGGGAGCGTCGCCTTCCCCTGGGTGCGTTCGATGCGCTCCGTGGTCAGCAGGATCAGACCGCCCGCCGCCACCACGCCACAGCTCAGCGCGAGCGCGGTGCCGGTGGTGCCGTAGCGGAAGGTCTCACCGAACATCGTGATGCCGACCGCGGCCGCCACGACCGGGTTGACGACCGTCAGCACGGCCAGCGGGGCCGCGAGTCCGGCGCCGCGGTAGGCGGCCTGCGAGAGCAGCAGGCCGGCCGTGGCGAACACGCCGATGGTGGCCAGGGACGGCAGGTCACCCGCCGAGACCCCGCCGTCCCAGTCGACGGCGACGATCTTCGTGAACACCGAGGACATACCGAAGGCGATACCGGACCCGGTCGCCAGCAGCACGCTGCGCACCACCGGGTGCCGGTGGGCCGCCCGGCCCGCGATCATCAGCGTCACCACGGCACCCGCGGTGACCAGCGCGACGCCGGTGCGCTCGGCGGTGCCCAGCGACTGCGACTCGGAGGTGCCGACCAGGGAGAGCAGACCGGCCAGACCGACGGTCGCCATGATGGCGCCCCGCCAGGCGGTCGACCCGGCCTTGCGGCCGACGAACAGGGCCGCCATCGGCAGCGCGAAGACGATGGTGAGCGCGCCCAGCGGCTGGACCAGGCTCAGAGGTCCGAAGGCGAGGGCCGCCACGTGCAGCAGTCCGCCGAGGCCGTTCAGCGCCACCGCGGCCCACCAGGTCGGCCGGCGCAGGGGTGCGTAGCTCTGCCCGGGGGTGGACACCGCGACATGCTCCTGCACGATCGCTCCGCCCGCGTAGGCGACGGCGGAGACGAGCGACAGCAGCACGGACAACGCGAGGGCGCTCATGAGCTGCTCCTCTGCGTGAGGCGGGGGCGCTTCGTCCCGCGCGGCGAACGGTCGGCTTCCATAGCCAACACGATGCCCTCAAAAGTTCTTCCCGTCGTCGTACCTGAGCACGCAATGCCTCCTACTGCCGATGGAGTACAAAACGCCCTACGTCCTCCCCAGGGTGGGTGGCACCCCCCGAGGCGGCTACGACCGGCCTTGGTACTACTGCTCCTCGTGGACCTCGACCCCGGACTCATCGCGCTCCGACCTCTCGGCGGCTTCTTCGTCCTACGCACCTCCGGAGCGCCCGCGCGAACCCTGCCGACCCTGGCCGAGATCTATGGCGGCACATCATCGGATGTTTACGAGAATTCTATGACTTTCCGCGTACGGAAGGTGGCCGAATCCCTGCGCGCCCCCGAGGTGCGGATCGCGGCCTCGGTGGCTCAGCAAGGTCTCGCGGCACGGCTGTGGTCGGTGGCCCTCGGCTGCGCGGTGCTGTACGGCCGGCTCCCGGACCTCGACCCGCGGCTGCTGCGCTGGGACCCCGACGGGGGCGCGCCCGACGATCTGTGGCTCACCGAGGTGCGGCCCTCCTCCGTGGACCTGGCGGACGCCGTCCTGACCGCCCACCTCGAACCACTGACCGCGCTGGTGCACGACCACTGCAGGGTCGCGGCGGGCCTGCTGTGGGGCAACGCCGGATCCGCGCTGGCCGGCGCCGCCCGGCAGCTGGAGCGGTGGGCGCGGGCCCAGGGCCGTACCGAGGCCGTCGTGCGCACCCGTGCCCTGACGGCCGGGCTCCTCGCGCACCCCCGTCTGGCGGGCACGCTCGACGAGACCCTGCGGCGGCGCAGTTGCTGCCTCTACTACCGGGTGCCGGGCGGGGGCGTGTGCGGCGACTGTTGCTTCACACGGCCCCCGCGCTCTTCCCCGCGCGCCGCATCTGGGTGACCATGAGGGAACGGGCTGAGACAGGGGGTTGCGGGTGCGAGTGGGACTGCTGACCCGGGAGTACCCGCCGGACGTGTACGGCGGTGCCGGCGTTCATGTGGAGTTCCTCGCCCGGGAGTTGAGGCCCCTGGTCGACCTGGAGGTGCACTGCTGGGGCGAGGGCCGCGCGGAGGGCGTGCTGCGGCACCGCCCCTGGTCCGCGCTCGACACCGCCAACGACGCGCTGCGCACCTTCTCCGTCGACCTCGCGATGGCCGCCGCCCTGGAGGGCGGCGAACTCGTCCACTCGCACACCTGGTACGCCAATCTCGGCGGCCACCTGGGCAAGCTGCTGTACGGCATCCCGCATGTGATGACCGCGCACTCCCTGGAGCCGCTGCGCCCCTGGAAGGCCGAGCAACTCGGCGGCGGATACGCCCTGTCCAGCTGGGCCGAGCGCACCGCGATCGAGGCCGCGGACGCGGTCGTCGCCGTGTCGGGCGCCATGCGCGAGGACATCCTCGCCTGCTACCCGGCGCTGGACCCGGCCCGGGTGCGAGTGATCCACAACGGCATCGACACCGCCCTGTACCGGCCGGATCCGGACACCGACGTCCTGGACCGGATCGGCCTGGACCGCTCCCGCCCCTACATCCTGTTCGTCGGCCGCATCACCCGTCAGAAGGGCGTGCCCCATCTGCTGCGCGCGGTACGGGACATCGACCCGGCCGCCCAGGTGGTGCTGTGCGCGGGCGCCCCCGACACCCCGGAGATCGACCGGGAGTTCCGCGAGCTCTACCAGGAGCTGAGCCGGACCCGTGCGGGCGTGCACTGGATCCCGCAGATGCTGCCGCGCCCCGAGGTGATCCAACTCCTCACGCACGCCGCCGCGTTCGTCTGCCCGTCGGTGTACGAGCCGCTCGGCATCGTGAACCTGGAGGCGATGGCCTGCGGAACTCCCGTGGTGGCCTCCCGGACCGGCGGGATCCCCGAGGTCGTCGAGGACGGCAAGACGGGGCTTCTGGTGCCGGTGGACGACGACTTCGAGGCGTCTCTCGCCCGTGCCCTGGACTCCGTCATCGGGGATCCGGAGGGTGCCCGGGCGATGGGTGAAGCCGGACGGGAGCGCGCGGTGGGCGAGTTCGGCTGGGACACGGTGGCGCGGCGCACGGTCCGCCTCTACGAGGAGGTCCTCGAACAGGCGTAGGGGGCCGTGTGCGGGGGCAGGCATGGATCAACCACGGTGAGGGGAGTGGCCATGCGTCGTGGCGGACCTTCGGTGCTCGGAATCGTGCTGGCGGGCGGAGAAGGCAAACGCCTGATGCCTCTGACCGCGGACCGCGCGAAACCCGCGGTCACCTTCGGCGGCACGTACCGGCTCGTCGACTTCGTCCTGTCCAACCTCGTCAACGGCGACATCCTGCGCGTCTGCGTGCTCACGCAGTACAAGTCGCACTCGCTGGACCGGCACATCACCACGACCTGGCGGATGTCCAGTCTGCTCGGCAACTACGTCACCCCGGTCCCGGCCCAGCAGCGCCTCGGCCCGCGCTGGTACCTGGGCAGCGCGGACGCGATCCTGCAGTCCCTGAACCTGATCCACGACGAACGCCCCGAGTACGTCGCCGTGTTCGGCGCCGATCACGTGTACCGCATGGACCCGCGCCAGATGCTCGCCCAGCACATCGAGTCCGGCGCGGGCGTGACGGTGGCCGGAATCCGCGTCCCGCGCAACGAGTCGTCGTCCTTCGGCGTGATCAGCCCGGGCTCCGACGGGCAGACGGTGGACCGCTTCCTGGAGAAGCCGGCCGATCCGCCCGGACTCCCGGACGATCCGGAGTGCGTCTTCGCCTCCATGGGCAACTACATCTTCACCACCAAGGCCCTCGTGGAGGCGCTCCAGCGCGACGCCGAGGACGAGCGGTCCGTGCACGACATGGGCGGCTCGATCCTGCCCCAGCTCACCGACCGGGGCGAGGCCCAGCTCTACGACTTCAGCGCCAACCACGTGCCCGGGGAGACCACCCGGGACCAGGGGTACTGGCGGGACGTCGGCACGCTGGACGCGTACTACGACGCCCACCTGGACCTGATCGCCGAGCGCCCCGCCTTCAACCTCTACAACCGGCAGTGGCCCATCTACACCCACTCCAACCAGCTCTCCCCGGCCCGCTTCAGCGCGGGCGGCATCGCGGGGGAGTCGATCATCAGCGCGGGATGCCTCATCCGCGGCCAGGTCACCGGCTCCGTGCTCTCACCGGGCGTACGGGTCGACCCCGGAGCGGTGGTCCAGGGCTCGGTGCTGCACGACAACGTCCACATAGGCCGGGGCGCTGTGGTGCGTGGTGCGGTCCTGGACAAGAACGTGGAGGTGCCCCCGGGCGCGACGATCGGCGTCAACCCGGAACGGGACGCGGAGCTGTACACGGTGTCCAAGAACGGGGTGATCGCGCTGGGGAAGGGGCAGGTCGTGTCGTAGGCGGGGTCTCCTCCCGACCCGCACCTCCGGTCACATTCGTGACGCCTCCCGGGTGACTCCCTCGGGATGCCCGGCGCCGTAACCCGTGCTGAAGTGACCTCATATGCACCATGAGTTCCACCCCTTCCGCGAGGAGCGGGACTTAATCTGCTGTTAACTGTGTGTAGCTTGATCGTACTTGACCGTAATCGGCCAGGGGCGATTGACTGCTTGTCCACCCGTCGTCGACGCGAGGCAAGCCCTTGACTTCTGACCTGCTGGCCCCACTCGACCTGGCGTTCTGGAACATCGAGTCCGAGCGGCACCCGATGCACCTGGGCGCCCTCGGCGTCTTCTCCGCGCACTCGCCCACGGCCGGGGCGCACGCCGCCGATCTGCTCGCCGCCCGCGCCGCGGCCGTCCCCGGGCTGCGGATGCGGATCCGGGACGTGTGGCAGCCGTTCGGGGAACGACCGCTCGCCTTCGGCGGCGCCGCCCGGGAGCCGGCTCCCGACTTCGACCCGCTCGACCACGTACGGCTGCACGCCCCGACCGACGACTTCCAGGCGGTCGCCGGACGCCTCATGGAACGCCCCCTGGAGCGCGGCCGGCCTCCCTGGGAGGCCCATGTGCTGCCCGGCGAGGACGGGGTGTCCTTCGCGGTGCTGTTCAAGTTCCACCACGCCCTGGCCGACGGGCTGCGCGCGCTGACGCTCGCCGCCGCCGTCCTCGACCCGATGGACCTGCCCGAGCCCCGGCCCCGCCCGGCCGAGCCCCCGCGCGGGCTGCTGCCGGACGTGCGCAAGCTGCCGGGGCTGGTGCGTGGCGCCCTCTCCGACGTCGGCCGGGCGCTGGACATCGGCGCCTCGGTGGCCGTGTCCACCCTGGGCGCGCGGACGACCGCCGCGCTCACCTCCGAGCCCAGCGGAACCCGCCGTACCGCCGGAGTCGTCGTCGACATCGACGACGTGCACATCATCCGCAAGGCCGTCGGCGGCACCGTCAACGACGTTCTCATCGCGGTCGTCGCCGGCGCGCTGCGCCGCTGGCTCGACGAGCGCGGTGACGGCAGCGAGGGGGTGGCGCCCCGCGCCCTCATCCCGGTCTCCAGACGGCGCCCGCGCACCGCGCACCCCCAGGGCAACCGGCTCTCCGGCTACCTGATGCGGCTGCCGGTGGACGACCCCGACCCGCTGAGCCGGCTCGACACGGTCCGCGCCGCCATGGACCGCAACAAGGACGCGGGCCCCCACCGCGGAGCGGGCGCCGTGGCCCTGCTCGCCGACCACGTGCCGGCGCTCGGCCACCGACTCGGCGGCCCCCTCGTCAGCCAGGCCGCCCGGCTCTGGTTCGACATCCTGGTCACCAGCGTCCCGCTGCCCGGCCTCGGCCTGAAACTCGGCGGCAACCCGGTCACCGCCGTCTTCCCCTACGCCCCCCTGGCCCACGGCCAGTCCCTGGCGGTGGCGGTCTCCACCTACCGCGGCCGGGTCCACTACGGTCTGGTGGCCGACGGGGCGGCGGTACCGGACCTGGACCGGCTGGCGGCGGCGCTGACGGCGGAGGTGGAGACGCTGATCACGGCCTGCGACCCTTGACCCTGCCGGTTTTTGGCGGTCGGGCCCGGCGCTCCGTAGAATTCCCCGTTCGACAGCGGACGCGGCCCCCGGGGCCGCACGGGTGAGCAGGGAACGGCAGCGGCATGACGGTGACAGAGGAAGGCCCGGCGACCACGGAAGAGGTCGTGCACGAGCCCGGTGACGCGGTCGTGTACGGCCCCGGCATCGACCCCGAGCGGCTCGCCGTCTGCCTCAGCGTGCTCGAGGAGCTCGACAAGCTCGAGGTCGACCACCCCGACGCCATCACCGTGCGCCGCGCCACGGCCGGCGTCTACCGCACGGTCAAGCAGCGCCGCCGCCAGGAGCGCCGCGCCGCCAAGACCGCCCACGACAAGGCGGTCACCGAGGCCACGGCGACCGGCTCCGCGCAGCGCATCGACGACGAGACGGAAGGCATCCTGCCGTCGTCGATCACCGAGGCGGGGAAGATCGCGGGGATACTCCAGCGTCCGCGCTCCTGCTACACCTGCAAGGCCCGGTACGTGGAAGTCGACTACTTCTACCACCAGCTCTGTCAGGACTGCGCCGGCGTGAACCGCGCCAAGCGCGACGCGAGCGCCGATCTCGCCGGCAAGCGCGCGCTGCTCACCGGCGGCCGCGCCAAGATCGGCATGTACATCGCGCTGCGGCTGCTGCGGGACGGGGCGCACACCACGATCACCACGCGGTTCCCGAAGGACGCCATCCGCCGCTTCAAGGCCATGGACGACTCCGCGGACTGGATGCACCGCCTGGAGGTCGTCGGCATCGACCTGCGCGACCCTGCCCAGGCCGTCGAGCTCGCCGACCGGATGACCGCGGCGGGCCCGCTCGACATCCTGATCAACAACGCGACCCAGACGGTACGGCGCCTGCCGTCGGCCTACGCCGCCCTGGTGGAGGGCGAGTCGGCCCCGCTGCCCGCCGGTGAACTCCCCGCCCACCAGGTCATCGGCGCCTTCAACTCCGGCGCGGTGGACGGACTGGCCGCGCTGCCGCTCGGGGCCTCCGGGCTGGACGCCCAGAAGGTCGCCGACCTCGCCCTGGTCGCCGGGAACGCCAGCGTGGAGCGGCACCGCGACGGCACCGCCATCGACGCGGGCGGGCTCGTCCCCGACGTCGTCGACACCAACACCTGGGTGCAGACCATCGAGCAGATCTCCCCCGTGGAGCTGCTGGAAACCCAGCTGTGCAACTACACGGCGCCGTTCATCCTGATCAGCAAGCTGCGCCCGGTGATGGCGGAGGCGGCGCGCAAGGCGTCCTCCGGCCGCGCCTACGTCGTCAACGTCTCGGCGATGGAGGGTGTGTTCGGCCGCGGCTACAAGGGCGCGGGGCACCCGAACACCAACGCGGCCAAGGCCGCGATGAACATGGTCACCCGGACCAGCGCCCAGGAGATGTTCCAGAGCGACGGCATCCTCATGACCTCGGTCGACACCGGCTGGATCACCGACGAACGCCCCCACTACGACAAGCTCCGCCTCGCCGACGAGGGCTTCCACGCCCCCCTCGACCTGGTCGACGGCGCGGCCCGCGTCTACGACCCGATCGTCCGCGGCGAGGCGGGCGAGGACCTGTACGGCGTCTTCATGAAGGACTACGCGCCGGGCAAGTGGTGAGCCGCCGAGGCACGCAGCACGTCGGGTACGGCGTCCCCCTGGGCGCCGAGGGCCGGCTGAGCCGCCCGTACGCGCGTGCCTCCGTCCACCACCAGGTCCGCGCCGGTCACCCACTCCGCCGCGTCCGACACCAGCCAGGTCACGGCCCGCGCCACGTCCTCGGGTTCGCCGATCCGGCCCAGGGGCAGTGTCGGGGCGATGCGCTGTTCCGCCGGTTCCCACACGAAGCGGGCCATCTCGGTGCGGACGAGGCCGGGGGAGACCGAGTTGACGCGCACCTTCGGGGCCAGTTCGCCGGCCAGTTGGCGGGTGAGGTGGAGGAGGGCGGACTTGCTCGTGCCGTAGGCGCCGACGTTCGGGCCGACGTGTTCGGCGCCCTCCGTGCAGATGTTGACCACCGAACCGCCGTGCTCGCGCATCCACGCTCGCCACGCGTGTTGGGTCAGGCGCAGGGGAGCCTCCACGTTCACCGTGAACGCCGTGCGCCAGGCCCGCGGGTCCACGGCCATCAGGGGGCCGAACGGCTGGTTCGTCGCCGCGTTGTTGACCACGACGTCGAGGCGGCCGAACTGCTGTAGGCACAGGTCCACCAGGGCGCAGAGGTGGGCGGGGTCCGACACGTCTCCGGGCAGCCCAGCGCCCCCGAGTTCCGCCGCCGTCCGCCGTACCTCCGCCGCGTCCCGCGCCGTCACGCACACCCGCGCCCCCGCCTCGGTGAGCGTACGGGCGACGGCGAGCCCGATGCCGCGGGTGGCGCCGGTGACGAGGGCGGTCCTGCCGTGGAGTCCGTACGGCGACGTCATCGCCGTACCGTCTCATGACGGATCGTCAGTCGACAGCCCCCAGGCGGGAGTTCCGTGCCGCCAGCAGTTCCAAGACGGTCCGCCAGTCCTCCAGGACGCCGGCGTCGAAGCTGGGGTCGTGGCCCTCCTCGCCCGCCTGGCGCAGCCGTAGCAGGTCCTCGTCCTGGCCCTGCGCGCGGACGAGGCGCGCCACCCGCTCGCCCAGCAGGGGGCGTACGGCGTCGGCGGCGCGGTCGGACTGGGTGGCCCGGTCGCCGGGGCCGAGCAGTGGTCCGATGGCCTGGACCAGGCCCGCCACCTGGAGCTCCTTGTCGGCGGGGCGGCCCCGGCGCAACAGCGCGGCGGTACGCAGCGCGTGTTGCCGCAGATCGGTTCCGGCGCTGCCGCCGCGGCCGGGGGCGACCCGTGTGCCCCGGCAGGCGTACAGCAGATCCATCAGCTCTTCGACACTGCGCAGCTCCATGCGTCAGTCCTCCCGCCGGACAAGCCGTTGCCTCCGTCAGCAGATCATGGGCGCCTTGCGATTCGGCCAACGGGACCTGAACTGCGTGACAGGGAGGGGGAAGTACGGGCGAAAACAGGACGTCTTCAGACAGTAACCCCGAGTTTTCAGCGCCATCGAGCGGGTACCCGCTCATTTGGTTACTCTGTACCGGACGGACAGCACTAATGGGTCCCACCCACACCCACCGTCCGTCCCGGGACATGCCGGTCGACAACGGCCTGCTCCGTACGAGAAACCGGCGCCACCGCGTCCGAACTGCCTTTCGACTCGCACCTGAGCGGGGCTTCAGACGCCGGGCGCAGCGACCCCGGCGCAGCTGGTCCCGAGGGTGACCCGACACATAAGGAGTGCGCGGTGACACCGGAGAAGACAAAGCGTGAACCACGTCCCAAGGAGCGCCCGGAACGTGCGGGCCGCCGCCCCGGAGAACTCGGCAGCCTCGACGTGTGGGCCCGGTCCGCCCCGATCCGCCTCGCGGGTTACGAGGACGACCTCGCCGAGCCCCACATCCTGCCCAGCGTCGACTGAGGACGCCGGCAGCTTTTTGTCGATCGACGATCGCATGGGCGTGCGAGACTGGCGCCCATGCTGATCAGAGAAGCCGCGGCCGACGACTGGCCGCGGATCTGGCCTTTCTGGCACCGCGTCGTCTCGGCCGGCGAGACCTACGCCTGGGACCCGGACACCTCCGAGGAGGCGGCCCGAACCCTGTGGACCGCCCCTCCGAAGCGGGTCTACGTCGTCGAGGACGAGACCGGCGCCATCGTCGCCTCCGCCTACGTCACCCCCAACTACGGCGGTCCCGCCGCCGGGATCGCCAACGCCGGCTTCATGGTCGACCCGGAGCACAGCGGCCGCGGCATCGGCCGCCTCCTCGCCGAGCACGTGCTCACGGCCGCGAAGGCGGTCGGCTACCGCGGCATGGTGTTCAACGCCGTCGTCGAGACCAACCCGGCCGTGCGGTTGTGGACGTCCCTCGGCTTCACGGTCCTCGGCACGGTTCCGGAGGCCTTCGACCATCCGCGGCACGGCCTGGTGGGACTGCACATCATGTACAAGGCTCTCTGAGCATCCTCCCGCAAGCCTCTGGGCGGTGTTCTCACTTGCGCCAGAACAGGTGGTGCGTCACCCCGCTCGGACTGGGGACGACGTCCAGGTGGAAGCGGTCGCGCAGTTCGTCGGGTGACTCCCACAGACGCAGCCCGGAGCCGTACTCCACCGGCGAGACCACCACGTGCAGGGTGTCGACGAGGTCGGCGTCGAGGAACTCGCGGATGGTGGTGACCCCGCCGCCGAGCCGGACGTCCTTGCCCCGCGCCGCCTCCCGCGCCCGGTCCAGGACCGTGGCGGGGTCGCCGTCGACGAAGTGGAACGTGGTGTCGGAGAGCGTGAACGAGGGGCGCGGGTGGTGGGTCATGACGAACACCGGGGTGTGGAACGGCGGTTCGTCGCCCCACCAGCCCTGCCACTCGTGGTCCTGCCAGGGCCCGCGCTGGGGCCCGAACTTGTTGCGGCCCATGATCTCGGCGCCGATGTTGCGGTCGTAGTCCCGCGTGAAGTAGTCGTCCAGCCCTCGGCTGCCCCCGGGGCCGGACCGCATGTGCCAGCTCGCCGTGGCCCCCGCCCAGGCGAACAGCTTCTCAGGCTGGACGTGCCCGAACGGCCTCTCGAGAGTCTGGTCCTCGCCGGCGCCGATGCCGTCCCGCGAGACGCCGAAGTTCATGACCTTCAGTAGCTGTTCCATGGGGATGCCTCGTCTGTCGTGTCGTGTGCGGCGGTTGGGGCTTACATCAACACGACGAACGGGACGGGGCCGGATCGACAGGGGCCCGGACCTCTTTTTCACCTATTCCGGCGTCACGATGCGTTCCACCGCCGCCGCGACCAGCCGGTCGCGCTCCGCCTCCGTGAACACGTCCGGGAGGGTGAGCTGCTCCACGATCAGCCAGTTCAGGGTCAGGATGAGCAGCTTGACGGCCATGGCGTCGCCGGGAAGGCCGGAGGCCTCGTGGTAGGCGAGGTTGGCGTCGACGTCGGCCCGGACCCGCTCGGTGAGGACCCGGCGCAGTTCGGGGCGGCGGGTGGCCTCCAGACGCAGTTCGAGCAGGGCGAGGTAGCCGGTACGGAAGGAGGACACGCGGCCGACGAGCTCGCGCATCAGCTCCACGTACGTCTCCCGGTCCCGCTCGGCCTCCCGGTGACGCGCGAGCGTGGCCTCGTCCGGCTGCAGCCGCTCGTAGACCCGGGCACCGGCCTGGGTGAGCAGCTCGTCGCGATTGGCGAAGTAGTTGGAGGCCGTCCCGGCCGGCACGGCTGCCTCCGCGTCCACCGCCCGGAAGGTCAGCCCGCGGGCGCCCTCCCTGGCCAGTACCTCGATCGCCGCGTCGACGAGGGCGGCACGCCGCTGGTCGTTCCGTCTCACCATCGCCACCACTCCGCCTGTAGCACTCGCTCAAACCACTGCATGGAGAGTACTGCGTATGGAGTTACTCGGGGTCGTCCACCGGCGCCGTCCGCCGCCACGGCCGCGACCGCTCCAGCTGCGCCGCCAGTTCCAGCAGATCGGCCTCCGTCCCGGACCGCCCGACCAGCTGTACGGCGCAGGGGGCGCCGGAGGGCAGGGTGCCGGCCGGGATCGCCATCGCCGGCCAGCCGGTGAGGTTCCAGGGCGGGGTGAAGGGGGAGTAGTGGGTGTTCACCATGATGTTGCGGAGCCAGCCGCGTTCGTGCCAGGGAGCCGCCTCGGGAGAGCGGCGGGCCAGGGCGGGCGTGAGCAGGACGTCGTACTCCTCGAAGAAGGGCGCGAGACGGCGGCGCAGCTGTTCGCGGCTCTCCCCCTTTCCGGCGTGCCCCGTGAAGCGCCTCCCGATCGTCGCGTGGACCCTCGTACGGCGGGTCAGCGCGCGCCGGTCCAGGCCCCGGGCGTCGATCGCCGTGCCCGCCGTCCAGTGGGCGAGGGACGTGAGGCTCAGGGACAGCGGGTACGGAGGGTCCGCGCGGCGGACCTGGTGGCCCGCCTTCATCAGGAGCTCGGCCGTTTCCCGGGCGGCCGCGCGGTAGGGGGCGCTCACCGCGACTCCGGAGATCGGGCTGCGCAGGGACAGGGCGATGCGGCGCCGACCGGGTGGGACGGGGGCCGTCGGTTCGGCGTCCGCCAGGACCGAGAGCATCAGGCGGACGTCCTCGACCGTCGTGGCCAGCGGGCCGTTCTCCGACATGCCGAACCAGTCGCCCTCGCCGATGCCCGCCGGTACCACTCCGTGACCGGGCTTGAGGGTGACCAGGCCGCAGTTGGCCGCGGGGATGCGCAAGGAGCCCATACCGTCGTTGCCCAGCGCGACCGGGACGAGGCCCGCGGCGACCGCGGCGGCGCTGCCGCCCGAGGAGCCGCCCGCCGAGCGCGTGAGGTCCCACGGGTTGCGGGCGACGCCGTGCACGCCGTCCGTGGTGCCGAAGACGCACAGTTCCGGGACGTTCGTCAGGCCGACGACCACCGCGCCCGCAGCCCGCAGCCGGGCCACCGTGACATGGTCGCCAGGGGAGGGCGCCGCCGAGGTCGCCGCGGACCCGACGCGCAGGGACTCGCCGGTCACGGCCAGGTTGTCCTTGACCGCCACCGGCACCCCGGCCAGCGGCAGTTCCGCCAGGTCGCCACGGGCCCCCAGGGCCTCGGCCTCGGCGAGCGCCGCCTCCCCGCGGACCGTGCGGAAGGCGCCGATCCGGTCGTCCAGGCGGGCGATCCGTTCCAGGTGCTCGGCCACCACCTCCCGGGGCGTGGCCCGCTTCTCCCGCACGGCGGCGGCGATCTCGGCGGCGGTCCGGCCGACCCAGCTGGTCACGGAGGGCTCCTTGCGCAGGGACTACTCGCGGGTACGTGTGCGTCGGGGAGAACTCTGCCCTTCGGCGCGCCCCGCGTCGAGAGTGCGGATCAACGCAGGTGGCGTTCGAAGAAGGCCGTCGTCGCGTCCATGGAATCCGGCCACCGCGGCCCGAAGGTGTGCCCCTCGCCCTGGTACCAGCGCAGCTCCACGTCCTTCCCGGCCGCCTCGAACGCCGCGACCGTCCGTTTCGTCCAGGCCGGCGGGCAGGTGTCGTCGGCGGTGCCGTGATGGATCAGCAGGGGCTCGGTCACCCGCTCCACGAAGGTCAGCGGCGAGACGTTCCGCCAGAACTCCGGGTTCTCCTTGGGCGTGCCGTGCGCGGCGTCGATCTCCGCCGCGATCGGGTCGCCCTCGCCGCGCTGGAACCGTTCGAGGTTGTCCTGCGGTCTGCCGCTCACCGGTGCGAAGACGACGGCCGCGTCGACCAGACCCGGCGCCACGACCAGTGTGTTGTACACGACCCCGCCGCCCATCGAGCGCCCCAGCAGACCGATCCGGTCACCGTCGATCTCCGGGCGGCCGGATTCGCGCAGCGCCATCACGGCGCCGATGACGTCGGAGGTGTAGCCGAGGCGCAGGTTCACGTCGTTGTCGGAGTCGTCGTCGGAGCGGGCGTGGTTGCGGTAGTCGGTGTGCAGGACGACGTAGCCCTCGCGGGCGAGCAGGTCCTGTTCGCGGGCGAGGCCCCGGCCGGTGGTGTAGACGGCCGGGTCGATGTAGCCGTGCGCGAGCACGAGTGCCGGGAACGGGCCCTTTCCGCGCGGGATGTTCAGCAGGCCGGAGATCGTCAGACCGTCGCTCTCGTACGTCACCGCGTAGGAGGTGTAGGCGCCGGTGCGGGCGAGGACCGTGCCGAGGCGGAGGCCGGAGCCGTCGTGCTCGCGCTGGATCAGGGCCTGGATCGACACCGGGGCGACGGGCTTCGAGGGCGTGGGGGACGCGGTGGTCGTACGGGGGCCGGGGCCGGCGGTGGCCGTACGGGGGGCGGGGCTCGCGGACGTCGTCTCGCGCGCACCATCGTCCCTGCCACCGGTACAGGCGGCCCCGACCAGCAACACTAGCCCGGCGGCACCACAGGCGAGTCTCCGCAGCCGCATGCAGCCATTGTCCTCCGGTGGGGTGTTGTCGGGGGCGGCTCGCGGGGGGCGGTCGCGGGTGCCGGGTGCCGGGTGGCGGCGGGTGGGTTGCCGGTATGGACGGCTGGCGGGCGCCGGCCGTGTCGGTGGCCGAACGGTCGACCGTGACGTCGGTGCCGCTCGCGAGCGTGTTCAACACCGGGCACGGGCTGCGGTGGTTCGAGGGCGGCTGCGGTGCTGGACGTGTACGCGACTCGGCTGCCGATCACTGTGAACTCCGTTGTCGAGCTGACGCACCGGATCGACACGGGTGCGGTGAACGTCGAGCTGGCCGTCGCGACGGCTGAATCCTCCACGCCCGGCGCGACACCGCCGTACACCTGTTTTCCTGTGAACTCGGTCCACACCTGGCAGACCGCGACCGAACGGCTCACAGTGCGGACCGGCACCATACGGGCGATCGGTGTCCGGCTCAGCCCGCGCGACGGGAGCAGCGAACCGGTGCCCTGGCGGCTCGGCGGGCTCGCCGTCCGGTCCGCCGAGCCCGGTACGCCCGCCGTGCCCTCCGGCCTCCGCGTCACCGGCGCGAGCGGCGGCGACGTGCGTCTCGCCTGGAACCCGGGCTCCGGCGACGTACGCCACTACACCCCGCACCGCCTCCTCCCCGACGGCACCCTGCGCTTCCTCGGCGCCACCTGCCGGCGCGCCTGGTTCGTCGCCGGGCTCGAGGCCGAGCAGGGCGAGACGGCGGCACGGTTCGAACTGCGTGCCGTAGGGGAGCTGTACACCACATCGGCCCCCGCGACCGTGACCCACTCCTGGTACCCCCCCGCGACCGTCACCACCGCCGGTGACCACCCCCACCCGGACGACCTACGGAGCACCCCATGCATGACGACCGCAGCCTGGTCGAAGCCCGCCTCAAGCGCGTCCTCGACGAGCGCATCCGCCCCGCCGTGTACCCCGAGTCCGTACCGCTGGAGGTGGCGGTGTGGCACGCGCCCGGTGAGCCCGTGCCGGTCGCCGAAGGGCTCGCGGCCGAGCCCGAGCCGATCGAGGTGGGCGCCCGCTGGGGCGCTCCGTGGGGCACCAGCTGGTTCCGGGTCAGCGGGGCCGTGCCCGAGGCGTGGGCCGGGCGGACCGTCGAGGCTCTGCTCGACCTCGGCTTCGACGAGAACATGCCCGGCTTCCAGTGCGAGGGCCTGGTGTACCGGCCCGACGGCACCCCGGTGAAGGGCCTCAACCCGCGCAACCAGTGGGTGCGGATCGGTGCGCCCGTCGACGGCGGCGAGGAGGTGCGGCTGCACATCGAGGCCGCCTCCAACCCGGTCATCCTCGACTACCACCCCTTCCGGCCCACCTCGTTGGGCGACAAGGAGACCGCCGGCAGCGCACCGCAGTACACCCTCGCCCGGATGGATCTCGCTGTCCTCGACGAGACGGTGTGGGAGCTGGTCATCGACCTGGAGGTGCTCGGCGAGCTGATGGCCGAGCTGCCCGTGGACTCAGCGCGCCGCTGGGAGATCCTGCGGGCGGTGGACAAGGCGCTGGACGCGATCGACCTCCAGGACGTGAACGGCACGGCGGCCCAGGCGCGGGCCCGCCTGGAGACCGTCCTGTCCGAGCCGGCCGCCCCGTCCGCCCACCGGATCAGCGCCGTCGGCCACGCGCACATCGACTCGGCATGGCTGTGGCCGCTGCGCGAGACGGTCCGCAAGGTGGCCCGTACGACCGCCAACATGACCGCGTTGCTGGAGGACGAGCCGGAGTTCGTGTTCGCCATGTCCCAGGCCCAGCAGTGGGCGTGGGTGAAGGAGCACCGGCCCGAGGTGTGGGCGCGGGTGAAGAAGGCGGTGGCGGACGGGCGGTTCGTGCCGGCCGGCGGGATGTGGGTGGAGTCGGACACCAACATGCCGGGCTCGGAGGCGATGGCCCGGCAGTTCGTGCACGGCAAGCGGTTCTTCCTGGACGAGTTCGGCGTGGAGAACGACGAGGCCTGGCTGCCCGACACCTTCGGCTTCGCCGCCGGTCTCCCGCAGATCATCAAGGCGGCCGGGTCCAAGTGGCTGCTGACGCAGAAGATCTCCTGGTCGCAGACGAACAAGTTCCCCCACCACACCTTCGCCTGGGAGGGCATCGACGGCACCCGGGTCTTCACGCACTTCCCGCCCGTCGACACCTACAACTGCTCCATGAAGGGCGGCGAGATCGCCCACGCCGCCCGCAACTTCAAGGACAAGGGCGCCGCCCGGCACTCCCTCGCGCCCACCGGCTGGGGCGACGGAGGCGGCGGTACCACCCGCGAGATGGTCGCCAAGGCCGCCCGGCTGCGCGACCTGGAGGGCTCGGCGACCGTGGTGTGGGAGACGCCGGCGGAGTTCTTCGAGAAGGCCGAGGCCGAGTACCCGAACCCGCCGGTCTGGGTCGGCGAGCTCTACCTCGAACTCCACCGCGCCACCCTCACCAGCCAGGCGCAGACCAAGCAGGGCAACCGACGCAGCGAGCACCTCCTGCGCGAGGCGGAGCTGTGGGCAGCCACGGCGGCTGTGCGTACCGGATTCCCGTACCCCTACGAGGAGTTGGACCGCATCTGGAAGACGGTGCTGCTCCACCAGTTCCACGACATCCTGCCCGGGTCGTCCATCGCCTGGGTGCACCGGGAGGCCCGGGCGACCTATGAGCGGCTCGCGGGCCAGCTGAACGCCGTCATCGACGGCGCCCAGCGCGCCCTGGCCGGCGACGGCTCGACGCCGCTGGTGTTCAACTCCGCCCCGCACACCCGCCACGGCATCCCGGCGGGCGGCGCGCGGACCCCGGTCGCCGAGGGCCGGACCACGGTCACCGGGCGCCGCGACGGCGGGCACGTCCTCGACAACGGCCTGCTCCGGATCGAGATCGACGCCCGGGGCCTCGTCGTCTCCGCCTACGACCACGACGGCGACCGCGAGAGCGTCCCGCCCGGGCTCGCCGGGAACCTCCTCCAGCTCCACTCCGACTTCCCGAACATGTGGGACGCCTGGGACGTCGACGAGTTCTACCGCCACACGGTCACCGACCTCACCGAGGTGGACGAACTCGTCCCCGAGCCGGACGGCGTGCGGATCGTACGGTCCTTCGGCGACTCCCGCGTCACCCAACTGCTGTCCCTCGCGCCGGGGGAGCGGCGGCTGCTCGTGGACACGGAGGTGGACTGGCACGAGACGGAGAAGTTCCTCAAGCTCGCCTTCCCGCTCGACGTGCACGCCGAACGGTACGCGTCGGAGACCCAGTTCGGGCACTTCCACCGGCCCACCCACACCAACACCTCCTGGGAGGCGGCCAAGTTCGAGGCCTGCAACCACCGGTTCGTGCACCTGGGGGAGCCCGGCTGGGGTGTCGCGATCGTCAACGACTCGACGTACGGCCATGACGTGACCCGCACGGTCCGTACCGACGGCGACCGCGGCACGACCACCACGGTCCGCGTCTCCCTCCTGCGCGCCCCGCGCTTCCCCGATCCCGAGACCGACCAGGGCGTGCACCGCTTCCGGCACGCCCTGGTACCGGGCGCGGACATCGGCGACGCGGTCCGTGAGGGCTGGCGGATCAATCTGCCCGAGCGCCGGCTCACCGGCGCCACGGAGGTCGCGCCGCTGGTGGGCGTGGACCGGGACGCGGTCGTCGTCACCGCTGTCAAGCTCGCCGACGACGGCAGCGGCGACGTGGTCGTCCGCTTCCACGAGGCCCACGGAGGCCGCTCCCGGGCCACCCTCACCACCGGCTTCGACTTCACGGAGGTCGCCGCCACGGACCTGCTGGAGCGCCCCCTGCCAGGGGGCCCGATGGAGCACGACGGCAACAGGATCGCCGTACGGCTGCGGCCGTTCGAGCTGATGACGCTGCGGTTCAGGAGGGGATGACGGCACAATCCCGGGTGTGACGATCACCGCGCGGGAACTCAACCGGGCCACCCTCGGCCGCCAACTGCTGCTGCGCCGGGAACCGCTGGGAGTCGCCGAGGCGGTACGGCGGATCCTGGCGCTCCAGGGGCAGCAGCCGGCGTCGCCGTACCTCGCGTTGTGGAACCGGGTCGACGGGCTCGCGGCGGCGGAGGTGGACGCCGCCTTCGCCGACCGCACGCTCCTGAAGGCGACCCTGCTGCGGATCACCCTGCACGCCGTGCACGCCGAGGACTACCGGATGGTCCGGGAGGCGATGCGGCCGACGCTGCACGCCTCCCGGCTCGGACACCGCTTCGCCGCCGCCGGACTGACCCCCGCCGACGCCGCCGAACTGGAGCCGGGACTGCTGGAGTTCGCGGGGGAACCGCGGTCCAACGGCGCCATGACGGCGTGGCTCGCGGAGCGGGTCGGCGAGGAGAGGAAGGACGGCGCCTGGTGGGGGCTGCGCGCCTGCGCCCCGCTGGTGCACGCGGTGACCGGCCGGCCGTGGTCGTTCGGCACCTCGCCCGCGCATGTGGCCGGGCCCGAGGACAGGTTCCCGGGCGGGCCGGACGAGGCGTTGCGAGCACTCGTCCCGCGCTACCTGGCGGCGTTCGGGCCCGCCTCGGTGGCCGACGTGGCCCAGTTCGCCACCGTGCAGCGGGGCCGGGTCCGCACCGCGGTGCGCTCGCTCGCCGACTCCCTGGTGGAACTGAAGGGACCCGAGGGCACGGTCCTGTACGACCTCCCGGGTGCCCTCCGCCCGCCCGGGGACACCCCGGCACCGCCCCGGCTGATGGCGATGTGGGACAGCGTGCTGCTCGCCCACGCCGACCGCGGCCGGCTGATCCCGCCGGACTACCGTCCGCTGGTGACCCGGGTCAACGGCGATGTGCTGCCGACCCTCCTGGTCGACGGCCGGGTCGCCGGAGTGTGGCGGCCGGCCGAGAGCGGCGGCATTGAGGCGACGGCCTTCCACGAGCTCGCGGACGAGGTGTGGGAAGGGCTCGCCGAGGAGGCGGCGGCCTTGGTGGCGCTGCTGGCGGGCCGCGAACCGCGGGTGTACGGCCGGTACGGCCACTGGTGGAAGAAACTGCCCAGCGCCCAGGTGCGGGTCCTGGCGGGCTGAAGGGCTCAGCCCGGAAGCTGCGCCCGCAACCATTCCTCCACTTCCCCCACGTGCGCCGCCGCGGCGGCCCGGGCCGCCTCCGGGTCGCGGGCGGCCAGCGCCCGGTGGATCGCGGCGTGTTCGCGGCGGGTGCGGGTGAAGGCGCCCTCCTCCTGGTAGCCGCGCCAGACCCGGGCGCGGAAGGTGCGGGAGGACAGGCCCTCCAGGATCGCGGCCATGGTGTCGTTGCCCGCGGCCCTCGCGATCTCGCGGTGGAAGGCCAGGTCGTGGGCGAGGATCTCCTCCGGGTCGTCGGTGGCGTGCATCGCCTTCAAGTGCCGTTCCACCTTGGCCAGTCGCTCGGGGGTGATGCGCGCGGCGGCCAGAGCGGTCGCCGTCGACTCCAGGATGCGGCGCACCTCCAGCAGCTCCACCAGACCCGGGCCCCGGGACAGGTCGGCGACGACGCCGAAGGTCTCCAGGAGGTCGCCGGCCTCCAGCCGGGTGACGTAGATGCCCGAGCCGTGCCGGGCCTCCAGTACGCCCATTACCGTGAGCGCGCGGACGGCCTCGCGCATCGAGCTGCGGGAGATGCCGAGTCGGGCCGCGAGGTCCCGCTCGGTCGGCAGCCGCTGGCCAGGCTCCAGGCGTCCCTCGGCGATCAGCGCCTTGATCCGCTCGATGGCGCGCTGGGTCACCGTGCCCTTCCGCGGGGCCGTCTCCTCGTCCACGCGCTTCCTCCACTCGCCGGGTGAGCGGAAGTGTAACCACCCAAGTGGTCTGACCACTGGGCGAGATAGTCCGGAAAGCCGCCATCGAAGGGTGTTCCTTCAGGGGATTGGTCTGATAAGTATGCCGACATCTGCTCTTTCGGACTGACCGTCGGCTGCCTCCGCCGACCGCCCCAGTGAAAGGCGCTCCGTGTCCCGTATCACGGCGGTGGAGACCTACGACATCCGCTTCCCCACCTCGCGCGAGCTCGACGGCTCCGACGCGATGAATCCGGACCCCGACTACTCGGCCGCCTACGTCGTGCTGCGCACGGACGCGCCCGACGGACACGAGGGCCACGGATTCACCTTCACCATCGGGCGGGGCAACGAGGTCCAGGTCGCCGCGATCGAGGCCCTGCGCGGGCATGTGGTCGGACGGCCCGTCGAGGAACTGTGCGCGGATCCGGGCACGTTGAACCGCGACCTCATCGGCGACAGCCAACTGCGCTGGCTGGGACCGGAGAAGGGCGTGATGCACATGGCGATCGGGGCCGTCGTGAACGCCGTGTGGGACCTGGCCGCCAAACGGGCCGACACACCGCTGTGGCGACTGCTGGCCGAGGCGGACCCGCAGTGGATCGTGCGCCAGATCGACTTCCGTTACCTCACGGACGCGCTGACACCCGAGGAGGCGCTGGAGATACTCCGGCGGGGGCGGGAGGGCGCACACGAGCGCGCCGCGCGGCTCCGCCGGCACGGCTATCCCGCCTACACCACCTCCGCCGGCTGGCTCGGCTACGACGACGACAAGCTCACCCGGCTCGCCGCCCGGGCGGTCGCCGACGGTTTCCGCCAGATCAAACTGAAGGTCGGCGCGGATCTCGACGACGACATACGGCGCTGCCGCGTCGCCCGCCAGGTCGTCGGCCCGGACGTCCGTCTCGCGATCGACGCCAACCAGCGCTGGGACGTCGCCGAGGCGATCCGCTGGACCCGGGAGCTGGCCCCGTTCGACCCGTACTGGATCGAGGAGCCCACCAGCCCCGACGACGTCCTCGGACACGCGGCGATCCGCGCTGCGGTGACCCCCGTCAAGGTCGCCACCGGCGAGCACGTCCACAACCGGGTCGTCTTCAAGCAACTGCTCCAGGCGGGCGCCCTCGACATCGTCCAGCTCGACGCGGCCCGCGTCGGCGGCGTCAACGAGAACCTCGCCATCCTCCTGCTCGCCGCCAAGTTCGGGGTGCCGGTCTGCCCGCACGCCGGCGGGGTCGGCCTGTGCGAACTGGTCCAGCACCTGTCGATGTTCGACTACGTGGCGGTCACCGGCACCACCGAGAACCGGGTCATCGAGTACGTCGACCATCTGCACGACCACTTCCTCGACCCCGTGGTCGTCCGCCAGGGTCACTACACGGCACCCACCGCACCGGGCTTCTCGGCGGCCATGCGCCCCGAGTCGATCGCCCGGTACACGTTCCCGGACGGCGCGTTCTGGGCCGCCGACCTCGAGGAGAAGAAGGGGCACGCGGCATGAGCGACCTCGCGGGACTCAAGGCGCTGGTGACGGGGGGCGCCTCCGGCATCGGCCGGGCCACGGCCGAACTCCTCGCCGCGCGCGGCGCCCGGGTCGCCGTTCTCGACCTCGACCCCTCCTTCGTGGACAAGCCCCTGCTCGCGTACCGCGCCGACGTCACCGACGACACCTCGGTGCGCGAGGCCGTGGCCGCCGCCGTCGCCGAGCTGGGCGGACTCGACGTCCTCGTCAACAACGCGGGCATCGGCGCCCAGGGCACCGTCGAGGAAAACGACGACGCCGAGTGGCACCACGTGATGGACGTGAACGTCATCGGCATGGTCCGTGTCGCCCGCGCCGCCCTCCCGCATCTGCGCCGCTCGGCGCACGCGGCCGTCGTCAACACCTGTTCCGTCGCCGCCACGGCGGGCCTGCCGCAACGGGCGCTGTACAGCGCGACCAAGGGCGCCGTGTACTCGCTCACCCTCGCCATGGCCGCCGACCACGTCCGCGAGGGCATCCGGGTGAACTGCGTCAACCCCGGTACGGTGGACACCCCGTGGATCGGCCGCCTGCTCGCCAAGGCCCCCGACCCGGCGGCCGAACGCGCCGCCCTGGAGGCCCGCCAGCCCACCGGACGCCTGGTATCCGCCGCCGAAGTCGCCAATGCCGTCGTCTACTTGGCCGGCCCGCTGTCCGGCGCCACCACCGGCACCGCCCTCGCCGTCGACGGTGGCATGCAGGGCCTGCGCCTGCGACCGGTGACCCCGTGACCCGGCTCGGCCTCGGCGCGGCCGCCCTCGGCAACCTCTACACCGAGGTCACCGACGCACAGGCGTACGAGACGGTCACCGCCGCCTGGGAGCGCGGCATCCGCTCCTTCGACACCGCCCCGCACTACGGCCTCGGCCTCTCCGAGCGCCGCCTGGGCGCGGCCCTCAGTGAGCGGCCGCGCGAGGAGTACACGGTTTCGACGAAGGTGGGCCGGAGACTTGAGCCGTCCGACGAGGGCGGCGACGACCTGGCCAACGGCTTCGCCGTCCCCGCCACCCAGCGCCGCGTGTGGGACTTCACCGCCGACGGCGTACGACGAACCCTGGACGCGAGCCTGGAACGGCTCGGTCTGGACCGCGTGGACGTCGTGTACCTCCACGACCCCGACGACCACGCCGAAGCGGCCTTCCGCGAAGGCTATCCGGCCCTGGAGAGGCTCCGCTCCGAGGGCGTGGTGGGCGCGATCGGTGCCGGGATGAACCAGGCGGAGATGCTGGCCCGCTTCGTCCGCGACACCGACGTCGACGTGGTCCTCTGCGCCGGCCGCTACACCCTGCTCGACCAGAGCGCGCTCACCGAACTCCTCCCCGCCGCCGAGCAGCGGGGGGTGAGGGTAGTGATCGGCGGTCCGTTCAACTCCGGCCTGCTGGCCGACCCGAGCCCGCAGTCGACGTACAACTACACGCAAGCACCGGGAGAGTTGGTGAACCGGGCCCTGCGCATGAAGGAGACCGCCGAGCGGCACGGCATCAGCCTGCGTGCCGCCGCCCTCGCCTTCTGCGCGGCCCATCCGGCGGTCACGACGGTCCTCACCGGCGCCCGCTCGGCGGCGGAGGTCCACGACTGCGCCGAGCAGTTCGCGACGCCGGTGCCCGAGGCGTTCTGGCGGGAGTTGCGGGAGGCGGGCCTGCTGAAGGAGCCGTCATGAGGAGGCGCGGACGCGGGCCTGCCCCTCATAGGGGCGCTGCCATGAGCCGGCCGGGTCGTGCCGTGGACGCGCATGTGCACCTTTGGGACCTGTCCGCGCGGGACCAGCACTGGACAGGCCCGGACAGCCCGCTCCGGCGGGACTTCACGATCGCCGACCTCGCGCCCGAGGCGGCGGGAGTCGGCCGCGCGGCCCTCGTCCAGACCGTCACCGTGCCCGGGGAGACCCCGGAGCTCCTGGCCCTGGCCGACCGGCACGAGCTGATCGCCGCGGTGGTGGGCTGGACCGACCTGACCGCACCCGGCGTCGCGGAGGAACTCGCCCGCCTGCGCGAACTCCCCGGCGGGCACCGCCTGAAGGGGATCCGCCACCAGGTCCAGGACGAACCGGATCCGCGGTGGCTGCTACGGGCCGACGTGCGCCGAGGCCTGAACGCCGTGGCGGAGGCCGGGCTGGTGTACGACCTCGTGGTCCTGCCCCACCAGCTCCCCGCCTGCGTGGAGGCGGCCGCCGCCGTGCCCGGACTCGTCTTCGTCCTGGACCACTTGGGCAAGCCGCCCATCGCCTCCGGCGCCCTCGGCCCCTGGGTGACCCACCTGCGCGCCCTCGCCGCGCTGCCCAACACCGTCTGCAAGCTCTCCGGCCTGGTCACCGAGGCGGACCCCGCCTCCTGGACGGTCGCGGAGTCTCCTACGGTCAAGTCATCGACACGGCCGCGCAGTTGACGGCAGCCGCCGGATTGTCGGAAGCCGAACGCGCGGCCGTCTTCTCCGGTACCGCCACTCGGGTCCACGACCTCGCCCGACGCCGCTGACAGGGCGCCACGGACAAGCGCCTTGACCTCAAGAAAACTTGAGGTTCTACGGTGATCGCGTTCTGTTGATCGCACGAGGGAGGCGGGACGCGTGACGCTCAAGGAGTACACACAGCAGGAACTGGCCGCGCAGCCCATCGGCGCCTGGAGCGGCGAGGCGTACCGGCTGGTGGTCGGCGCGATCCGGACCCAGCTGGCGGTGGAGGGTCTCACCCAGCCGCACTGGTGGACGCTCAACCACGCGGCCGCGGCTCCGGGCAGGTGGACCCGGGCGGCGCTGGTCGAGCGGCTCGCGCGGTACGAGGATCTCGGCATCGACTTCGACGCCGTGTTCGACGATCTCGTCGCCCGTGGCTGGCTCACGGAGGACGCGGGGGCCATGACGCTGACCGAGGCCGGGGAGACGGGACGGCTGCGGGCCAGGGAACGCAACCTGCGCGTGCAGCAGCAGGTTCACGCCAGCGTCGACACGGCTGACTTCGTCACCACGATCAACGTGCTGCGCCGCATGGTCGCGAACCTGGGAGGCGACGGAAACCTCCCCGACTGAGGCGCTGGGCGCGGACCCGGCGGCCCTCAGGACGGGACATGACGCCCCGGTCGCGTCGCCAGCCGCGTCGGCGGCAGGTACTCCCGCACATAGGTCCGCTCCCAGCACGCTCCCGTCTCCCGCAGCTCCCGCCAGGTCGTGTAGCGGTAGCGGAACAGACGGGCGCGGATGTAGCGGGGCGGCGCGTCGGGCGGGAAGGGGGAGCGGCGCAGGAGCTTCAGGGTGGCCCGGTCGTTCTCCAGCAGGCGCTCCACGAACGTGCCGAACCAGGAGCCGGCGTACGCGGGCGAGAGCGCCGCGAACCACATCAGCCAGTCGAGCCGGAGGTGATACGGCGCGAACTGCCGGGGCCAGTGCCGGGGATCGCCCGGCTTGCCCTTGAACTCGTACTCCCGCCAGTCCGAGTCCTCGCGCGGTACGGCCTCGTCGGTGCCCTCGACCACCACCTCGTAGCGGACCCGGCTGACGCTGCCGAACGCGCCGTAGGTGTTGACCAGATGGAGCGGGTCGAAGGAGCGGTTCATCACCTGGCGGCGGGAGACCATGTTGCGGACCGGGCGGTAGCTGAGGGCGAGCAGCAGGGCGGAGACCGCCAGGACGACGGCCGCGTACCACGCGGGCGCGTCCGGCACCGTGGGTGAGGTGTCGGGGAGCCGGAGCGCCGACAGGGCCAGCACGATCGTGATCCAGTTCAGCCAGGAGAAGTTGCCCGAGAGCACCAGCCACAGCTGGGTGAGGATCATCAGGGCGGCGGCGGCCGTGGCGATCGGCTGTGGGGTGAACAGCAGGAACGGCACGACGAGTTGGGTGAAGTGGTTGGCGGCGGCCTCGATCCGGTGCAGCGGCCGGGGGAGATGGTGGAAGAACCAGCTCAGCGGGCCCGGCATCGGCTGGGTCTCGTGATGGTGGTAGAGGCAGGTCAGCTTTCGCCAGCACTCGTCGCCCCGCATCTTGATCAGTCCCGCGCCGAACTCGACCCGGAACAGGATCCAGCGCAGCAGGAACAGCACCACGACCGGCGGGGCCACCTCGTCGTTGCCGAGGAGCACGGCGAGGAAGCCCACCTCCAGCAGCAGGGACTCCCAGCCGAACGAGTACCAGGTCTGGCCGACGTTGACGATCGACAGGTACAGCGCCCAGGGCACCAGCCACAGCAGCATGGCGCCCCACAGCGGGAGCAGCCCGTCGAGCCCCGCGAGCAGCGCCGCCGACACCGCGCAGCCCGACCAGGCGCACACCGCGAAGAAACGGTCCGAGTAGTGCAGCTGGAACAGGCTCGGCGCCGCCTTGAACGGCAGCCGTGCCACATGGCGCGGCACCGGCAGCATGCCCCGCTCGCCGATCAGCGCCCGGAACTGGAGGGCGGCCGTCAGGAAGGCGACCAGGTACACCCCGGCCAGAGCCCGCTGGAAGACGAGCCGGCTCAGCCAGTACTCGGGTGCGGTGAACCACTCCACGACCTGTGCTCCTTCGTCCATTGTCCCGCCGACGGCGTCCGGGTCCCCTCGACGGCGTCCGTGCCCCGCCCGACAGCTTCCGCCCTCCGGTCACTCTCCGTGCTGGACCCCTCCGGTTGCGTAACCCGTGCGGGTGAAGCGGACAATAAGGACGAATTGCCCCCAGAAGAGGCGGGAGAACGTGGTGCGAACCCCCACCCGGACACCCACCGGGATCCTGGTCACGGCCTGCGCGCTCGCTGTGGCGGTCCTCGTCGCCGGCTGCGGTGACGACGGAGGCGACAAGGGCGCGGCGGCGAGCGGCGAGGTGTTCCTCCAGCCGGCCGCGGCCCAGGGGCCCGACCCCTTCACGGACTCCACGGCCACCTCCACGGCTACCCCGCCGCCCGTCACCCGAACGCCGCAGTCGCCGCCCACCGGGTCCGCCGGCGGAGCACGGTCCTACTCCGGCTCCACCCCCGGCCTGTACGCCGGCACCGCACGCGTCGGCAGCTGCGACGTGGACCGGCAGATCGGCCACCTGACCGCGGACCAGCACCGGGCCCGCGCCTTCGCCGGGGCCGCGGGCATCTCCAGTGCCGGGATCCCGGACTATCTGAGGGGGCTCGCCCCGGTCGAGCTGCGCGCCGACACCCGGGTCACCAACCACGGCTACCGCGACGGACGGGTGACCACCTACCAGTCCGTCCTCCAGGCCGGCACCGCCGTCCTCGTCGACAACCGGGGCGTGCCGCGCGTGCGCTGCGCCTGCGGCAACCCGCTGACCCCGGCCGTGGCGACCAAGGGCAGCCCCGCCACCAGCGGCCGCGCCTGGTCCGGCTACCGGCCGACCCAGGTGGTCGTGGTGGCTCCGGCGCCCCAGGTGATCACCAACATCACGATCATCAACGTCGTCAGCAACACCTGGATCGAGCGGCGGATCGGACACGACTGCCGCCACGACCGGCCCGTGCCCCGCCCGGAACCCCTGCGGCCGACGACTCCGCACACGCGGGTCCCGGACGCCGGTCTGTCCCCGGACGACGAGAGCACCGAGCCCTCCGACCGGACCACCGATCCGTTCGACGAGCGCACGGACTCCGCCGCACCCGAGGGCACGCCGACCGACTGCGTGACCCCCACGGTCACCGTCACCCCCGGCGCCACCGAGGACGTACCGCCCGAGGTGCCGGCCGGGCCGAGCGACTGTCCCCCGGCCACTGTCACGGCCACCCCGCCGACGACCGAGCCGCAGAGCCCGCTCGTGCCCACGGACGAGGACACCGGCACCGACGAGGGCACCGCCACCGAGCCCTCGCTGCCCGACTTCGGCGGCACCGTGCCCGACGAGGTCGGTCCCGAGTCCGTCCCGGAGACCGCCGACCTGCCCGACGGGGGCGGGCTGATCCCCGACGACCCCGAGGGCCGGTCCCCCTCCGGCAGCATCTTCGGCAGCCCGACGAACGTCTTCACCGACTGACCGCGCCCCGCCCCGGCTTGACCGGGGAGCCCTCCGCGGGCCTCCCCGGTCAAGCCCCCAGTCGAAGAATCGGACAAATCCTGGCAAGGTAGGCCCATGGTTGATCGGGGAGCGAGCGCCCTGTCACTCCCGGACGACTGGCCCGCCCACCCGGACCCGATTCTGGCGCTCAACCGCATGGGCAGCTTCGACTGGGACCTGGACAGCGGCCTGTTCCACATGGACGCCCAGGCCCACGAGGTCTTCGACCTGCGCCCCGACGAGTTCGACGGCCGCGCCGAGAGCCTCGCGGTGCGCGTCCCGCGCGCCGAGAGCTACCGGCTGGACGCCATGGTCGCCCAGGCGATGAAGGACGGCAGCGAGAATTACGGCGCCTACTTCCGCATCCGCCGCCGCGACGGCTCCCTGCGCTGGACCCACACCCAGGGCTACATCCGGCGCGACGGGACGGGCCGCCCGCGCCGCATCATCGGCATCGTCCGGGACGCCACCCAGGAACTGAGCGAGAGTGCGGCGCGCCGCGACCAGGCCGCCGCCGACGAACTGCGCCGTCAGCAGACGAACGTCGTCGAGCTGACCACCGCCGCGCTCGCCCACGCCCGAACCGTGCAGGACGTCATCGACGTACTGAAGGACACCCACGGCGTCACCCATCTGGGCGCCACCAGCCTGGTCATGGGACTGGTCGAGGCGGGCCGGATCCGGCTGATCGCCGAGGGCCCCGCCGGCAGCTTCGTCCCCGGCACCCGGGTCACCGGCATCGAGGAGCCGTACCCGATGAGCGAGGTGGTGCGCACCCTCACCCCGCGCTTCATCGAGTCGCCGGAGGAGTTCGCCAACGGCTACCCCATCCTGTGGCCGCACATCACCGACCTGGACATCACCTCGGCCGCCTACCTCCCGCTCATCGCCCAGGCCCGCCCCATCGGCGCCATGGGCCTGCTCTACAGCGACCGTCGCGGCTTCTCGCCCGAGGATCGCAACGTGCTCGTCGCCCTCGGCAGCAGCATCGCGCAGAGCCTGCAGCGGGCCATGTTCTACGAGCAGGAGAAGGACCTGGCCACCGGGCTGCAACAGGCCATGCTGCCGCGCACCATCCCGAGCGTCCCCGGCGCCGACATCGCCGTCCGCTACCGCGCCGGCACCGCCGCGGGCACCCTCGGCAGGGACATCGGGGGCGACTGGTACGACCTGATCCCGCTGCCCGGCGGACGGGTCGGAGCGGTCATCGGCGACGTCCAGGGCCATGACACGCACGCCGCCGCCGTCATGGGGCAGCTCCGGATCGTCCTGCGCGCCTACGCGGCCGAGGGGCACACCCCGGCCACCGTGATGGCGCGCGCCTCCGTCTTCCTCCACGAACTCGACACCGACCGCTTCGCGACCTGCCTGTACGCCGAGGCCGACCTGTCCACCGGAGTGGTGCAGATGGTGCGCGCCGGCCATATCGACCCGCTGGTACGGACGCCCGACGGCACCTGTCGGCGCGTCCTGGTGGAGGGCGGTCTGCCGCTGGGTCTGTCCGCCGAGTTCGGCCGCCTGGAGTACCCGGTGCGCACGCTGGAGCTCGATCCCGGCCACACCCTGCTGCTGTGCACCGACGGCCTGGTGGAGCAGCCCGGCTTCGACCTCGACGAAGGCACCAGCACCCTGACGGCCCTGGTCGCGGACAGCCCGGACGACGTGCGCAAACTCGCCGACCGGCTGATAGAGGTGGCCGAGGAGCGTGGCGGTGACGACGACGTGGCCCTGCTCCTGCTGCGGCGCCGGGGCGTGGACTCCCCGCAGACCGCCGGCCGGCTCCGGCAGCACGTCGCCCCGGGCGACCCCGAGGCCCTCACCCATGCCCGGCACATGATCCGGGCCGCCGTTCGCACCTGGGGCTCCGGCGACCGCGCCGACGAGATCGAACTGGTCGCCGACGAGCTGATCACCAACGCCCTGATGCACACCGAGGGGTCGGCGATCGTGACCCTGCGGGTCCTCACCGGTGCCGAGCGGCGGCTGCGGGTGGAGGTGGAGGACTCCTCCAGCGCCCTGCCCCGCCGCCGGGAAGCGGGCGACGACGGGGTCTCCGGGCGAGGGCTGCTCCTGGTCGAGCTGCTCGCCGACGTGTGGGGGGTGGAGGCCCGCGGCGGCGGCAAGGTCGTGTGGTGCGAGTTCACCGCCCCCGGACGGAACTGACCGGCCCCCGGTGGCACTCTGGACGTATGCCGGAACTGCCCGAGGTCGAAGCGCTCAAGGACTTTCTTACCGACCATCTCGTCGGCAAGGAGATCGTGCGCGTGCTGCCCGTGGCGATCAGCGTCCTGAAGACGTACGACCCTCCCCTCTCCGCTGTCGAGGGCCACGAGGTCACGGCGGTGCGCCGGCACGGCAAGTTCCTGGACCTGGAGACGGCGGACGGACCCCGCCTGATCACCCACCTGGCCCGCGCGGGCTGGCTGCAGTGGAAGGACCGTCTCCCCGACGGGCCGCCCAAACCCGGCAAGGGACCGCTGGCGCTGCGGGTCGCCCTGGAGACGGGCGAGGGCTTCGACCTGACCGAGGCCGGGACCCAGAAGCGCCTGGCGGTGTACCTGGTCCAGGACCCTCGGCAGGTCCCCGGCATCGCCCGGCTGGGCCCCGACCCGCTGGCCGACGACTTCGACGAGGCCCGCCTGGCCGCCCTCCTGAAGGACGAACGCCGCCAGATCAAGGGGGCGCTGCGCGACCAGAGCCTGATCGCGGGGGTCGGCAACGCCTACAGCGACGAGATCCTGCACGCGGCGAAGATGTCCCCCTTCAAACTCGCGGCCAAGCTCACCCCGGACGAGACCACCACCCTCTACCAAGCCCTGCGCACCACGCTCACCGAAGCGGTGGAACGGTCCCGGGGCCTCGCGGCCGGCCGTCTGAAGGCGGAGAAGAAGAGTGGCCTGCGCGTCCACGGCCGCACCGGCGAACCCTGCCCGGTCTGCGGCGACACCATCCGCGAGGTCTCCTTCAGCGACTCCTCGCTGCAGTACTGCCCGACCTGCCAGACCGGCGGCAAGCCGCTGGCCGACCGCAGGCTGTCCCGGCTGCTGAAGTGAGCCGGCTCAGCCGGACGGCGGCCACCACTCGATCATCAGGATCGTCGCGTCGTCGCGCAGCCGGCCGGGCTGGGCGTCGAGGATGCGGTGGATGAGCCGGCGCAGGGTCTCGGGGGCCAGTTCGCCCGCGGCGGTCGCGCGGATGACCTCGTCCACGAAGCGCTCCAGACCGAACTCCTCGCCGTCCCGGGTGCGCGCCTCGGTCACCCCGTCCGTGTACAGCAGCACCCGGTCGCCGGGCAGCAGATCCATCTCGTGGATCAGCCGCTCCCGGCCGGACAGCAGCGAGGGCAGCCCCATCGGCGGATCCGCCTCCCGCTCCATCGCGTCGACCAGCAGCCGCTGGTCGCGGATGAGCAGGGGCGCCGGATGCCCGCAGTTGCTCCAGCGCAGGACTCCGCTGCCCAGGTCCAGCTGGGTGAGCACACCGGTGCAGAACTGGTCCGGCAGCCAGTGCGACAGCGCCTCGTCGACCGACCGCACCAGCTCCGGCAGTTCGGCCCCGGTCCGGCGGGCGTTGCGGCACGCGGCCAGCGAGACGGCGGTGGTCAGCCCGGAGGCGAGGTTGTGGCCCATCGCGTCGAGGACGGACGCGTGCAGCGTCGTCTCGGTGAGCGAGTGGTCGAACGCGTCGCCGCCGATCTCGTACGCCGGTTCCAGCACCGCCGTCGACACCACGTGCGCGGTGCCGACGGTGCGCGGCGGCAGGAAGGCGCGCAGCATCTCCGCCGGCAGCCGCATCGGCTCGGTCCTGGTCCGCCGTACGAAGGTGTCCTTGTAGGCCCGTTTGGAGGTGACCATGACCGCCAGCAGGGTGGCGAGGGTGCGGCTGCGGCGCAGGGAGAGCGGCGTCAGGGCGGGCTGGTGCACCGCCAGCACCCCCAGCCGCTCGGCACCGTCCACGAGCGGCAGCCACGCCGTCATGCCGCCGGTCTCGGACTCCTCCACCCGCAGCGACTGGGTGCGGTAGGTCCAGCCGGCCAGCGAATCGTCGATGGGCAGCGCGGAGGCGACATCGGTGAGCGGGACGAGCCGGCGCTGCTGGAGGTCGGCGAGATAGACCACCGAGTGCTGCAGGCCGAGCGCCCTGGAGCAGCGGGCCACCGCGGTGGACAGGTCCAGCGACGGGGTCGCCGGGTCGGCGAGGAACTCCTCCAGCAGACCGTCACCGGTCTCCGACGGCGCCACCGTCTCTCCCCTCGTCGGGACCGCGGGCACGGTCGGGGCGTGTTCCTCAGCAGTCTCACACCGGGCGCCACGGCCCGCCCGGTGGCCGGGGCGACGGGACGGACGACACGGCCGTACGGGTGAGAGGCCACAGGGAGGACCCGGGGCCTGCGGCCGCCGGGGGAGTGGTGACGGATGCGTGTCTTCCGGCTTCCGCCTCGAGCCCGACGGATCAGGGCGCCTCGAGCACGACCAGGCGCTCCCCGGCCGTCGTGCGCACCTCGTAGTGCGCGATCTCCCCGGGATGGAAGGCGGCGGCGCCCATCATGGTGCTCTCGCGGGCGTCATGGCGGGCCACCGTCCAGCTGGTGACCATCTGCTCCGAGCCGTCGCGGCCCACGGCGATCAGCCGGCAGGTGCGGGGGCCCGCGCCGTCCTTCACCTTCAGCTCGACCTGGGTGCCCCACTCCTCGTTCTCGGACGTGACCTGGGCCCACACGCCCGAGCGCTGGTCGGTGGCCTCGACCCGGCGCGCCGGGCTGTCGCCGTCCGCCGCCACCATCGCGATCCCCGGCGCGCCGAGCGCCACGACCGCCGAGGCGGCCAGGCCGTACAGCAGGCTCCGGCGGCGCAGCCGCTCGCGTCCCGCCACCTCGCCGAGCAGCCGGTCCAGCAGCCGCGGTCCCGGCTTGCTCATCGGGTGCACCGAGCGCGGGGTGGCCCGGCGGTACAGCATCAACTGACGGGTGGCGGGACCGAATTCCGTCACGTGTGCCGCGCAACTGGGGCACTCCATGAGGTGATCCTCGAAGCGGAAGGCGTCCGCCTCGTCCAGCACGCCGAGCGCGTACGCGGCGACGTCGCGATGCCTCTCCAGGGACCTCATGGGGAATCCTCGTGCCGTTGGGTGTGGGGTGGGTTACTCCTTGCTCCCACCCGTACGCACCGGACCGCCGAATCACTCAAGGCACACACAGAATCGCAACCAACGGATTCGGAGCGGCCGTTGCGGCGGATTGGTCCCGTGCCGGAATTTTTTCCGGCCGGGGCCCGAACGGGCGGGATCTAGAAGAGGTGGATCGCCAGGTGCCCGAGCGGCAGCCCCAGCTGCCAGGCGGGCGTCCACACCTTCGGCCCCTCGTCCTCGGTGCCGAGCGCGCCGCCGCCCGGCACCGCGTTCAGGTCCGGGGCGAGCAGCTCGGTCTCCTCCAGCCAGCGCCAGGCCGCCTCGGCCAGGTCCAGGTCGGGCGTGGGCCCCCCGGACTCCATCGCCTCGGCGGCGAGCTTGGCCATGCGCTCGCGCACCCAGTCCTGCCAGGGCTGGTCGTACGCGGTGAGCGACAGCCAGGTGTCGAGCTGGGAGACGACCCGGATGCCGGAGAGTTCACCGCCGGTGTCGGACAGGAAGATCGTCAGCGCCAGCGCGTCGCGCCCGGCGCGGAACTCGAAGGACGTCGGCGGCATCAGATCACCGGTCCGCAGCAGTTCGTCGGCGATGTACTCGGCGTACAACCACGCCATGGGGACGGTGAGTTCACCGCCGCCGGTGCCCTCCGTGCTCTCGTGGCCTCTGTGCAGCATCCCTTCCTGCCTTCCTCCGGTGCGTACGCGTCGCCCGATCCCGGACTCCCAGTGCGGAACACGGATGAAGACAGCCGATTACTCAACCATGGTCCTCAGCAAGGCGCTTTACGGAGGTTTGACTCAGCCGTCGGTTTCACCGCAGGTCGGCCGCGTAACCCGGAAGCACCCTGCGCAGGGCGCGCAGCGCGTAGTACGCGCGGGACTTCACGGTACCGGGCGGGATGCCGAGGGCCTGCGCCGCTTCCGCCACACTGGCCCCCTGGAAATACACGAGCACCAGGACTTCACGGTGCTCCGGAGTGAGTGTCTTCACAGCCTCGCGCACGTCGAGCATCGCGGCCGCCCGTTCGGCGTGGTCGGCGCAGACCCGGGCGTTCTCCAGGATCGCGTCGCCGACCTCGGGGGGCCGCGCCTGCCGGGCCCGCCGCGCGTCGATCGCGAGCCGCCGGCCGACGGTGAGCAGCCAGGGCCGCACGGAGTCGAAGTCGTCGGCGCGCAGGGCCTCGGGATGCTGCCAGGCGCGGACGAGGGTCTCCTGCACCAGATCCTCGGCGCGCTGCCGGTCTCCGTCGCAGAGCCTGAGCAGCAGCGCGAAGAGAGGCCGGCCGTGCTCGCGCTGCAGCGCGGCGAGCTCGTGCTCGGCGGTCGTCCCGTTCACAAGTGTGGTTCCGGCCGTCATGGCCGTATGGCATCGCAGGGCGCCGCCCGAGGACAGGCCGCGCACACGGGTCTGCGACGGACGGTCGATCGCGTCGACGAACGGTTCGACGAACGGTCCCGGCCACCGTTCGCGCGCGGCCGGACGGGCTAATCGGCGTGTCGGAACCGGCTGCCGATGTGTCGCGATTCTTACCTATTGGTGTGTAAATACGACTACATCGGGGTGAGTGATGATCGCACGCAGTCGACAGGTTGCCCTGGCCCTGACGGCCCTCCTCGCGGCGGGCGCGGCCTGCCAGGCCGACCGGCACGATTCCCCGGGGCGTCCCGCCCCGTCCGCCACGGGCGCCCGCGGCTTCACCCTCGTCGCCTCCGGCGACGTCCTCCCGCACAGCTCGATCATCGACCGCGCGCGCTTCGACGCGGGCGGCGCGGGCCACGACTTCCGCCCCATGCTCGCCGGGGCGAAATCCGTCGTCGCCCGCGCCGACCTGGCCCTGTGCCACATGGAGACCGTCTACGGCGCCAACGGCGACTACACCGGCTACCCGGCCTTCAAGTCCCCGCCCGAGGTCGCCGCGGGCCTCGCCGCCACCGGATACGACGGCTGTTCCACCGCCTCCAACCACAGCCTCGACGACGGCGCCGAGGGCATCCGCCGCACCCTGGACGCCCTCGACCGGGCCGGCTTACGGCACGCCGGATCCGCCCGCGCCGAGGCGGAGGCCCGCACGGCCACCGTCCTGCGCGCGGGCGAGGCCCAGGTCGCGCACCTCGCCTACACCTACGACACCAACGGCTACCCGCTCCCGCCCGGACAGCCCTGGGCCGTCAACCTCATCGACGAGAGTCGTATCCTCGCCGAGGCCCGGGCCGCCCGCCGGGCCGGCGCCGACGTGGTCGTCGTGTCGCTGCACTGGGGCACCGAATGGCAGGACGAGCCCGACGAGCGGCAACTGACCCTCGCCCGCTCCCTCACCGCCGCCCGCACCGGCGGCCGGCCCGACATCGACCTGATCCTCGGTACGCACGCGCATGTCCCGCAGGCCTACGAGAAGGTCAACGGCACCTGGGTCGTCTACGGCATGGGCGACCAGATCGCGGGCCAGATGTACAACCACGGCGGCAGCCCCGACCCGCGCGGGAACCAGTCCACGATCGGCCGCTTCACCTTCGCCCCGCCCGCGAAGCCGGGCGGACGCTGGAACGTGACCAAGGCCGAATTCCTCCCCCAGCTGTTCGACGTCGACGCCGGCCGGGTGGTGAACCTCAACCAGGCGGTGAAGCAAGGCGCCGACGTCGCGGGCGTCCGGGACCGGATCCGGGACGTGGTGCTGAGCCGGGGCGCGGAGCAGGACGGGCTGGTGATGGGGGAGTAAGCCCGGAGGTCAGCCCCTGTCAGGTCAGCCCTTGTGGATTGGCGGCTCAGCCCATGTCGACATGGTCGAAGGTCTTGAGCATCTCCTTCAGCACTCGCTTGCACGCCCGCAGTTCGGCGTCGGTCAGGTCGCCGCCGACCTGCCGGTTCAGGGCGTGCTCGCGGGCGAGGATCGCGTCGATCGTCGTCTCGCCCGCGGCCGTGATCCGGATCAGTGAGGACCGCTGGTGGGCGGGGTTGGGCGTGACCTCCGCCCAGCCCTCGGCCACCGCGTCGTTGACCATGCGCTGCACGAACTGCCGGGACAGCGCCATGATCCCGCCCATCCGGGGCACCGTCATGGGCCCGAACCGGCGCAGCAGCACCAGGACGGAGCGCACGCCGACGGAGACCCCCTCGACCTGTTCGCCCTGCTCGATCTTGCGCAGGCCGCGGCGGTAGAGCGCGCCGATCAGGTCGAACACCTCGGAGACCTGGTGGCCGAGTTCGTCGGCGGGCAGCGGTGCGTCGTTGTCGTTCACCGGAACATCATGCATCGCCCCATCATGACAACTGAGTTGTCAAACCTCGCGAAAGATGACACCTTGGTTGTCATGACTACTGCCGCAGATCTTCGCTGCTTCCCGTCCCGCGACGGCGACCTCGCCTACCTCGACACCGGCTCAGGGGACCCCGTGGTGCTGCTGCACTGCGGCTTCGTCGACCACCGTTTCTGGGCCGACCAGATACCGGCGCTCGCCGCCGAGTACCGGGTGATCGTGCCGGACGTACGCGGCCACGGTTTCTCCGCCAACGCGACCGAGCCGTTCCGCTGGGCCGACGACCTCGCCGACCTGCTGCGTCACCTCGACACCGGGCCCGCGGTGCTCGTCGGGGTGTCGATGGGCGGCGTGATCGCCACGGACACGGTGCTGGAGCACCCGGACCTCGTCCGTGCCGTGGTCACCTGCGGTGCGGCGACGGGCGACTACGAGTACCAGGACCCCTGGACCCGGGAGATCCAGGCCGAGTACGCCCGCACCCTGGGCGCGGGCGACATCGAGGGCTGGCTGACCGCGTTCCTGAAGGGGGTGCCGGGCGAGCACCGGACCGCAGCGGAGGTGAACCCCGACATCCTCCGCCGGCTGCGGGAGATGGCCCTGCACACGATCATGAAGCACACGCCCGGCGAGAAGGACTGGCACGTGCGCGTGACCGGCTCCTGGCCCCGGCTCCGGAGGATCGACGTCCCCGTCCTCGCCCTCAACGGCACCCTCGAACCCGCCGACATGCTCGACGCGGCCGACCGCCTCGTCCACGAGGTCCCGAACGGACGCACGGAACTGATCGACGGCGTCGGCCACTACCTGAACCTGGAGAAGCCGGAGGACTTCAACCGGATCGTGCTCGACTTCCTGCGTGCTCTGTAGAGGTCCGGGGCCGTGCCTCCACGGGGGAGGGGCACGGCCCGGGCCCTGACGGGACGGCCGGGGCGCGTCCCGCGGCCCCTGCCGCTACGGCACCACCGTCACCGGCCAGCGCCCCGCCTTCACCAGACGGATCGCGACCGAACCGACGATCCGGTGGCCCGCCTGCTCCGAGGCGCCGACCACCACGGCGTCCGCCTTGAGGTCGTCGGCCGCCTGCACCAGGCCGTTGTAGGGGTCACCGCGGAAGGTGTGGAACTCCCAGCGCACATCGAATATCCCCTTCGTGCGCTCCGTCGCGTCCCGGATCTGCGCCACCAGGTCCTCGGCGATCTCATCGGTCACCTCGGCGACCGGCGCCCCGAGCGCCGCCCCCGCCGACATCACCGGCTGGACGTACACCACGGCGAGCAGCGCGCGCTGCCGCCGGGCGAGACCACCCGCGTAGGCCGCCGCCCGCAATGAGGAGTCGGAGCCGTCCACCCCGACCAGGATGACCTTCGGCCCGTCCGTCCCGCGCTCGAATTGGTGAGCGTGCTGTTCCGTCACGGCGCCGAGGCTATCGGAAGCCGCAGGCCCCCCGGCCGACGGGACGCCCGACGGGCGAGCGGGCCGCCTCCCTCGCCCGGAGCCGGCACAAGTTCCGGGGAATGGGGCACCCGAGGGGCGGCCCGCGCCCCGCGACCACCACGGCTCCGCCCGCGCTGTCGTCGCTCGGCCTAGACGGAGGGGACGAGACCGGGCGCGCCGAGCCGGACGCGGACCTGCCCGAACAGGTCCGCGTCCGGTATCGAACGGGAGCGGCTGGGCGCTGAGGGCACCCACCCGGTATCGGCGTCGACCGCACGGTCGGGTTCCGCACGGGCCTGACGATCCGCCAGACCCTGCCGCTCCCGTCGGTCCGGCGCCGCTGCCGCTCCTGTCGATCCGTCGCAACCGCTCCCGCCGATCCGTCTCGGCTGACGCTCCGTGAGGGATTCCGCTGACGGCCCGTCATGGGCCGGGTGGGTGGAATCGTGCCGCCGGTCCAGTGCCGTCGTGGTGCGTCGGTGGCGGGGCGGGCGACTCATGAGTCATGCAGAAGGATCAGTTGCTCTCCCGGCTGCTCACCCGCCGCCGGGCTCTCCTCGCCGGCGCCGCCGCCGTCGGCGCGGCCGGCACCGCCGGACTGTTCGCGCTGGGCGGGGACGCCGAGCCGGTCAGGCCCGCCGCACCGGCCGCCGGCCCCCAGGCGCGCCGCGCCCTCAAGCCCTCCGCCTACCGACTCCAGCCCCTGACCGGCTACGGCGCCCCACGGGCCGTGCCCCGCCGCACCCCGGTCCGGGGCACCCCGCTGCTGCGCATGGAGGGCCGTGGCCGGTCCATGGTGCTCACCTTCGACGACGGCCCCGATCCCCGCTACACGCCCGCCATCCTGGACACCCTCGCCGAGTACGAGGTGCGGGCGATGTTCTTCGTCTGCGGGGAGATGGCGGCCGCCCGCCCCGACCTGCTCGAACGGATGGCGGAGGAAGGCCATGTCGTCGGCAACCACACCTGGTCCCACCCGCTGCTGACCCGGCTGACCCGCGGTCAGATCCGCTCCCAGATGGAACGGACCTGCGACATCGTCGAGGAGGCGTACGGTGAGCGCCCCGAGTGGTTCCGCGCGCCCTACGGCGCCTGGAACCGCGCCGCCTTCCAACTCGGCGCCGAGCTGGGCATGGAGCCGCTGGCCTGGACGGTCGACACCCTCGACTGGACCACCCCCGGCACCCGGACCATCGCGAACCGGGTGGAGAAAGGCGCCGCCCCCGGGGTCGTGGTGCTCTCGCACGACGCCGGGGGCGACCGCTCCCAGAGCGTCCACGCGCTGCGGGACTACCTGCCCGATCTGCTGGACGCCGGCTACCACATCACCGTCCCCCGACGGCAGTACGCCTGACGGGCGGCCGCCCGCCCGGCCGGGGTACGGTCAGCGAACCTCGACCAGGCGGGCGAAGGCCACCACGTTGCCGTCGTAGCCGTTCTGCTCGGAGAACCCGCCGCCGCAGGTGATGACCCGCAGTTCCGAGGTCCCCTTGGAGCGGTAGACCCGGTCGCCGGGGAAGTTGTTCTTCTCGAACACCTCGATGCCGTAGATCTCGAACACGGCCGTCTTGCCGTCCTTGCGCGCGATCTCGACGCGATTCCCCTTCTTCAGGGCCCCGAGTCCGTAGAACACGGCGGGGCCCTGCTGGTTGTCGACGTGGCCGACCACGACGGCGGTGCCCTTCTCGCCGGGGGACACGGCGCCGGAGAACCAGCCCGCGAGGTTCGGGTCCTCCGGCGGCGGGGCGCCGACCCATCCCTGGGCGTCCAGCCCTACGGCCATCATCGGCGCGTCGACCTGGATCGCGGGAATCCGCACCCGGTCCGGAACGGCGTACGGCAGCGGGGCCGCGGCGCCCGCGAAGGTGCCGCTCTGCACCCGGCTGTCGGCCGCGGCGGCCGACGCGGGCTGCGGAGGCCCCACGTCGAACTCCCCCGAACCATTGCGAATGAGCGCGAGGCCGGTCAGCAGAACAAGCGCTATCACGCCCCAAGGAGCGCGCTTCTTCCGCTGCTCCTCCTCTTCGGCCAGCTCGGACGCAGACATTCGTTTCCCCTCTCGACGCGGCCGTCGCCACGTCATTCGCGCATACGAGAACGCTAAATGCCGGGCGGGAAACCGGCGACGGATGCGGAGGCGAACGGGTGGTCCGGACTCCTTCGGCCAGAGCGTGGTGCGCCATCCGAGTTGCCGTGACCAGGAAATTTCTGACGGTCCGTGACCTGCGGCAATATCCGATTGTGCGGTTTTCCTTCGGCGTGTCCTCTCACCAGGACGGACCATTCTCGAAATGCGGCTCTGTGCCGGGCATCTGAGGGTCTTATCGGGAGGCGCTTTCTCGCCGATCGACCGGGGACGGTTCCCGGGGCGTCTTCCGCGGAGGATCACATGCGTAACTCTCGTGCCCTGGCGGTGTCAGCGGCGGCGGTCGCCGCCCTCGGGCTCGCCGCCCCCGCGGCCGTGGCCTGGGACACCCCGAGCAACATCGTCGCCCTGCCGAGCGTCATCGCGCGCGGCGGCCAGCTGACCATCACCGTCGACGGCTGCCGCAACGGCGGCACCGCGACCTCCGACGCCTTCCCCACGACCAGGCTGTCGCCCATCCACGGCGCCAACGAGACCTCGAAGGGCACGGCGACGGTCAACTCCAACGCGCGCCCAGGCACGCACGACATCACCGTCAACTGCGACGGCAGGACTCTGACCCGTCCCGCCGCCTTCACCGTCATCGGCGGTGTGCAGGGTGGTATCGGCGGCAGCTCCACGTCCGGGGCCACCCCCACCGACATCGCCATCGGCGGCGGGCTCGTGGCCGCGGCCGTCGTCGGCGGCGGGCTGTTCTGGATGCGCCGCCGGTCCGAGAAGCGGATCTGATCCGGCGTACGTCGGGATCCGTCCCGGATCGTTCGGGGACCGCACGTCACGTCAGAAGGCCTTCGCCCCGGCCCCCTTCGAGGGGGGAACCGGGGCGAAGGCCTGTGCGCGGTGGCGGGTCAGCCGCCGTCCTCCGTGGCGCGCTTGCGGGAGAGGCGGTACGCGGCCCCGATGGAGCCGGCGATGAGCGCGGCGCCGAGGCCGATCTCCTTGAGGTCGAACCCGGCGAAGCTGCCGCCCTCGCCGGCGTGCACGCCGTGCGGCGGGACGACGGGCAGGGGCACGGGATGGTGGGTCGGCCGGCCGCCGACGATGGTCAGATCCGTCGTGCCGCTGGCGTTGTCACAGATGAACGTCACCTTGTACACGGCCCCCGGCTTGGCGTCCCAGTCCACGTCGGCCGTCGCCTGGGAGTGGTGCGGCAGGATGGTGACGGCGTCGAAGACCGCGGAGGTGACCGTCGCCGGCCCCTTGCAGCCGCCGCCGCTCCGGTCGATCCGCAGGGTGACCTGTCCGCCCGCCGCGATCGAGGAGGGCAGGACGCTGAAGCCGAACGGCGTGATGTTGTCGTCGCCCTTCGCCAGGGCGGCCGGTGCGGTGAGGGTCAGGGCGGTCAGCCCCAGCAGTGCGGCCGAAGCGACGCGTATCGCGCGCATGGTGATTCCTCCGGGTCCCCGAGGAGCAGCTGCGGACCTTTTCCGCTTGCGCCTGAAATGCACCTCGATGATCGAAACGCTAGGAAGGTGCGCACACCTGCGCGAACGCTGTCGTGCGAATGGGGCAAGCGTGTGGTCCGCTCAGGGGACGACCGTTCCCGCGTCCGGGGGACGGCGGCGGCGTGGCGCCCCGCCCCCCGGCCTCTCGCGGGAGTGAGCCCCCGTCAGCCCTTGGCGTCGGGGAAGAGGTCCAGGAACGGCTCCGCGGACGCCGTGATGCCACGGCTGTAGGGCGCGTCGAAGTCCCAGATGAGGAAGAGCAGGAAGGCGATCAGCGCGGAGAACAGCACGGCGAGGATCAGCTCGCGCGGGGTCCGCCGGATCTGCAGGGCGAGGATCATCCCGATGGTGACGACGGCCCCGGCGATCAGCCCGAACCACACCACCCCCGGCATGGTCTCCCCGGTCGAGCTGGCCCGGGCGTTGCGGGCCTGGTCCGCGGCGGCGACCTGGTCGACGAGCGGCTGGTAGGCCTGCGCCTCGAAGTCGTCGCGCGGTTCGTAGTCGGTGACGTCCGCCCGGACGCGCTGAAGGAGCTCCGTGCCGCGGTCGGTGACCTCGCCCTTGTCGGCCATCGACTTCCACTCAGTGGTCACGACGTGTCCGACATAGGCGTTGACATCCTCCCGAATGCGGTCACGGACCTCCGGCGGATACACCCGGACCCGTTCGGAGATCTCGTGCAGGGCGATGGCCTCCGCCTGGACGTGGTCCTGTGCGGCGCTGCGGCCCTCCCACACGCCCGCGATGGCCAGGCCCAGGACGATGGCGTAGACCACGCCGATCCACATCGTCATGTACTCGATGACGTCCGGGGTGTCGGATGGGTCCTCGTCGTCCGCCGCGGTGCGGTGGCGGATGAACGTGATGCCGACCACCACGACGCAGGCGGCCAGCATCGCGAGGGTGAGAACAAGCCATTCCGGCAAGGGGTGCCTCCAGGGATCAGCGCGGGCGCAGCGCGGCGACGGCGACGATCGCGGGCGCGGCGATGAGCAGGACGAAGGTGAGGGGCTTGGTGGCACCGCGGGACGGCGGCCGCTTGGCCGTGGTGCGGTGGCGCGGGTAGTGCACCGGGGCCGCGGCGGGGCGCGGCGTGGGCTTGGCCGACGGCGTCGGAGTCGGCTCGGGGGCCGGTGCGGGGGGTGGGGGAGGGGGTGGGGTGGGCTGTGGGCGGGGGGCAGCGGGCTCGAGGGGCGGAGGCGGTGGGGGCGGCGGTGGTTTCGGAGCCGGGGTGGGAGTCGGTGCGGGGGGCTTCGGGGTGGGCTCGGGCGGCGGTTCGGGGGTGGGCGTGGGCTTGGGGGGCGTCGGGGTGGGTGTCGGGGTCGGGCACGGCGTGGGGGGAGGCGGCGGGGGTGGCGGGGTCGGTGTGGGGCACGAAGGGGGAGTCGGCCAGGTGCCGCTCCCGGCGACCGCCACCGCCTGCGTGCCGCCCGGCCCCGTCGAGGCGTACGCGCAGGCGTCGGCCGCGGCCGGGGCGGCCGGTGCCCCGACCACCAGCCAGCTCAGCGCCAGCAGCGCCAACACCCGGGCAGCGAGCGCGGATTGGGTCGAGTCGGGTCCATGCACGCCCAAGATCCTGGGCCCTCGAAGGCCCGCGAGACCCCCACTGCCCTGGGGATTGCCCCGAAGGAGGGACGTGCGTGTCGCACGGCTTGCTGGGCGGCCCGCTCGCGTGTCGTCGGTTCGTTCGGCCGTGCGAGTGGCGCCGGGAATCACAGGATTCGGCAAGAAATTTTGCCCGCGGTTGAACACGACCATGGTCGGCGCCCGTACCCAGTGTCGTGCGGCGGCGCAGAAGGGCGCTGCAACACCCTTGTGATAATGGGGAGTTGACGATGAAGACCTCGTGGCGGAGCGCCTCGCTCGTGGTGAGCGCCGTGGCGGTGCTGGCGCTGACTACGGCGTGCGGTTCGGAGAGCACCCCGCCGGCGAGCCAGAACGTCGGTGCGACGGCCGCGGCCGGAGACTACGGAACCGCGGGCACGGGCCTGGGCGCCGGAGCCGAGTCCGGCACCGCCGGAACCGGCGCGCAGGGTGCGGCGACCCAGACCACCCCGGCGGGTGAGCTTTCCGTGTCCACCAACGCCGAACTCGGTCAGGTGCTGACCGACAGCGCCGGACTCACCCTCTACCGTTTCGACAAGGACACCGCGGAACCGCCGAAGACCAACTGCGAGGGCGACTGTGCCACCGCCTGGCCGCCGGTTCCCGCGGACGACGCGAGCGCTGGTGCCGGTGTGGACAAGTCGCAGCTCGGCGAGGTCACCCGGGCCGACGGCACCAAGCAGCTGACGATCGGCGGCTGGCCGGCGTACCGCTATGCCAAGGACGTCAACGCGGGCGACACCAAGGGCCAGGGCGTGGGCGGCACCTGGTACGCGCTGGCGCCCGACGGCAAGAAGGCCAAGGCGGCGGCGGACCAGCCCGGCCTGTCCACCCGTCAGGACCCCGAGCTCGGTGAGATCGTCGTCGACAAGAACGGCATGACGGTCTACCGCTTCATGAAGGACGAGGCCTGGCCGAAGCCGGTCTCCAACTGCACCGACGCCTGCCTGGAGAAGTGGCCCGCCGTGGCGCCCGTCGACTTCGGCGACACCAAGGGCATCCAGAAGAAGGGCTACATGACCTTCGCCCGGCAGGACGGCAAGGGCGAGCAGCAGACCATCAACTGCTGGCCCATCTACACCTTCGCCGGTGACAAGGCTCCCGGTGACACCAACGGTCAGGGCGTCGGCGGCACCTGGTACGCCGTGGCCCCCGACGGAAAGCCGGTCGGCGCGCCGGAAAAGGAGTAGGAGGCGAGAGCCCAGCGAGTGCCGGACGAACGGTCAGCGCGCTCGACCCAGGTCCACCCCCTTCGCACCGCACGGAGGGGGTGGACCTGTGTGCGGTGCCGGTCCAACTCTTCGTCCCGTTCCGCATGATTCGGAACTCTGTGGAATGCTTCGACTGCATTTCGTAGCGGAATCACGGCCGCCGAATTCGGCACGTGCCGCAGGCAGTGACCGGGAACGGATGGTCAATTTCCGTTTCGGCTCGCTCCTTTGGCAGGCGATCAGTAGCCTCAGCTCGAACACTGGATCGCCTGAGCCTTGGAGAGGTAGATGGAGCGTCCCGCCTGGGCCCCCCGGAGCATCGACATCACGGTGCCGAGCGTCTCCCGAATCTACGACTACTACCTGGGCGGTTCGCACAACTTCGAGGTCGACCGGGAAGCCGCGCGCAAGGCCATGGAGTTCATGCCGGGACTTCCCAAGATCATGCAGGCGAACCGGGCGTTCATGCGCCGCGCGGTGCGTTACGCGGCCGCCGAGGGGATCACCCAGTTCCTCGACATCGGCTCCGGCATCCCGACCTTCGGCAATGTCCACGAGGTGGCCCGGGCGGCGGCACCCGGCGCGCACGTGGTCTACGTCGACCACGACCCGGTCGCCGTCGCGCACAGCCAGGTGGTGCTGGACGGCGACGAGCACACCGACGTCGTAGCGGCCGATCTGCGCAAGCCCCAGGAGATTCTGTCGAGCCTTCAGGTCGAGCGGCTCATCGACCTGAACCGTCCGGTGGCCCTGCTGCTCGTTGCCATACTGCACTTCGTGGAAGACACGGACGACCCGTACGGGGCGGTGGCCGAACTGCGCGACGCGCTCGCGCCCGGCAGCCTGCTGATCCTGACGCATGCCTCGTACGAGGGAATCCCGCTCTCCGCGGACCGGGCCGAGGGCACGGTGGGCGTATACAAGGACATTCGCAACCCGCTGATCATGCGCTCGCGCGAGGAGATCGCGCGGTTCTTCGAGGGGTACGACATGGTGGAACCCGGACTGGTGTCGATGCCGCGGTGGCGGCCGGACACCGCACCGGAGGAGGAGGATCCATGGGCCTTCTCCGGTTACGCGGGCGTGGGGCGTACGGCGTGAGCGCGGAGCCGGACGGGCCGGAGGACAGACTGCGCCGGTTCGCGACGATCTGGAGCCGGGCCGTGTTCCCGGTGACCTCCACGTCGTCGACCCGGCCCGAGCTGGAGGAGCAACTGCTGCCGCTCGCGCGGCGGTTGAGCCAGGCGCTGGTCGCCAGAGCCTTCGACGCCGACGCGGGCCGCGCGGTGGGCGCCGCCCTCGTGACGGCGCACTGCACCGACCCGGAGGCGCTCAGCCGCAGCCTCGACTGCGTCGACGCCTACCTCGTGCTGTACTGCGGCCATGGCGGCGCCCAGGAGGATCTGCGGGCCCGCAGCGCCCGGCTCCAGCACGCCATGGCCGCGGGGTACGCGCAGGCGCTGCGCGAACGGACGCTGGCCGAGCAGGAGGCGATCTCCGTGGCGGCCCTCCAGGCGCAGGGCGTGGTGGCGCAGGCGCTGCACGCCAGCGAGGCCCGCTTCCGCGCGGTCTTCGAGGGCGCCGCCATAGGGATCGGCATCGCCGACCTCGCGGGCAACATACTGCAGGTCAACGGCGCCCTGGTGCGCATGTTCGGCGGTGCCGAGCACCTGGTGCGCGGCCGTAACGTCATGGAGTGGACGCACCCCGAGGACGCGCCGCAGGTCTGGAAGCTCTACGAGGAGCTGGTGCGCGGCGAGCGCGAGCACTACCACGTGGAGAAGGCGTTCTACCGCCCCGACGGAACGGTCCTGTGGACCAATCTGACGGTCTCCCTGCTGCGGGACGCCGACGGCAACCCCGAGTACCAGCTCGCGCTCATGGAGGACACCACCGAGCGGCGGCTGCTCAACCTCCGGCTGCGGTACGAGGCCACGCACGACGCGCTCACCGGGCTGCCCAACCGCACGCTGTTCTTCGAGCGCCTGGAGAAGGCGCTGTGCGCGGGCGAGGGCCAGCGGTTCGGGTTGTGCTACCTCGACCTGGACGGCTTCAAGACCATCAACGACAGCCTGGGTCACGCGGCCGGCGACCGGCTGCTGGTGGAGGTCGCCGACCGGCTCCAGGCCTGCGCGACCGCGCCCGGCGAGATGGTCGCCCGGCTCGGCGGCGACGAGTTCGTGGCGCTGACCACCGGACCCGACACCCAGCGCGAGGTGGACGAGCTGGCCGCCCGCATCATGAACGCGCTGATCGCCCCGATCAGCGTCGACGGCCGGGAGCTGACCGTGCGCGGCAGCATCGGCATCGTCGAGGGCCCGGCGGGCGAGCGCAGCCCCGCGGAGGTGCTGCGCAGCGCCGACATCACGATGTACCGGGCCAAGTCGGCGGGCGGCAACCGCTTCGAGCTGGCCGACCCGGAGGCGGACGCGCGCGCGATCACCCGGCACGGGCTGACGACGGCGCTGCCGACCGCCCTGGACCGGGGCGAGTTCTTCATCGAGTACCAGCCGCTGGTCCACCTCGGCGACGGCAGCGTCCGTGGGGCGGAGGCGCTGGTGCGGTGGCTGCACCCGCAGCACGGCGTCCTCGGTCCGGACCGGTTCATCCCGCTCGCCGAGCACACGGGACTGATCGTTCCGCTCGGCCGCTGGGTGCTGGAGCAGTCGGTGCGCCAGGCCCGGGACTGGCGGGACCGGCACGCGGACGCGGGCCCGCTGCGGATCAACGTCAACCTCTCGCCGTGCCAGCTCACGCATCCCGGTCTGGTGCAGGACACGGTCGACATCCTGGAACGCGAGGGCGTGGACCCCGACGCGCTCTGTCTGGAGGTCACGGAGTCGGCGCTGATCGGCGCGGACGACGACCTGCTGAAGCCGCTGCGCCGCCTCGCCGAGATGGGCGTGGACATCGCCCTGGACGACTTCGGCACCGGCTACTCCAACCTCGCCAACCTGCGCCGCCTGCCGGTGAGCATCCTCAAGCTGGACCGCTCCTTCACCCAGAGCATGCAGCAGTTCCCGGCGGACCCCGTCGACCTCAAGATCGTCGAGGGGATCGTTTCCCTCGCCCACAGCCTGAACCTCGCCGTGACGGTGGAGGGCGTCGAGACAGGAGCGCAGGCCGAACAGCTCCGCATACTCGGCTGCGACACGGCCCAGGGCTGGTACTACGCCCGCCCGGGCCCACCGGAGCGCCTGCACGAACTGGCCCTGGTGGACGCGACGGGCTGAGCTCTTACCGGGCGTTCGTGGCCGTGGGCGACGGCAGGCTCGGGGGCACCTCTGGTGCGGTGAGGTCCCCAGCCCAGGAGGAGGCCAGCACGGTGACCGCAGCGGCCACGGCCGCCACGAGCACCGTGCTGACCGGCGCCGCGAGCGACGACAGTCGGCGGAAGTTGCGCACGTGCCCCCACAGCAGGTCGGCGCGGTGGATGAGCCTGATCTCCCAGTACAGGGCGAGGCCGAGGGCCATGACCGCGCTCTGGGCGAGCAGCAGGCACACGGTCAGCGCGGTCTGGTCGAAGGGGAGTCGCAGCCGGGGCCAGAGCAGCAGGAGCTGTACCGGCGCCATGACGGCCCACAGCCAGCCGGCCTTGGACACAGGTCCGCGCCCGCGGATCCAGGGATACAGATAGCCGTAGACGAATCCGTGGGCGAGCCACACCCAGGTCGCGGCGCCCGCCACGGTCACCGCTTCGGGGAGGCCGCTGTAGCCACGGCCGTGCCAGGCGGGCCACGCGGTCCACGGCGCGGTGAGCAGCCCGGAGACGAGCGCTGCCACAACGCCATTGGCCCAGGCGGCCGTTCCGCCGGATCCGCCTAGGGCGGCGGCGCGCAGCCGGGCGGCCTCGCGGGCGGCGTCGGGGGCCGTAGGCGCGCGCAGGCTGTGCCACCGCTGCTGCCACTCCTCGGGGGTGACCGCGGCGTCGGCGAGGGTGCCCCGGGAGGCGGTGAGGAAGCGGTGGCGGCCTTCGGCGAACAGGAGGGCGCGGGCGAGGGAGTTGACGAGGCGGGCATGCGCAGCGCCCGTCAACGCGTGCAGGCGGGTGGCACGTTGCTCGCGCTCGGCGGGCAGCAGGATGCGGGCTCCGAGCCATACGACCGCCAGGGCGGCGGCCGTCGTCCAGTGCGGCAGCCAGACTTCCGGGTCGCCGGCGAGCGGAGCGAGGGCGGCGAGGAGGAGCAGAGCCGTGCAGCTTGAGTGGGCGGAGGCGCCCCAGTGACCCGGTGAGGCACCTGCGCGCCGCAGTTGGGCTAGCAGGACGATGGCGCAGGTGAGCCAGATGACCTGGAACGCGGGAGCGATGACGCGGATGCCGCCGACGAAGCTCTCCGCGGGCCACTGGCCGGTCAGTTGGACGAGCAGCGGGAAGGACGGCGGATGGGCGTAGTCGGCGTCCACGTACGGCGTCCACCAAGGCAGCAGGGCCGACACGAGCAGGGGGAGAAGCGCAATGCGGACCGCCTTGGGCACCTGCGGGACGACGAGCAGGAGCAGTGCCGTCACCCAGGGCGTCAGTAGGAGGTATGTCAGCGGCCAGGACGCGAGGCCGGGGTGGAAGGGCACTGCGGTGCTCTCGTCCCACCGCAGCTCCAGCGCCACCGGGACGAACTCGAGGGCGACCGAGGCCGCCACCCCCGCGAAGACCGCCGCGGCGAGAGCGGACGCCCAGGTCCGTACCGCCGCACCGGCAAGGACCGCCGCGAGGAGCACCGCGCCCGCGGCCGCCGACGCGGCGAGCGCGCAGGCCACCGTGGGCCAGGTCCACAGTGGGCCGCCCAGGAGCCTGGAGGCGACCAGCAGAGCGGCTGCGGGCAGGACGAGGGCGAGCACATGCCGCAGGGGCGGCGGTCTGTCGGTCCGTACGAGACGCTCCCCACAGACGGCGAGCAGGGGCAGGGCGAACAACAGCGTGCCGAGGAGTACGCCCTGGAACCTGAGCTCGAACGGAGTGCCGTTGGCGGGCATGTTGTAGGCCCAGTACCTGGTCGCGGCGCGCAGCCAGTACAGCTCCTCCCAGTCCCAGATGATGAGGTCCCACACCAGCAGGGCGAGGGCCGTGCAGGCGAGCAGCGTGGCGCCGAGGGCGAGAAACCGCCGCAGAGCACGGGAGCCGAAGCTCAGCAGCGCGGCGACCGCGACGGCCACTGCCGCCCCCAGGGAGAGCGCGCCCTTGAGCCCTGTGACGGTCACGGCGTCAGCGTCAGCGTCCGCGTCCTGCTCCTCGTACGTCGGGTTGTATGTCACCGCCACGAACTCCGGCCTGGCCTTTGCCGACATGAGGAAGTGGACCGATTCGGTGGTCTGGACGGCGGGTCTGCCCTTGAAACTGATACCCCAAGGGGCGGGGGCCTCCAGGCTCCACGTCCATCGGCCGTGTGGGAATGCCACCTTGCGTCCGTCACGGTCCAGGACGTCGTTCCCGAAGCTGTATTGCAGAGTGTTGGCGGGGAAGACATCGGCCTCGGACCGTGCAGTCGTGCGCTCGGCCGTCACGGTCACGGTCCCGTCCTCGGGATTCTGGCTCAACCGACACCACCGGGGTCCGCCCTCGTAGGACTCGTCGAAGTCGTCGGATCTGTTGCTCGACTCCTCTCCGCCCGGCACAACGGCGATCACCTTCTCGATGAAGGAAGGGTCGATGCGCAGCTCGTCGACGAGCGGGTCCGTGGGCTTCAGTGCCAGGCGGTATCGGGTAGTGAGCGCCCACTCACCGTCCCTGTCATGGTGCAGTCGTACGGAGATCTCGCCGCTGCTGCCTCGGCCCGGACGGGCCCGGTCAGCTTCCGAAGCGTCCAACTCGCCGGACGGCTGCCCCGCACGCTCCAGCCTCAGCCGTTCGTTGGCCGCGATGACGGCGTGCGCTCCCCGGTCCCACCGCTGAAGACCCCACAACCAGCACCCGACGACGACCCCCACGGTCACCAGCACCCCGGCAACCCGCACGCCCCGCCACACCCCCGGCATCGGTTCCCCCCTCCGCGCCCGCCGCGCCAGGGTAGGGCCGGGTGCCCCGCGCCGGGGAGGGGTTCACCTCGGGTTTACCGCTCCAGCAGCATCCGCTGAAGCTCCCGAGCCGCCCGCGGCGGAGCCACGTCGCTCCTGTGGGCCAAGGCGATCGTGCGGTGCAGGCCGGGGCGGGTCAGGGGGGTGACGCGCAGGCCCCGGCCCGCGCGGGCCGCCACCATGCGGGGGACCACCGCCACCCCCAGGCCCGCGCGGGCGAAGCCCAGGACCGCGTCCATCTCGCCGCCCTCGACCGCGAAGGCCGGCTCGAAGCCCTCCGCCCTGCACGCGGCGACCGTCAGTTCGCGCAGGTCGTAGCCGTGGCGGAACATCACCAGGCGTTCGCCCTCCAGGTCCGCGATGCGGACCGAGCGGCCGCCCCGGCCCGGCCTCGGGGCGTCGGGGGAGGAGACCACCACCAGGTCCTCGCGGAGCAGCTCCACCGTCGCCAGGGCCGGGGACGGGGTGGGGAGGGGGAGGACCACCAGGGCCAGGTCCAGGGCGCCTCGGGCCAGCTCCCGCACCAGGTCGTGCGAGCCGCCCTCCTCGATCAGCAGGCGGATGCCGGGGTAGCGGTCGTGGAAGGCGCGCAGGACGTCGGGGAGCAGGCCCGTGCAGAGGCTGGGGGTCGCACCGAGGCGGACCCGACCGCTGCGCAACTGGACCAGCTCCTGGACTTCGAGCCGCGCTGTATCCGCGTCGGCCAGGATGCGCCGGGCCAGCGGCAGCAGGGCCTCGCCCGCGTCGGTGAGCGTGATGTTGCCGCGAGCCCGCAGGAACAGGTCCGCGCCGAGCTCCCGCTCGAGGGACTTGATCTGCTGCGACAGGGACGGCTGCGCCACGTGGACCAGGTCGGCGGCCCGGGTGAAGTGCCGGGTCTCGGCGACCGCCACGAAGTACTGGAGCTGCTGGAACTGCATGGCACCCACGATAGACGTTGGCTATGGAAACGAGCCGGAGGATGTCTTGGACCGATCGGGCTCCCGCCCTCTAACTTCTAGTGACATGGCTCTGGCAACGCGGACGGACCGACGACCGTCCATGGCACGTACGGTGTGGAACAGCTCCGTCGGCAAGAAGACCGTGATGGCGGTCAGCGGGCTGATCATGCTGTCGTATCTCGTCGTGCACATGATGGGAAACCTGAAGATCTTCTTCGGGGCCGGTGAGTTCAACGAGTACGCGCACTGGCTGCGGACGGTCGGCGAGCCGTTCATGCACTACGAGTGGACGCTCTGGCTCGTCCGGATCGTGCTCGTGGTCGCGGTGATCGCGCACGGCGTCTCCGCGTACCAGCTCAGCCGCCGCGACATCAAGGCGCGGCCCAACAAGTACGTGCACAGGAAGCCGCGGGCGAGCTACGCCACCCGCACGATGCGCTGGGGCGGGATCATCCTCGCCCTGTTCATCGTCTGGCACATCCTCGACCTGACGACCGGGACCGTGCACTCGGGCGGCTTCGAGGAGGGACGCCCGTACCAGAACGTGATCGACACCTTCTCCACCTGGTACGGCAACGTCATCTACATCGTCGCGGTGCTCGCCGTCGGCATGCACATCCGGCACGGTTTCTGGAGCGCCGCCCAGACCCTGGGTGTCGGCAGCCGCACCCGCGACCGCGCCCTGAAGACCGTCGCCAACGTTCTCGCGCTTGTGCTCACGTGCGGCTTCCTCGCCGTCCCCGTGGGCGTCATGACCGGAGTGGTGAGCTGAGATGACCTACACCGACTACCGGACCGGTGAGCCGGTCGCCGACTCCAAGGCGCCCAAGGGCCCGGTCAACGAGCGCTGGGACAAGCGCCGTTTCGAGGCCAAGCTGGTCAACCCCGCCAACCGGCGCAAGCACACGGTGATCGTCGTGGGCACCGGCCTGGCCGGCGGCTCGGCCGGCGCCACCCTCGCCGAACAGGGCTACCACGTCGTCCAGTTCTGCTATCAGGACTCCCCGCGCCGGGCCCACTCCATCGCCGCGCAGGGCGGCATCAACGCCGCCAAGAACTACCGCAACGACGGCGACTCGGTGCACCGCCTGTTCTACGACACCGTCAAGGGCGGCGACTTCCGGGCCCGCGAGTCCAACGTCCACCGGCTCGCGCAGATCTCCGTCGAGATCATCGACCAGTGCGTCGCGCAGGGCGTGCCCTTCGCCCGCGAGTACGGCGGTCTCCTCGACACCCGCTCCTTCGGCGGCGTCCAGGTCTCCCGGACCTTCTACGCCCGCGGCCAGACGGGCCAGCAGCTCCTCCTCGGCGCGTACCAGGCGCTCAGCAGGCAGATCGCCGCGGGGAACGTCGAGATGCACCCCCGTACCGAGATGCTCGACCTGATCGTCGTCGACGGCCGGGCTCGCGGGATCGTCGCCCGGGATCTCATCACCGGCAAGATCGACACCTACTTCGCCGACGCGGTCGTCCTGGCCAGCGGTGGTTACGGCAACGTCTTCTACCTGTCGACGAACGCCATGAACTCCAACGCCACCGCCGTGTGGCGGGCCCACCGGCGCGGCGCCTACTTCGCCAACCCCTGCTTCACGCAGATCCACCCGACCTGCATCCCGCGCACCGGCGACCACCAGTCCAAGCTGACGCTGATGAGCGAGTCGCTGCGCAACGACGGCCGGATCTGGGTGCCGAAGGCCAAGGGCGACGACCGTCCCGCGAACAAGATCCCCGAGGACGAGCGCGACTACTACCTGGAGCGCATCTACCCGTCCTTCGGCAACCTCGTGCCCCGCGACATCGCCTCCCGGGCCGCGAAGAACGTCTGCGACGAGGGCCGCGGTGTCGGCCCCGGCGGCCAGGGCGTCTACCTCGACTTCGCGGACGCGATCAAGAGGATGGGTCGGAAGGCGGTGGAGGCCAAGTACGGCAACCTCTTCGACATGTACCAGCGGATCACCGACGAGGATCCGTACCAGGTACCGATGCGGATCTACCCCGCCGTGCACTACACGATGGGCGGCCTGTGGGTCGACTACGACCTCCAGACCACGATCCCGGGCCTGTTCGCGGTCGGCGAGGCCAACTTCTCCGACCACGGCGCCAACCGGCTCGGCGCCTCCGCGCTGATGCAGGGCCTGGCCGACGGCTACTTCGTCCTGCCGGCCACCATCAACGACTACCTCGCCAGGAACCCGCACCAGGACGCGGTGACCGACGAACACCCCGCGGTCCAGGAGGTGCTGGCCGAGACCGAGGACCGGATCAACCTCCTGCTCTCGGTGGACGGCGACCGCACCCCCGACTCCTTCCACCGCGAAGTCGGCGAGCTGATGTGGGAGTTCTGCGGCATGGCCCGCAGCGACGCCGGGCTGCGCAAGGCGCTGGAGCGCATTCCGCAGATCCGCGAGGAGTTCTGGCGGCGGATCAAGGTGCCCGGCACCGGCGAGGAGTTCAACCAGTCGCTGGAGAAGGCCAACCGCGTCGTCGACTACCTGGAGCTCGCCGAGCTGATGTGCCTCGACGCACTGCACCGCGAGGAGTCCTGCGGCGGTCACTTCCGCGAGGAGTCGCAGACCCCCGACGGCGAGGCCGCCCGCAAGGACGACGAGTTCTCCTACGCGGCCGCCTGGGAGTTCACCGGGACCGGCGAGGCCCCGACCCTGCACAAGGAAGACCTGGTCTTCGAGTACGTCCACCCCACTCAGCGGAGCTACGCATGAAGCTCACCCTGCGCGTCTGGCGGCAGAAGAACGCCGACGCCGACGGCGCCATGTCCACGTACGAGGTGGACGGCATCTCCTCCGACATGTCGTTCCTGGAGATGCTCGACACCCTCAACGAGGAGCTCATCCTCAAGGGCGAGGACCCGGTCGCGTTCGACCACGACTGCCGTGAGGGCATCTGCGGCGCGTGTTCGCTCGTGATCAACGGCGACGCGCACGGTCCTGAGCGGACGACCACGTGTCAGCTGCACATGCGGTCCTTCAAGGACGGCGACACGATCGACATCGAACCGTGGCGGGCGTCGGCCTTCCCGGTGATCAAGGACCTGGTGGTGGACCGCTCGGCGTTCGACCGGATCATCCAGGCCGGCGGCTACATCACCGCGCCCACCGGGGCCGCTCCGGAGGCGCACGCCACACCGGTGCCGAAGCCGGACGCCGACTTCGCCTTCGAGCACGCCGAGTGCATCGGGTGCGGGGCCTGCGTGGCCGCGTGTCCGAACGGCGCGGCGATGCTGTTCACCTCCGCCAAGGTCAACCACCTGAACGTGCTGCCGCAGGGCGCTCCCGAGCGGGAGACGCGGGTGCTGGACATGGTGGCGCAGATGGACGACGAGGGCTTCGGCGGGTGCACGCTGACGGGCGAGTGCGCCACGGCCTGCCCCAAGGGGATCCCGCTGGTCTCCATCACGAGCATGAACAAGGAGTGGCTGCGGGCCACCCGGAAGGCCGGGAAGCGGTAGCCGTACCGCACCAGTGAACGTTCGCCGAGACCGTGCGGACGAGCGGGGCCGGGAGGGTGCTCCCCGGCCCCGCTTCGCTTGTCCGGGCTCGATAGGCTGCGCACATGATCTTCGCAAGTCAGCGTCAGGAGCGGTTCATTGACGCCGTCGGCCGGTTCGAGGCCGCCGTGCGCGAGCAGGAACCGGACCGGGCGGAACAGGCGTTCCACGAGATGTACCGGAGCTTCCAGGACGCGGGACCGCAGGAGGTCGCCCAGGCCGCCCCGCGCCTGGCCGCGCTGCTGCCCCAGGTGCCCCCGGGGCCTCGCGGCACCGTGGCCGTGATCGTCGGCGCCTGCGTGGAACGCGGCGCGGACCCCGGGCCCTGCGCGCCGTACGTCTTCGTGGAGCTGGCCGAGACCCTCGCCGACGCGGGGGAGTTCTGTGAACGCTGGGCCGAGACCGGCGGCGGGGACTTCCCCGAGCCGGAGCCCGGCGAGGTGGATCCGGCGCTCTTCGAACGGGTCGGACCGGAGGCGGCCCTGGCCTGGCTGTCGATGCCGCAGTGGGAGATGGCGTCCCTCGCGATGCTCAACCACCCGGCCGTGCGTACGGCGCTGGACGGCTCGCTGCGCGCCCGGCTGCTGCGGGCGGTGCGGGCCGTGGCGGAGGCGTCGGGCCACGAGTTCAAGTGTCTGACGTACGCCCTGCTCGTCCTCGACGACGAGCCGCTGGTCGTGCTGCACCGGCCCACCGGCACCGGCTACCGGATGCGGATGAGCGGCATCGGCGACAACTTCCAGCTGCACACCCTGCTCGCGGACGTCCTCGTCGGCGGCGGCCACGTGCCCGGCCGGGCCCCGTCCCCGCAGGAGGCGGCGGTGTGCCGCGACGCGCCGGGGCAGGTGCACACCGTGGGGTCGTTCAACCTGGTGACGCCCGGCGGAGAGTGGGTGTGGAACGAGGGCACGCCGGCCGACATACCGGTCGTCGACGGCGTGCGCCTGCTCGTCCTCGACCCGCCGCCCTACGAGCGCAGCTGGCCCTCGGGCCGGTTCTTCCCCCACATGACCGGCGACCTCGTCCTGGAGCGGGTGCTGGACGCCGCGGAGACGCGTTACCGGCTGGAGGGTTGCGAGCCGCCCAAGTGACGGTGTCCTGACCGTTCCGTTCAACAAGCTCACATCCGCGCTCCTGGCGATGGTCACGCGGACGACGCCCGGCGTCGGAAGAACTGTTCCGGCCGCTCAATCGTCCCCGGCCCGTGACCAGGAGAGAGCCATGAACGGCGTTTCCACGCTCGACCGCCCCCCGCAGCCGGCGGCCCCCACCCGCTACACCGTCAGCGTCGCCCGCACCGAGGACGACGTACGGGCCGCGCAGCGGCTGCGTCACGACGTCTTCGCCGGCGAGATGGGCGCCCTCCTGTCCACCCCGCAGCCGGGGCACGACATCGACGCCTTCGACGCGTACTGCGACCACCTGCTGGTCCGCGACACGATCAGCGACCAGGTCGTCGGCACCTACCGGCTGCTGCCCCCGGACCGCGCCGCGGTCGCCGGGCGGCTCTACTCCGAGGGCGAGTTCGACCTCGCCCCGCTCGACCCGATCCGCCCGGGCCTGGTCGAGGTCGGCCGCTCCTGCGTCCACCCCGACCACCGTGACGGCGCCGTGATCGGCCTGATCTGGGCCGGGATCGCGCGGTACATGGTCGAGGGCGGCCACGAGTGGCTGGCCGGCTGCTGCTCCATCCCGCTCGCGGACGGCGGTGCCCTCGCGGCGGGCACCTGGGACCGGGTGCGGGACAAGCACCTGGCGCCCGAGGAGTACCGGGTCCGTCCGCTGCTGCCCTGGAACGCCGAGGGCTCGGCCCGTCCCGAAGGGCGCACGCAACTGCCCCCGCTGCTGCGCGGCTACCTCCGCCTCGGCGCCTGGGTGTGCGCGGAGCCGGCCCACGACCCGGACTTCGGGGTCGCCGACCTGTACGTGCTGCTGTCGATGCGCCGGGTCAACGCGCGCTATCTGAAGCACTTCCTCTCGCTCGTCCCGGTCTGATGAGCCTGTCGCGCACGGTGCCCGCGGGCGGGCGCGTCCTGGCCCGGCGGCGCGCTCTCGGTCGGTTCCATTCCC
>NZ_JBSFOK010000036.1:0-96186 GCF_053587635.1 Streptomyces sp. NPDC003635 | reverse complement strand
TTGCCGCCGGAGAACAGGATCACCGGCCGCTCGAACTCGCCCGCCACCTCACGGAAGATGTGGACGGCCTCGGACTCCAGCGCGTCCAGATGGGAGAGGGCGTACGGCGTCTGCGTGCCCTCCTCGACCGAGGAGACGGTCGTCGTCATGCCAGGCCCCTTTCGCTGAGCAGGGCGTACACGGCCGCCGCGGACTCACTCACGGTCTGGTTCTGCGACTCGATGCGCAGGTCGGGCGACTCGGGCTCCTCGTAGGGGTCGTCGACCCCGGTCAGCCCGGACAGCTCGCCCGCGGCCTGCTTGGCGTACAGGCCCTTCACATCGCGTACGGAGCACACCTCGACCGGAGTGGCCACGTGGATCTCCAGGTACGCCGCCCCGCTCTCCTGGTGGCGCTTGCGCACCGCCTCACGGCTGTCGGCGTACGGCGCGATCACCGGCACCAGCGCCTTGACGCCGTTGCGGGCGAGCAGGTCGGCGAGGAAGCCGATGCGCTGGACGTTGGTGTGCCGGTCCTCGCGGGTGAAGCCGAGGCCCGCGGAGATGAACTCGCGGATCTCGTCGCCGTCGAGCACCTCGACACGGTGGCCCTCCTCGCGCAGCCGGCCGGCCAGCTCGTACGCGATGGTGGTCTTGCCGGCGGACGGCAGACCCGTGAGCCAGACGGTGGCTCCGGTCGTCACGTGGTTCTCCTTGTTCTCCGGCGGGGGTTCCGGAAACGGGGTCGTGGTCACAGGTGCAGCCCGCACTCGGTCTTGGCGCGGCCCGCCCAGCGGCCGCTGCGCGCGTCCTCGCCCTCCAGGACGCGGCGGGTGCAGGGGGCGCAGCCGACGGAGGGGTAGCCGTCCATCAGCAGCGGGTTGGTGAGGACACCGTGTTCCGCCACGTAGGCGTCCACGTCCTCCTGGCTCCACCGGGCGATGGGCGAGATCTTGACCTTCTGCCGCTTCTCGTCCCAGCCGACGACCGGGGTGTTCGCCCGGCTCGGGGACTCGTCGCGGCGCAGGCCCGTCGCCCAGGCCAGATAGCCCGTGAGGCCCTCCTCCAACGGCTGGACCTTGCGCAGCTTGCAGCACAGGTCCGGGTCCCGGTCGTGCAGCCTCGGGCCGTACTCCGCGTCCTGCTCGGCGACCGTCCGGCGCGGGGTGAGGGTGATGACGTTGACGTCCATCACGGCCTCCACCGCATCCCGTGTACCGATGGTCTCGGGAAAGTGGTAGCCGGTGTCGAGGAACACCACGTCGACACCGGGCAACGCGCGGGAGGCGAGATGGGCGACGACCGCGTCCTCCATCGACGAGGTGACACAGAAGCGTCGGCCGAACGTGTCCGCCGCCCACTGGAGGATCTCCAGGGCGTCGGCGTCCTCCAGATCGCGGCCCGCCTGCTCGGCGAGCGACTTGAGATCCTCGGTGGTGCGGTCTTCCTTCGTGGTCGTCATATCTCGTCTCCCCCTGCGTCGGTCTGCCGAAGGCCCCGGGAGAGCAGCCCGAGGAACTTCAACTGGAAAGCCCGGTTGCACGAGGCGCATTCCCACGCGCCATGGCCCTGCTCGCTGGGACGCAGGTCCTCGTCGCCGCAGTAGGGGCAGTAGAAGGGGGCGGCCCGCTCGCTCATGAGAGGGCCTCCTCGGACGCACGCGCGGCCCAGGTGGCGAAGCGCTCGCCGTCCTCGCGCTCCTCCTGGAACCGCTTGAGGACCCGCTCGACGTAGTCGGGCAGTTCCTCCGACGTCACCTTCAGACCGCGCACCTTGCGGCCGAAGCCGGCCTCCAGGCCGAGCGCGCCGCCCAGGTGCACCTGGAAGCCCTCGACCTGCTCCCCCTGGTCGTTGAGGACCAGCTGGCCCTTGAGACCGATGTCCGCGACCTGGATACGGGCGCAGGCGTTGGGGCAGCCGTTGATGTTGATGGTGATCGGCTCGTCGAACTCGGGGATCCGGCGCTCCAGTTCGTCGATCAGCGAGGCGCCGCGCGCCTTGGTCTCCACGATGGCGAGCTTGCAGTACTCGATGCCGGTGCAGGCCATGGTGCCGCGCCGGAACGGGGAGGGGTGGACCGTGAGGTCCAGCGCCTCCAGGCCCTCGACGAGCGAGTCGACCCGCTCCTGCTCGACGTCCAGCACGAGCATCTTCTGCTCGGCGGTGGTGCGGACCCGGCCGGAGCCGTGCGCCTCGGCCAGCTCGGCGATCTTCGTCAGGGTGGCGCCGTCCACGCGGCCCACGCGCGGGGCGAAACCGACGTAGAAACGGCCGTCCCGCTGCCGGTGCACGCCGACGTGGTCGCGCCAGCGCTCGACGGGCTGGGCCGGGGCCGGGCCGTCGACGAGCTTGCGCCCCAGGTACTCGTCCTCCAGCACCTGGCGGAACTTCTCCGGGCCCCAGTCGGCGACCAGGAACTTCAGCCGGGCGCGGGTGCGCAGGCGGCGGTAGCCGTAGTCGCGGAAGATCGAGATGACGCCCTCGTAGACGTCCGGGACCTCGTCCAGCGGGACCCAGGCCCCGAGGCGCACGCCGATCTTGGGGTTGGTGGACAGACCGCCGCCGACCCACAGGTCGAAGCCGGGGCCGTGCTCGGGGTGGTTCACCCCGACGAACGCGATGTCGTTGATCTCGTGCGCCACGTCCAGCAGCGGCGAGCCGGAGATCGCGGACTTGAACTTGCGCGGCAGGTTCGAGAACGCCGGGTTGCCGATGATCCGGCGCTGGACCTCGTCGATCGCCGGGGTGCCGTCGATGATCTCGTCGGCCGCGATACCGGCCACCGGCGAGCCGAGGATCACACGCGGGGTGTCACCGCAGGCCTCGGTGGTGGACAGGCCGACCGCCTCCAGGCGGTTCCAGATCTCGGGCACGTCCTCGATCCGGATCCAGTGGTACTGGACGTTCTGCCGGTCGGTGATGTCGGCCGTGCCGCGCGCGAACTCCTGCGAGATCTCACCGACGACCCGCAGCTGCTCGGTGGTGAGCCGGCCGCCGTCGATGCGGACGCGGAGCATGAAGTACTCGTCGTCCAGCTCCTCCGGCTCCAGGATCGCGGTCTTGCCGCCGTCGATGCCCTGGCGACGCTGGGTGTACAGGCCCCACCAGCGCATCCGGCCGCGCAGGTCGTTGGGGTCGATGGAGTCGAAGCCGCGCTTGGAGTAGATCGTCTCAATGCGTGTCCGCACATTGAGACCGTCGTCGTCCTTCTTGAACTGCTCGTTGCCGTTCAGCGGGGTGAAGTGCCCCGCGGCCCACTGGCCCTCGCCGCGGTGACGGCTCGCCTTGCGGCGGGGGGTCGCTGCGGCGGGGTTCTGCGGGGTGGCGGCCATGGTTGATACGTCCTTCGGGACAGGCGGGAAAGCGGCTCTGACCTGCGCGTGCGCGCACGGCAGACGTGCGCGTCCTTGCGCGGGAAAGCAGGCAAAGGGGGATGTGTCGGGCGGTGCTGAACGTGCTCTCAGCGCGCCGGACAGATGGCGCTGGACATGCGGCCGAGGTCGACGTGCCGCCGACTCACCAAGGCAATTCCAGTTCCAGGCATGACGGAAGCCTGGCACGGCGATCTGGACACAGTCCAGCTTCGTCCAAAATGCGGACACCCTTGTCTCGTACAGCGAGACAAGGGTGTCCTTGGTCACATGCCGGACAAGGGTGGCCTCATGCAGGTCAGGCGGGGTACGCCCCCGGCCAGGGGCCCGGGGTGGTCACCTGCGCCTGCTCCTCGACCTTGGTGTCGAACAGCTTGAAGCCCCGGCGCTGGTAATTGTCCATGGCGTGCTCGCCGTCCAGGCTGCAGGTGTGCAGCCACACCCGCTTCGTCCGGGCCCGCCCCGGCCAGCGGTCCGCGAGGTCCCAGGCGCGGGCGACGCCGTACGACAGCAGGTGGCCGCCGATGCGGCGGCCGCGGAAGGCGGGGATCAGCCCGAAGTACTCGATCTCCACGACCCCGTCGTCCTGCGGGCTCAACTCCACGTATCCGGCGGGCGTGCCCCGGTCGTAGGCGACCCAGGTCTCCACGCCGGGGCGCTCGAGGTGCTCCCGCCACTGGTCGTACGTCCAGCCGAGCCGGTCGATCCAGCGGATGTCACCGCCGACGGAGGCGTACAGGAAGCGGCTGAACTCGGGGGAGGGGACCTCGGAGCGGACGATCCGCACGTCCCCTTCGGGGGCGGCGGCCGACAGCAGGTCGGACGGGTCCGTCTGCTCCAGGGACCAGGTGGTCACGGGAATGTTGGGCATGCCGCCCAGAGAATCACTTACCCCAGCGATCTGTCGATCGTGCTCAGTGGCAGCGAGAACAGCGTCCGCCCCGACTGCGACCACACCTCGCCGGTCTCCTCCCAGTAGGACAGGGAGGCCGTGGCCCGGCTCCAGCAGCGGTGGCTGTCGTAGGACCCGCACCGCGTGGTCTCGGCGCCGCCGGTGGTCTGCCGCCACAGCGAGCCGTGCTCCTCGTCGGCGGGCCGCGTCACATACCAGCGGGAGCGGTACGACAGCACCCCGCCGAGCCCCTCCGTCTTCGTGACGTACGCCTCCGTCGCCGCGCCGGTGGCGAGCAGCCCGCTCCGGCCGGGGTCCGTGCTGAACGCGTACCGCCACAGCCGGTCACCGCCGCTGGCCACCAGGCTGTCGGGCGAGGTGCTGCGGTCCAGCGAGAGGCCCACCGGGTGCTGTCCCGAGGACCGGTAGACGGCGACGGGCGCCATGAGGAATCCGGTGCCGTCGGCGCGCTGGACGCGGTGCATGTCGTAGACGTACAAGCCGTCCCCGGCGGCGACCAGCAGCTTGTCCTGGTACCACACCATGCCCGTCACGGCCGCGCGCAGCGCCCGCTGGTCCCGGCCGTCGTCCGAGGGGGCGGCGAGCCGCACCCAGGTGTAGCGCAGCAGGCCGGGGTCGTCCGCGTCGACGAAGGCGACCCGGGAGGCCCGGTCGCCGGACCAGGCCGACAGCACCACCCGGTGCTCGCCCCAGCGGCCGTCGTCGTCCGCGTCCCCGGAGGTGGTCACCGGGCCGGAGCGCAGGCCGCGGGTGTCGGCGGCATCCCAGCAGTACGCGCGCGTGGCCGCGGGCGCCACCGGCAGCGCCGCGCGCTCGGTCGACGTGCAGTGCGCCGGGTCGCGCAGCGTGCGGTCGGCGGCGGCGAGCACGGCACGCACGCCGACCGGGCGGCTCGGGGGCTGCTCGGGCAGCGTCTCCTCGCGCAGGCTCAGGGTGTCTATCTCGGTGCGGGAGGTGAGCGGCTTCAGGGCCCCGGGATCCTCGTCGACCGTGGCCTGCGACGCGCTGATCATGGTGGCGGCCGCGGTGAGCGCGAGGGCGGTCCCGGCCAGCACTCCGCGCAGCGCGCGGCCCCGCTTGCGCCGGCGGTGCCTGCCGCGATGCTTCGTCATGACGTCCTCCCGAGGGCGGGCCAACTGCGCCTGATGGTCCGTGCGTTGACCCAGGAGCAGGTGGGGTGGCCCGTAAGGGATGCTACGGCAGCGGGGTGCGGTCGCGGACGAAGACCCGGCAAATACGCGGAAGACGACACCGGGCGGACTTCAGCGGACACGGTTTTCGGCCACCGCGGGGGCCGTCGAGTGCGGCAACAGGTCGCGGGGATCCTCGGGGAGCAGCACCTCGACCTCCGCGCCCTCGCAGAAACGATACGGCCGGTGTTCCAGCAACCCGCCCAAGTACCGCCGCACCCGCGACATCTCCGCCCGGACCGTCACCGTACGGCCCGCGTCGCCGAACATCGCCTCGGCCAGGCCCGCCGCACTGCGCCCGCCCCGGTCCAGGGCCAGCAGGTACAGCAACTCCGCGTGCCGAGGGCTCAGTTCGTGGCTCCAGGCGCCCGCCTCGCCGGTCACCGTCAGCGACCAGCGGCGTGGCTGGGAAAGGTCCAGCACGATCCGGGTCCCGGCGCGCGACATCGGCTCGTCCGCCGGACGCAGCAGCCAGCCCTCCGCCAGCGGCTCCACCGCGCACAGCCCGAGTGGGGGCAGCCACCGACGGCCCGCCGCAAGCGACTTCGGCACGGTGATCCGGTTCGTGTACGGCATCCCGGTCACCGCCGCGCACCAGCCGTCCCGGTCCACCACCAGCGCCCGCCCCGCCAGCCGGGACAGCACCGGCGCCGCGACCGCGCGCAGCCGCTCCAGCGAGGTCAGATGCACCTCCCGCAACCGGGCCTCGGCGAGTTTGGCGACCGCGTCCACCCAGGCCAGCGTCGCCGGATGCATGGTCTCCAGCGGCCCGCTGACATCGACCACACCGATCAGCCGGCCGTCCCGCGGATCCGTGATGGGCGCCCCGGCACAGGTCCAGCTGGCGTGGGTGCGCACGAAGTGCTCGGCGGCGAAGACCTGCACCGGTCTGCGGACGACGGCGGGCGTGCCCACGCCGTTGGTGCCGACGACGTCCTCCCGCCAGTCCGCGCCGAGCTCGAAACCGAGCCCGTCGGCCTTGCGCAGCACCGGCGCGCTGCCCTCCCGCCACAGCACCCGGCCGTCCTCGTCGGCGACGACCATGATGTGGTGCGCGACGTCCGCGACCGACAGCAGCCCCTCCCGCAGCACGGGCAGCACATGCCGCAGCGCCGAGGTCTCCCGGCGCCGCTGCACCTCCTCGCGGGAGAGCAGCCCCGAGCGGAAGTCGTGGTCGGGGTCGACCCCGCTGCGCAGCATCCGGTCCCAGGACTGCTCGATCACCGGGCGCGGCGCGACGGGCCCGCGCTGTCCGGAGAGGGTGGCGTTGCGCACTTCGTTCAGTACCCGCGCCGCGCGCGCCGTGTCGATTGCGGCGAGCTGCGTCACGTCCATCGGTGACAGCGCCACGAGTCCCTCCCCTGGGGTGTGCCGGGTCCAGACGGGCCGGTTGTCCCATAGTGCTGCCCATCCTCGGCGGACGGGCACAGTCCGTCCACAGCGGTCGGCAAGTTGCAACCCCCTGCAACCCTGGTGGTCCGGCTTGGCCTGATTGAAACTTGAGCAACGCCGTCCCGAGCGGCGTTCGCGGCCTCGAACGGGCCAGCGAGGGGGTGGTGCCGTGTCGGCGCAGCACCACCCCCTCCACGTGCGCCCCGCGTTCAGACCACTGGCCTCGCCCTTGTCACGATCGACGCCAGGTCCAGGCTCGGCGGCAGGGTGCCGAACGCCGCCCCCGCGTCGCCGCCCAACCGGGACGCGCAGAACGCGTCGGCCACCTCCGGTGGCGCGAAACGTACGAGGAGCGCGCCCTGGAGGACCAGGGCGAGGCGCTCCGCGAGGCGCCGCGCCCGGCTCTCCACGGCTTCCAGATCGGCCAGTTCCGTCAGCAGATCCTTGATCGCGCCGTCCAGGCGGTGATCGGCGCCGCGCGCCAGGCCGATCTCCTGAAGGTAGGCGTTCAGCGCGTCCGGCTCCCGGCGCAGCGCCCTCACCACGTCCAGGGCCTGGACGTTGCCCGCCCCCTCCCACACCGAGTTCAGCGGCGACTCCCGCACCAGCCGGGGCATCCCGGACTCCTCGACGTAGCCGTTGCCGCCCAGGCACTCGGCCGCCTCCACCGTCACCGGCGTACAGCGCTTGGTGACCCAGTACTTGGCGGCCGGCACCGCGATCCGCAGCAGCGCCCGCTCCCGCTCGCTTCCGTTGTCGTAGGCCGCCGCCAGGCGCAGGGCCAGCGTGGTCGCGGCCTCCGACTCCAGGGCCAGGTCGGCCAGGACGTTGCGCATCAGCGGCTTGTCGGTGAGCCGGCCGCCGAAGGCCTCACGGTGGTCGCAGTGGTGGATCGCCTGGGCGACGGCCTGCCGCATCAGGCCCGCCGAGCCCAGCACACAGTCGAGACGGGTCGCCGCCACCATCTCGATGATGGTCCGTACCCCGCGCCCCTCCTCGCCGACCCGGCGCGCCCAGGTCCCGTCGAACTCGACCTCCGCGGAGGCGTTGGACCGGTTGCCCAGCTTGTCCTTGAGCCGCTGCAGCCGGAAGACGTTGCGGGTGCCGTCCTCCAGGACGCGGGGGACCAGCAGGCAGGTGAGGCCGCCCGGAGCCTGGGCGAGCACCAGGAACCCGTCCGACATCGGCGCCGAGCAGAACCACTTGTGCCCGGTGAGCTCGTAGGACTCCCCGTCGGGCCGGGGCCGGGCGGCGGTCGTGTTCGCCCGTACGTCGCTGCCGCCCTGCTTCTCCGTCATGGCCATCCCGAACAGCGCCCCCGCCTTCTCCCGGGCGGGCCGCAGACCGCGGTCGTAGATCATGGAGGTCAGCCGCGGTTCCCACTCGGCGGCCAGGTCCGGATCGGTGCGCAGCGCGGGCACGGCTGCGTGCGTCATCGACAGCGGACAGCCGTTCCCGGCCTCCACCTGGGACCACACCACGAACCCGGCGGCCCGCCGCACATGCCCGCCCGGGCGGCTCCAGGCCGCCGTGAGCCCCGCGGCGACGCCCTTGCCGAGCAGCCGGTGCCAGGACGGGTGGAAGTCGACCTCGTCGACGCGATGGCCGTAGCGGTCGTGCGTGCGCAGCCGCGGCGGGTTCTCGTTGGCCAGCGTCCCCCACTCCTGGAGCTGCTCCGACCCGGCCGAGCGCCCGAGCGCCGACAGGTCGCCGCGCGCCTCGTCGAGCAGGCCGGGGTCGAGGTGCCGTTCGACCGCCTCCGTCAGCGTCCGGTCCGCGGTGTAGACGTCGTACCCGACCAGGGGCGGGGGCTGGTTCGTCACGGTGTGGGTAGTGCCGTCCATGGGGTGAACCTACCCCTCCGTATCGACCTGCTCACCACCGTGACGTGGCCGCCCCCGGGGCGGGACGGACGGAGGCCCGGCGGCGGATACCGTTATGTCGTGCAGCCAGCAAGTGAACCCCCCCAGAGGCCGTCCGGCCGTCTTCATCGGGCGCGTGCCCTCTACCGGGACGTCTCCAAGCGCAGGACCGCATGGCTGTTGCTCAAGGACACGGTCAACTCGTGCATCGAATACCGGATCCTGGGGCTCGCGGCCGAGGCGGCCTTCTTCACGCTGCTGTCCGTGCCGCCGCTGCTGCTGAGCATGATCGGACTGCTCGGCTACGTCGACGACTGGACCGGCACCGACACCATCAGCAGCCTGGAGGCCAACCTGCTGGAGGCCTCCCGCACGGTCCTGTCGGACAAGGGTGTACGGCAGATCGCCCAGCCGATCCTGGACGACGTGATGAAGGGCGGCCGCCCCGACGTCATCTCCATCGGCTTCCTGTTCGCCCTGTGGTCGGGCTCGCGTGCGGTGAACGTCTTCATCGACACCATCACCGTCATGTACGGCCTCGACGGCGTCCGGGGCATCGTCAAGACCCGGCTGGTCGCCTTCGTGCTGTTCCTCGTGGCCCTGGTGATCGGCTCGATCGCCCTGCCGCTGATGGTGGCGGGCCCGGACGCTGTGCTGAACGTGCTGCCGTGGTCGGAGACCCTCGTCCAGATGCTGTACTGGCCGGTCGTCATCCTGCTGTCCGTCGCCTTCCTCACGACGCTGTACCACGTCTCCGTGCCCGTCCGCTCGCCCTGGATCGAGGACGTCCCCGGCGCCCTGGTCGCCCTCGGCATGTGGGTGCTCGGCAGCTTCCTGCTGCGGATCTACCTCACCAACACGGTCGAGGGAGCCACGATCTACGGCTCCCTCGCGGCCGCCGTCGCCGTCCTGCTGTGGATCGGCGTGTCCGCGTTCGCGGTGCTCGTCGGCGCCGCCGTCAACGCCGCGATCGACCGGGTCTGGCCGGCCGCCGCCACGGCCGCGGCCCGCGCCGCGAACGAACGCGTGCGCGAGGCCCAGGTCGCCGAGTACGTCGCCCGGGCCGCCGCCCAGCGCGAGGCCGCCCAGGACCCGGACGACCCCGACATGCCCTCGGAGTTCCCCGAGCGCTGGTCCCGCTTCCTGCCCCCGGAGGACGTGACGTCCAGGATCCGGGCGCATGTGAAGAGCACGCACCCGCCCCACAAGGACGACCACCCCTGACCGGGGCATGCCGCGTGGGGCTGTGCGGTCGACCGAGACGAACCCGTACGACGCGGCTCACGCGCGTTCCTCCCGTCAGGCCCTCGCCCGTCTGACCCTCCTTCGAGGTGCCATGGGCCCTTCTCGCCCTTCTCCAGCGGCTCGGCGAGGAGGCGGTCGGCTCCGGGCCGGTCGAGGTTGCCGACGACCGAAGCGGAGCACCGAGGCGGAGTGCCGGGGCCGGGCCCCGGGGCCTGCGCCCCCGAACGCGGTCACGCCTCCCACGCGCCCGCCGCCGCGGCCTCCCGGGCGAAGTCCGTGAAGTCGCGGGGACCGCGGCCGAGCACCTGCGCGACCCCGTCGGTCAGGTGGGCGTTGCGGCCGTCCAGGAGGGTCTCGAAGACCTCCACCAGGAAGTCCGCCTCCTCCTTCGGGATGCCGAAGTCGATCAGGTTCCGCCCGTACGCCCGCGCCGGTACCGGCGTGTACGTCAGCTCCGCTCCCGAGGCCGCCGACACCTCCGCGACCGCCTGCCGGAAGGGCAGCAGCCGCGGCCCGGTCAGTTCGAGGGTCCGGCCCACGTACCGGTCCCCGGACGTCAGCACGGCCGCCACCACGTCCGCGATGTCGTGTACGTCGATGAACGGCTCCTCGACCTCGCCCGCCGGGAAGACCAGTTCCCCGCCCTCGCGCAGCCCGTCCGCCAGCGGGCCCTCGCTGAAGTTCTGGGCGAACCACGCGGCCCGCAGAACCGTCCAGTCCGCGCCCGACTCCTTCAGCGCCTCCTCGGCGGGCAGCGCCTGGTCCTCGCCGCGGGCCGACAGCAGCACCAGCCGTCGTACGCCGAGACCGACCGCCTCCCGGCCCAGCGCCGCGATCCCCTCGGCCGCCGCCGGTGAGCCGATGTCGGAGGGGTACATCAGGTACGCCGCCCCGGCGCCGCGCAGGGTCTCCGCCCAACTCGTCGGGTCCTCCCAGTCGAAGCCCCTGGACCGCGTCGCCTCCCGCACCGCACAACCGGCCGCCCGCACGGACCGAGCCACCCGGCTGCCGGTACGGCCCGAGGCGCCGGTCACCATCACTGTCGTGTTCCGCGTGTTCGTCGTCATGCCCCCAGTCAACGGCCGCGCGCCCCAACAACCCATCGCCGAAAGGCTCATTCCCATGCGCGCGCGTCTACGCTGGCGCCATGGACGCCCTTGCAGGTCTGCTGGAGGGCCCACGCGCGCGTGGCGCCTTCATGATCCGCGCGTGCTTCGACCCGCCCTGGGCGGTGCGCGTCGAGGACCGGGCCCCGCTGACCGTCATGCTCATGGTCCGCGGTGAGGCGTGGATCATGCCGGAGCGGGGGGAGCGGGTGCGGCTGCGGCCCGGCGATCTGGCCATCGCCCGTGGCCTGGACCCGTACACCTGCGCCGACGAACCCGAGACGCCGCCGCAGGCCGTGATCCTGCCGGGCGCCGAGTGCTCCTATCCCGACGGGCGCCCCCTCAACGGCTCCATGGACCTGGGTGTGCGCGCCTGGGGCGACCGCCTCGACGGCTCGGCGGTGATGCTGATCGGCACGTATCTGTGGCAGGGCGAGGTCAGCGGGCGGCTGCTGGACGCGCTGCCGCCGCTGGTGTCGCTGCCTGCGGACGTCTGGGACTGCCCGCTCACGCCGTATCTGATGGAGGAGATCGTCCGCGACGAACCCGGCCAGGAGGTGGTCCTGGACCGGTTGCTGGACCTGCTGGTCATCGCGGCGCTGCGGGCCTGGTTCTCCCGCCCCGAGGCGGAGGCGCCCGGCTGGTACCGGGCGCTGGCGGATCCGGTGGTGGGACGGGTGCTGCGGCTGGTGCAGGACGATCCGGCCCACCCCTGGACGGTGGCGGCGCTGGCGGCGAAGGCGGGGGTGTCCCGGGCGGCGTTGGCCCGCCGTTTCACGGAACTGGTCGGGGAGCCGCCCATGACGTACCTGACGGGCTGGCGGCTGACCCTGGCGGCGGACGCGCTGCGGGAGACCGAGGACACGCTGGACGCGATCGCGCGGAGGGTGGGGTACGGCAGCGCCTTCGCGCTGTCCAGCGCGTTCAAGAGGGTGTACGGGGTGAGCCCGCAGGAGCATCGGGCGAGGGGCGCGGCGTAGGCGGGTGCGGGTGGTTCGCGGCCTGTCGCGCGGTTCCCCGCGCCCCCTGGGCGGCGCGTAGGCTGACGTCCGTGTACGCGGAACGGCCCTCCCGGCTCGCCGGTGCCGTCGTGTGGGCCCATACGGCGTCCGGTGGCGGGCGGGTGCTGCCCGACGGGTGCATGGATCTGCTCTGGCACGAGGGGCGGTTGATCGTCGCGGGCGCCGACACCCGCGCGTACGTCACCGAGCGCGAGGGCGGCGACTGGGTCGGGGTGCGGTTCTTCCCCGGCTCCGCGCCCGCCTTCCTGGGCGTGCCCGCGCACGAACTGCGGGACCGGCGCGTCGACCTCGCCGATCTGTGGCCCGCCTCGCAGGTACGGCGGTTGCGCGGCCGTATCGGAAGCGCCGCCGACACTCTGACCGCCCTGGAGGACGTCGTACTGGAACGCGCCGAGCCGCCCGAACCCGTCCTGCGACGGCTCGTGGCCGCCCTCGGCGCGGGACGGCCCGTCGGCGCGGTCGCCGACGAACTCGGCCTCGGCGCGCGTCAGTTGCACCGGCGCTCGCTCGCCGCCTTCGGCTACGGACCCAAGACCCTGGCCCGCGTCCTGCGGCTGCGCAGAGCGCTCGGCCTCGCCCGCGCCGGTGTCCCGTTCGCCGACACGGCGACCCTGGCCGGCTACGCCGACCAGGCCCATCTGGCGCGGGACGTCAAGGAGTTGGCGGGGGTGCCGCTCGGGGTACTGCTGGACGGGGCCTAGCGGGGCGAATCGGGGTGCTGCCGGGCCGGCCCCAGCGGGGCGAACAGATCGACGCCGTTGCCGTCGGGGTCCTGCACGACCGCGTACCGCTGGCCCCAGAAGGCGTCCCAGGGCTTGAGTTCGCCGTGGTATCCGGCGCCGACCAGCTCCTCGTACACCGCGTCCACCTCGGCGGGTTCGTCGCACCGCAGGGCCAGGGAGTGCCGGCTCCCGGAGGGGGGCTGCCAGTCGGGGTGGAAGGAGCGGACCGTCTCCTCGGTGTCCAGCATCAGCCGCAGTCCGCCGGGGAGCCGGGCCTCGGTGTGCGGCTCGTTCCCTGCCTCCTCGGGGAAGTCGAAACCGAGGCGGCGGTAGAAGGTGACGGCGGCGGCCATGTCGGAGACCACCAGCCCGAACGCGTCGATTCGTGGAGTCATGCCGACACCGTAGGCGGCGTGCGTGAGGGGGTCTTGAAGGAAACGGACACCTTCCGGGCCCGCCTCAGTCGAAGGTCACCGGTCCGTTCGGGGTGTCCAGCGTGAACGAGATCCCCACCGGGCCCTCGGTGAGCTCCAGGCCGGTGCCCAGAACGGCCAGCAGGGGCCGGATCTCCGCCGGGTCGGGGGCGCTCGCCGACATCGACAGCAGCGGCACGGTCGGCAGACCCGACGCCGTGGGATGCACCGACTCGCCCCAGTCGATCAGGAACGGCACGAGACCGGACGGGTGCGCGGCGGCGCCGTCGGTCAGCCGCCACCGCAGCAGGGTCCCGTCGGGTGTGCGGCGGCTCATCGGGCGCACGGGGCCCGGGTCGTAGCCGTGGGCGCGGGCCTTCGCGACGGCCGCCTCCAGGTCCGGCGGGCTGATCGCCCAGGTGACCGTGCGCGGTCCGGTCAGCCCGTCGACGCCGAAAGGGCGCGCGGCGCCGGGCGCGGACTGCTCCGGGTCCGGGCCGATGATCTCCAGATAGCCGCTGCCGCCCAGACCCACCAGATGGTTCCGCGTCCCCAGCCCCACGTGCGCGCCGCCGGGGGCGGGCCGCACGCCGGTGCGCCGGGTGAAGTCGGCGACCGTGGCGGCCAGATCGGGGGTGGCGAGGACCAGATGGTCCAGCAGTGCGGGAATCGTGTCCATCGGGGACGAGGCTATGCGGACCCCCGCCCGCGATGGAACAGGTGTGCGGCGGCTGTCAGTCGTGGGCGATCGCGCCGTGCTCGTCCAGCCGCGGATGGATCGGCACGGGGCCGTACTCGTCGTGGTCCGACGGACGCGGCGGCTCGGGGCCGTCGGGGCCCATACGGAGCATGCGGTCGACCCGGCAGAGCCGGAACCGGCGGCCCGCCACCGAGAACTCGTCCGCGCGGCCGAGCGCCCGGAACTCCTCGGCCGCCTCGGCGTACACGGCCCGCGTCGGGTCGTCGTACTGGTACAGCACGGCCCACACCCGGGCCATCCCGTCGTAGAGCTGACGCCTGGCCTCGTGCGGGTGCGCCGCGAGGGTGCCGGACGGCTCCCAGCCCGTGGCGCGCCGCTCGACCACGCCGAAGCAGGTCGGTAGCAGCACCAGGTCCGGATGGGAGCCGACCGCCCTCTCGGAGTCGGCGCACACCTCGGCGGGCACGCGGGAGCCGCAGTACGCGAAGTCCCTCAGCCCCAGCCGGATCGCCGCGGCCATCGGGCCGTCGTCGTGCCCGGGGTCGAGGGCGAAGCCGGCGTCCGCCACCGGCCGGTGCTCGCGGGGCCGCTCCCAGGACGGGTCGGCCGGTTCCGGATCCGTGGGCCGGGGCGGCTCCAGGCGCTCGCCGTCCCCGCGCGCGAACTCGTCGGCGCGCACCACCCGGTAGCGGACCCCGCACACCGCCACCTCGTTCACCGGCTCCTCGTTCAGCAGCGCGACCGCGGCCAGCAGTTCCCGCCGGACAGCGGGATCGTCGGTGCCGTCCTTCGCGGCGAACCACAGATGCGAGTTGAGCCCGTCCCGGGCCACCTGCGGCATCGGGTCCACGACCGGCTGCAGCAGCCGCCACAGCGGTCCCTGGGCGGGGTCCAGCGCGGCGACCCCGAACACCGGGCCGCGCAGGACGAGATGGGGGAACCGCAGCGATGCGTCCACCGCGTCGGCCTCCCGCACCCACGCCCCCGGGTCGTCACGGCGCATCAACTCCTCCTGCAGCGCGTCTATCCGTCGCCGCCAGTCATCGGTCATGCACGCATTGTCGGTGCCGACGGAAGGAGCGGAAGCGACCGCGACACAACCACCACGCCGGTTGAGCCAGGCCCCCGGGGCCTGCCGCCATCTCCCGTCCGCCCGCGACCGGTTGGTTGTTCCGGGCCGCGCGGGGCCTGTCGGGCAGTCCCGGTGGCGCGAGGACGGTTCTGCAGTTCCCGGTCGCGCGGGGTCTGTTCGGTGGTTCGGCGGGGGCGCAGCCGCGGCAGGCGGTGCGGAGGTTCCATCGCCCGCGGGCTGCACCCGCGGCGGCATGTCCTGTCCGGCGGTGCCCGGCCCCCAGGGCCCTTCCCGTAAATCCTGGCCACCCGACCCCTGTCCGGCGGGGCCCGCCGCCGGGACCTGCCATTTCCCGGCCCCCCGGGACCTGTCCGGCAGTCCCGGCCGCGCGTGACCCGTCCCGGAATTCCCGGGCCGCCCGGCGGCACCCTGGCGCACCGGGCCTAGGCTCGCCGGGTATGGGACCGCGTCTGCTCGTCTACACCCGGACCACCGACTACCGGCACGACTCCATCCCGGCCGCCGTGGCCTCTCTGCGTTCGCTCGGGGACTTCGCGGTCGACCACAGTGAGGACCCGGCCGTCCTCGCCGGGCCCCTGGAGCCGTACGCCGCCGTCGTCTTCCTCTCCACCAGCGGTGAGGTGCTGACCCCGGCCGGCCGGGAGCGGCTGGCCGGGTACGTGGAGGCGGGCGGCGGTTTCGTCGGCGTGCACGCGGCGGCCTGCACCGAGTACTCATGGCCGTACTACGGACGGCTGTTGGGCGCCCGCTTCACCCGGCACCCCGCCCTCCAGCCGGGCCGGGCCCTGGTCGAGGACCACGACCACCCGGCCACCCGCCATCTGCCGTCCACCTGGGACTTCACGGACGAGTGGTACGACTTCGACACCAACCCCCGTGACGCGGTTCGGGTGTTGCTCTCCGCCGACGAGTCGTCGTACGAGGGCGGCGGCATGGGCGCCGACCATCCGCTCGCCTGGTGCCGTGAACAGGGCGCGGGGCGGGTCTTCTACACGGCCTTCGGCCATACGGCGGAGGCCTACGACGACCCCGCCTTCCGCGCGCATCTGCGGGGCGGGATCCAGTGGGCGGCGAGCGGCGCCCTACACCGGACCCACGGGACATGACAGCCGCGGCGCCGCCGTGCTCGCCCGCTCCACCAGCCGCGTCGACAGTTCCGTACGGGTGCTCTCCGGACGGTCCCCGTCCATCATGCGCACCAGCAGCCGCAGGGCCGTCGCCGCCATCTCCGACAGCGGCTGGCGGACCGTGGTGAGTGCCGGAGTGATCCAGCGGGACTCCGGAACATCGTCGAAGCCGACCACGCTCACGTCGTGCGGGATGCTCAACTCCCTTTCCGCCAGGGCCTCGTAGACTCCCCGGGCCAGCCGGTCCGAGCAGACGAAGACGGCCGTCGGGGGCTCCGGAAGGTCCAGCAGCTCCAGCGTGCGGCGCCGGGCGAGACCGTCGTCCGAGCCCGCGTGCCGGACGTACTCCGGCCGGTGCCGCACGCCCGCCGCGACCAGCGCCGAGCGGTAGCCGGCCACCCTGGCGTCGCCCGCCACGGTGTGCTGATGACCGGCCACGACGGCGATCCGCTCATGCCCGAGCGCCAGCAGATGCTCGGTCGCGACGACCCCGCCCCGCCAGTTCGCCGCGCCCACCGACACCACCCCCGGCGGCGGTTCGAGCACCGGGTCGATCAGCACGAACGGGATGCGGCGCTGCTCCAGCCGGCTGTACTGGGCGGAGGTCAGGTCGGACAGGTTCAACAGCACCCCCGAGGACCCGCGCGCGGTGATCCTGTCCAGCCAGTCGCGCCCCGGACGGCCGCCCACGCCCCGGGGCAGCCCGGTCGAGACGATCACCTCCAGGCCCTCGTCGTGCGCCGCCGCCTCAGCCCCGTGCAGGACCGCGCCGGACGAGGACGTGTCCAGCGAGTGCACCACGAGATCGATCAGACCCGGCGCCCGGACCGCGTCGAAACGGGGCCGGCGGACATAGCCGAGCCGGTCCAGCGCCTCGCTGACCCGCCGCCGAGTCTCGGGGGCGACGTCCTCGCGGCCGTTGACTACCTTGGAGGCGGTGGGCACGGACACCCCCGCCTCGCGGGCGACCACCGCCAGGGTCGGCCCGGTCGCCACGTTCGCACTCCCCGTACGGACCATCGGGAACCACCTCTCCGGCCCGCCCGAGGGCCATCGAAAGTCTCCGGGACGGTAAGCGCTTCCTACCCTAGGTTCGCGGCAGGGCGGCGGGAAGGGGCGGGTGCTCGCGGGGGAGTCGGGCCGAGCTGTCCGTCACGCCACCCGGTTCAGGTCCGTCCGGCGTACCTCGTGGGCCGGGGGGAGGCCCGCGGTGAGGCGTTCCAGTTCCTCCACGACCGTTCGGCCGAGGCGCTGCAGTTCGTTGCCCAGGGACCCGGCGATGTGCGGGGTGAGGAGGACGTTGGGCAGCTCGTAGAGGGGAGAGCCGGGCGGGAGTGGTTCGGGCTCCGTCACGTCCAGGATCGCGCTCAGGCGGCCGGAGACGAGTTCGTCCGTGAGGGCGTCCGGGTCGATCAGGGCTCCTCTGGACGTGTTGATCAGGACCGCTCCGTCCCGCATGAGCGCCAGGCGGGGAGCGTCCAGCATGCGGTAGGTCTCGGGGAGGTCGGGGGCGTGCAGCGTGACGATGTCGCTGCGGCGCAGGAGGTCTTCCAGGGGGAGGAGTTCGGCTCCGAGTCCGGCGGCTTCCGCCCGGCCGACGTACGGGTCGTGGAGGTGCGTCGTGAAGTCGAAGGGGGTCAGCAGGTCCAGCAGGCGTCTGCCCACCCGGGAGGCCCCGATCACGCCCACGCGCCGGCCCATGTTGCCCGTGTCCGACGTCTCCGCGTGTGTGGGGGGCGTGTGGGTGGAGCGGTAGCGGTCACGGTGGGCGAAGGCGTCCTTTCCCGCCAGGAGGATCATCGCGAGGGTGTACTCGGCCACGGGCACGGCGTTCGCCACCACCGCGCTGGACACCGTGATCTTCCTCTGCCATACCTCGTCGCCGACGAGGCTGCGGACCGAGCCTGCCGCGTGGAGCACGGCGCGGAGCCCGGGGGCCGCGCCCAGCAGCGTGGCGTCCAGCCTCGGGCAGCCCCAGCCGGTGATCAGGATCTCGGTCCCGGCGAGTGCCGCCGCGGTGGCGGGGCTGGTGAAGTCCGTCGCCACCAGGGTCGGTTCGATGGCGCATGCCTCCCGCAGCCTGGCCATCAGCGACGGCGGGAAGAGCCGGGGGACATGGATCGGGTCCATCGCGAACACGGCCCTCGGTGGCTGCTCGGAGCGGCTGGGCATGGCTCTCCCGATCGGCTGATGGAAACAGGTGCAGAAAGCGCCTTCTACCGTAGGTCGGCCGAGAAACCATGGTCAATGAGGTAACCGGTCGCGGACCGCGGGGGTGAACCGGTCGTGGCACCACCCGCCGCGGCCGCCCCGCTGACGTACGCCAAGTGGCCGCGTCCCCGCACCCGCACAGGAATACATTCGGGCGCTGTGGTGCTCTGATGTGAACGGTGCAGGAGCATGGCGAAGGGCTGGTGGGCGCATGGCGGCGAACCGGACGAACCCCGTGGTCAGCACCCCTTACGGGGCTGTACGTGGCCGGTACGAGCACGGTGTCGCGGTGTTCCGGGGCATCCCGTACGCGGCACCTCCCTTCGGCCCTCGCCGGTTCCGGCCGCCGCTGCCGCCGGAGCCCTGGGACGGTGAGCGGGACGCCGGCGCCTTCGGGTCCACGGCGCCGAAACCGCCGTACTCCGAAGCCTTCGCGCAGTATCTGTCCGACCCGGTGGTGGCGGGCGAGGACTGTCTCAACCTGAACGTCTGGACGCCCGAGCCCGGTCCCGGGGCGCGGCTGCCCGTCCTGGTGTGGCTGCACGGGGGCGCCCTGACCCGCGGGTCCTCCGGGGTGCCCGTGTACGACGGGCGGCACTTCGCACGGGACGGGGTCGTGCTGGTCTCGGTCAACTACCGGCTCGGCGTCGAGGGGTACGGGCTGTTCCCCGACGCCCCCGCCAACCCCGGACTGCGCGACCAGCTCGCCGCCCTGGAGTGGGTGCACGCCTCGATCGGGGCCTTCGGCGGCGACCCCGAGCGGATCACCCTGGCCGGACAGTCCGCCGGGGCCATGAGCACGGGCGCGCTCCTGGCCGCCCCGCAGGCGCAGGGCCTGGTGAGGCGCGCGATTCTGCAGAGCGGGTCGCCCGAGGCCGCCGAGCGGGACAAGGTACGGCGGATGGTGCGCCGTATGGCCACCCGGCTGAAGATCCCCGCCACGGCCGCCGCCTTCGCCGAGGTCGACCGGGAGCTGCTGCTGCGCGTCCAGGGGGAGGCGGGCAGGCTCAGCAGCCCGGTGCTCGGCGGGCCCGCCTTCGGGATCGTCGTCGACGGCGACCTCGTACCGCGAGACCCCCAGGAGGCCCTTGTCGACGGCACGGTGGCGCGGGGCGTTCAGCTGATGACGGGCTGGACCCGGGACGAGTACCGGCTGTGGCTGGTGCCCGGCGGGCTGCTGGAGCGCGTCGACCGGCTCGGACCGGTCGCGCTGGCCGGCGCCATGGCCCGCTGCCGGTGCGGCCACGAGGTGCCGCGCGGCTATCGCACCCTGCACCCCGAGGCCGGTACCGCCGAGATCGTCGGCCAGATGGTCACCGACCATCTGTTGCGGATCCCGCTGCACCGGCTGGCCGACGCCCGCCCGGACAGCTCGTACGTGTACGAGTTCGCCTGGCCGTCCAACCGGCCGGGGCTCGGCTCCTGCCACGCCCTCGAACTGGGCTTCGTCTTCGGCACCGGCGACACCCCCGAGTCCGCGAAACTCGCCGGTGAGGGCGCCCCGCCCGAACTGTCCGAGGTGATGCACCGGACCTGGGTGCGGTTCGCCGAGACCGGCGACCCCGGCTGGCGGCACTGGGACGACACCCACCCCGTGCGGGTCTTCGGCGAGGGCGAGCCGCACACCGCGTACGGCCCCCGGGACCGCGAGCTGGCCCTGTGGGCCGCCGACGTCACTCCCGAGGAACCCCCACCCGCATCGGACCCGGCCGACGGTTCGCCCATGCGTGGCACGGAACTGCACTCAGTCGTACGACGGCTCCGGCTCCCCGGCGCCGTGCGACGCCACTGACCACGCTCACCCCGCCCAGCCGGGGCCGCCCTCCCGCCGCACCCGGCTCGGCGTCCACGGGCAGCGCGAGCTCGCCGAAGGGCCCGCCCGGCCGTGTGCCGCGCTCGATGGTCCCGCCCCTACCCCCGTACCGCCGTCGAGATCCCCGAGATCGCCTGCGGACCCACTCGGCAGCATCCGCCGATGAGGCGGGCGCCGTGGTCCCGCCAGGCGCGGACTTGGGCCGGGGTGAAGGTGGAGTGGCCGTGCCAGGTGCGGGAGGCGGCGTTCCAGGACTCGCCGCTGTTGGGGTAGACGACGACCGGCTTGCCGGTGACGCGCGCCGCTGTCGCGATCGCCGTGTCCACGTCCTCGGGGGCGCAGCAGTTCACGCCGACCGCGATCACCTCGTCCGCGTCGGCGGCGAGCGCGAAGGCCTCCTCCAGCGGCTGGCCCGCGCGGGTGCGGTCGCCGGCCACGGAGTACGACAGCCACGCCGGGACCCCGAGTCCGCGCACCGCCCGCAGCAGCGCCCGCGCCTCGTCGGCGTCCGGCACGGTCTCCAGGGCGAGGACGTCGGGCCCGGTCTCGGCCAGCACCTCCAGGCGCGGGCGGTGGAAGCGCTCCAGCTCGGCCACGGAGAGGCCGTACCGGCCCCGGTACTCGGAGCCGTCGGCCAGCATCGCGCCGTACGGGCCGACCGAGGCGGCCACCCACAGCGGCCGCGTCACGCCCTTCGCCCCGGCCCGCCGTACCGCCTCGCGGGCCAGCTCCACGCTCAGCGCGAGCAGCTCGGCCGCCCGCTCCCGGGAGATCCCGCGCTGCGCGAACCCCTCGAAGGTGGCCTGGTAGCTGGAGGTGATCGCCACGTCCGCGCCGGCCTCGAAGTACGCGAGGTGCGCCTCGGTGATCGCCTCCGGCCGCTCCGCGAGCAGCCGTGCCGACCACAGCTCGTCGCTCAGGTCGTGCCCGGCGGACTCCAGCTGGTTGGACATCCCGCCGTCCAGGACGACGGGGCCGGCGGCGAGGGCTTGGGCGAGGGAGGGGTCGCTGGTCATGTCATGACGTTAGTCCAGCACCTGGTCAGCGGGCCCTCCCTGTCCAATGGGTGGGCCGGATGCCCACCATGTGGTCATGTTCCGTTGATCGCCGTCAGGGCCTCCGTCAGCGCCGAGTCCCGCGGCGGGCCGTCCGGCCAGCGGGCGGCGACATGACCGTCGGGCCGGACGAGCACCGCTCCGCGCGGGCCGAGGCCACACCCGTCGGCGTGCTCCTTGGGCAGGTTCTCGACCCGCAGCGGCCAGGGCGGCGCGGTGTGCCCTTCCCAGACGGCGGGATCGGCGGTGAGCAGGGTGAACCACTCGCCGAGGGTGTCGAGCGTGGAGTGGTCCGGCGCCAGCCAGAAGTGCGGCATGCGGTGACCGGGCCGCGCCGAGGGCACGTACTCGGTGGTGGAGTCGGCCTGCTCGGGCGGGGCGGTCCCGTCCGGGAGTACGGCGGTGGAGTCGTAGGCGACGCCGAGCACCAGCCCGAGGGTGGCGAAGTACCGCTCCGACCAGGGGAGTTCGATCTGTTCCGTGCTCGCCGCCCCGGCCTCCAGCTGACTGCGGCGCCGGGCCTGGACCTGGAACATCAGCTCGGAGTTGGCCACCGCCTGCCGCAGAGTCCGGTGGGCGACGGGGAGCCGTTCCGGTTCGTAGCTGTCCAGCACACTCGGCCCGGCCCACCCCTGGATGACGCCCGCCAGCTTCCAGCAGAGGTTGTGCGCGTCGGCCACTCCGGCGTTCATGCCCAGACCGCCGACGACCGGCACCGCGTGCGCCGCGTCGCCGGCCAGCAGGACCCTGCCGTGCCGGAACCTCTCGGCGATGAACGCCTTCATCGTCCAGTGCTGCGCCCGCAGCACCTGGAGGGGTACGTCGGCCGCCGTGCCGAGGGTGTGTGCGATGAAACCGGTCCAGTCGGCGCGATCCGGGTTCTCCGGGGTGGCCCCGAACCAGGCCCAGCCGCCCTCCGGGTAGAGCGGGATGATCGTGCCGTTCGGGGTGACGTAGACGCCGGCGGGGTGCCGGGCGCTCCAAGGGGTGAGGTCGGCGTCGAACACCAGGGTGCTGATGTTCCCGACGGCCCCTGGCCCCTCGGTGCCGATGTCGAGCAGCCTGCGCACGGTGGAGTTGGCGCCGTCGGCGGCGAGCAGATACCGGGCGCGGATCCGCAGGGGCACCCCGCGCCCGTGGTCGACGAGCCCGGCCACCACCCCGTCGGCCTCCTCGGTCAGGTCGGTCAGCTCGACCCCGAACCGCACCGGCGTGCTTCCCGCGGCCAGCAGATGGGGTTCGAGCCGGTCCTGCGAGGTGAGCACGCCGAGCGACGGGCTCTCGGCCACCGGCGCGTCGACCCCGACCATCGCCGCCGACGCGAAGTCGGGTCCGATCAGGGACTCCCGGAAGCGGATACGGCCGAACTCCGGGGCGAATCCCGCCGCCGTGATCCGGTCGTCGATCCCGAGCTGCCGGAAGATCTCCATCGACCGCACGTTGACCAGCCGCGACCGGGGGAACGGGGACAACTCGCGGTACTTCTCCACCAGCAGGACGCGTACGCCCCAGCGCTCCAGCAGCGCCCGCGCGGTGAGCCCGACGGGCCCGCCGCCGACGACCAACACCTCGACCTCGTCGTCCACGACGACGTTCTGATCCATCATGAGACAAATCTCATCATTCGTTGAGTTGGGCCGCAATGGGCTGCCGGTGACAACCGAAGTCCGCCCAACCCCCCAAGGTCTGACGCGCTTTGTCTCGTCCGACCCGTTGACCTCCCCCTAACACCCCCTTACCTTTTCGGCGTTCGTCATGCCAGATGTCATTCGTCATATCGAACATCCGTGAGTGTCCCGAGGTACCCCCACCCCCGAGAGGCAGTCCGTATGAGCCGCGAAGACGACGACCTGCCCCGGATCCCGAGTCGCCAACCGATGCTGGAGGGCGCCGTCGGCGCGGGAGCCCTCGCCGCGACCCCCACCGTGGCCGACGCCGCCCCGAGCCGGAAGAAGGCGGCCCCGTACGTTAATCCGCTCGTCCCCCACCGCGCCGACCCGCACATCCACCGCCACTCCGACGGCTTCTCCTACTTCACCGCCACCGCCCCGGAGTACGACCGCGTCATCCTGCGCCGCTCGCGCACCCTGGGCGGCCTCACCACCGCCGCCGAGTCCGTGATCTGGCGCAGGCGCACCAGTGGTGACATGGGCGCCCACATCTGGGCGCCGGAGATCCACCGCATCGGCGGCAGGTGGTACATCTACTTCGCCGCCGCGCCCGCCGAGGACGTCTGGGCGATGCGCATCCGGGTGCTGGAGAGCGCCAACGCCAACCCCGTCCACGGCACTTGGGTGGAGCGCGGGCGGCTCAGGACGCAGTGGGAGACCTTCTCGCTGGACGCCACCACCTTCACCCACCGCGGCACCCGCTGTCTCGCCCGGGCCCAGCACGGGCCCGGCATGGCCAACAACACCGCGCTGTGGCTGTCGAGGATGGCCAACCCGTGGACCCTGACGGGCCCTCAGGTACGACTCTCCGACACCACCCGGCAGTACGGCCCGGGCCGCAACAGCTTCACCGTCGCCGAGGACGGCCGGACCGACGTCCTCGTCTACCACTCCCGCCCGTACAAGGAGATCGTCGGCGACCCCCTGAACGACCCCAACCGGCAGACCCGGATCCAGGCCCTCGGCCGGAAGGCCGACGGAACCCCGGACTTCGGCGTCCCCGTGGCCGACACGGCCGAGGAGAGTGCGTGAGATGAGACGTGTGTACGCGGTCCTGCTCGCCCTCGCTCTGGCCCTCGCCGGAGCCCTGGTCACCGCCGCGCCTGCCCAGGCAGCCCCCCAGACCGTCGCCAACGGCACCCGCTTCACCGACACTTCGGGCAACCCCGTGCACGCGCACGGCGGGGGAGTCATCAAGGTCGGCGCGTACTACTACTGGTTCGGCGAGAACCGCAACGCCGACAACACCTTCCGGTACGTCGACGCCTACCGCTCCACCGACCTGAAGAACTGGGAGTTCCGCAACCACGTCCTCACCGAGGCGAGCGACCCCGAGCTGGCCACCGCCAACATCGAGCGGCCCAAGGTCATGTACAACGCCTCCACCGGCAAGTTCGTGATGTGGATGCACAAGGAGAACGGCACCGACTACAGCGAGGCGCGCGCCGCCGTCGCCGTCTCCGACACGGTGGACGGGAACTACACCTGGCAGGGCAGCTTCCGCCCGCTCGGCCAGCACATGTCCCGGGACATCACGGTCTTCGTCGACACCGACGGCACCGGCTACATGGTCTCGGCCACCCGGGAGAACTACGACCTGCACATCTACCGGCTGACCGGCGACTACACCGGGGTCGCCGCCCTGGTCGCCGACCCCTGGCACGGCGGCCACCGCGAGGCGCCGTCGCTGTTCAGGCGCGGCGGGGTCTACTTCATGCTCACCTCGGGCGCCACCGGCTGGAACCCCAACCAGCAGCAGTACGCCACCGCGACCTCCCTCGCCGGACCGTGGACCGCCATGACGAACGTCGGCGACTCCACGACCTACGGCTCCCAGACCGCGTACGTGCTTCCCGTGCAGGGGAGTTCGGCCACCTCGTATCTGTACCTGGGCGACCGCTGGGGCAACTCCTTCGGCGGGACCGTCAACGACTCCCGCTATGTGTGGCTGCCGCTGACCTTCCCGACCCCCACCACGATGTCGATGTCCTGGACGCCGGAGGTCACCGTGGACACGGCCACCGGCACGATCAGCGGCACGAGCGCCACGTACCACACCCTGATCGCCCGGCACTCCGGCCGGTGCGCCGACGTGACCAGCCAGTCTCAGTGGCAGGGCGCCCAGATCAAGCAGTACGACTGCAACGGCGGCACCAACCAGAGGTACTGGTTCAGGTCCGTCGGCGGCGGCTACCACCAGCTGATGACCCGGCACAGCTCACTGTGCGTGCAGGAGAACGCGAACACGGTCACCCAGGAGAGCTGCGCCGCTTCCGCCACGAACCAGCAGTGGTCCGTGACCACCACCGGCTCCTACGTGACCGTCACGTCCCGCGCGACGGGCGAGTGCCTGGACGTGAACGGCGCGTCCACCGCCAACTCCGCCGCGATCATCACGTACACCTGTAACGGCGGGTCCAACCAGCAGTGGACACGTGGCAGTTGACCAGCCCCGACCAGCCCCGGGGGCGTCGTCCCCGAACTGCTCATCGTGACGGAGGAGCCGCGTGAGACGTTTCAAGATCGCCGTGCTGGTGGCGGTGACGCTGGGTACCGCGCTTGCCGTACCGGCGCAGGCCGCGTCCGCTCACGGACCGTCCGCCTGCACCGCCACCGCCTGCCACTTCGACCTCCCGCCCGGCACGTACGACGTGAAGGTACTTCTCGGCGGCGCGGCGGAGTCGAGTACGAGCGTGGTCGGGGAGACCCGGCGTGCCCTGCTGCCCGAGACGGTCGTCCCGGCGGGCGAGCGGGTCGCCCGCAGCTTCACCGTGGACGTCCGCACCCCCGAGGGCGAGCCGACCGGCGCCGACGGTGCCCCCGGCCTGGATCTGGCCTTCGGCGGATCGGCCCCCGCGCTCGCCGACATCCGGGTGACCCCCGCCCGGCACGCCCGCCAGATCTTCCTCGTCGGCGACTCCACGGTCTGCGACCAGCCCGGAGACCCCTACTACGGCTGGGGCCAGCAGCTCCCGCGGTACCTGCGCAAGGGCGTCTCCGTCGCCAACCACGCCGATTCCGGCGAAAGTACGGGCACCTACCTGGGGAACCCGCAGCTGTGGGCCACCGTGCGGCCCCGGATCCACCGCGGCGACCTCGTCCTGATCCAGCTCGCGCACAACGACAAGACCACGGACGAGCCGACGTACCGCGCCAATCTGGAGTCCCTGGTGGCCGGAGTGCGGGAGCGGGGCGGCGAGCCCGTGCTCGTCACACCGATCGTGCGCCGCTGGTTCAACTCCGACGGCACGCTGAACAACGGCACGGCCCTGCTGGTGAACGGCCTGGGTGTGGACCATCCCGCGGTCGTCCGCTCGGTCGCCGCCGCCGAGGGCGTCCCGCTGATCGACCTGACGGCGAGAACCAAGGCGCTCGTGGAATCGCTGGGCGTCGAGGGCTCGAAGGCGCTCTACCTGTACAACGAGAAGCGGGACAACACCCACACCTCGGTGCGCGGAGCCACCGCCTACGCCGAACTGGTCCGCGACGAACTCCTGGTCCAGGGTCTGGTGCCCGAGGGCCGAGTGAGGGTGGGATGAACCCCTGGGGCGTCCCGACCGGAACCGGGGCGCCCCAGGCCCGTAGCCGGAAGGAACCGCCGCCGATGGAACTGCCCCCCGACGACAGCCTCCTCAGCCCGTACACCGGGTACACCCGCGCCCACTGGGAGGCGGCCGCCGACGCCCTGCTCGCCGCGGTGGAGCCGTACGCCACCCCCGACCGGGCCCTGTACCACCTCCCCGGCGACCGGCAGAGCTTCTCCGGCCGGCTCTCCGACGGCCTGGAGGGCTACGCCCGTACGCTGTTGCTGGCGGCCTTCCGCCGGGACGAGACGGCGCTGGAGCGGTACGCCGAGGGCCTCGCGGCCGGCACCGCGGGAGTCTGGCCCCAGGTCAGGCACCGCAGCCAGCCGCTGGTGGAGGCAGCGTCCATCGCCCTGGCCCTGCGCCTGACCCGCCCGCTGCTGTGGGACCGCCTGGACGACAGCGTGCGGCAACGGGCGGCCCAGTGGCTGGGCGACGCGCTGACGGCCGAACCCTGGCCGTGCAACTGGGAGTTGTTCCCGGTGACGGTGGGCGGCTTCCTGGAGTCGGTGGGCCACGAGCCGGAGGCGTCCCGCAAGGCGATCGACCGCGGCCTGGAACGCATCGAGCGGTGGTACCTCGGGGACGGCTGGTACACCGACGGCGACGGACGCAAGTTCGACTACTACAACGGCTGGGCGATGCATCTCTACCCGGTGCTGCACGCGTGGCTGGCGCAGGACGCGGACCTGCTGACCCTGTACGGCGGCAGACTCTCCCGCCACCTGGAGGACTACGCCCGCCTGTTCGCCGCCGACGGCGCGCCCCTGCACCAGGGCCGCTCCCTGACGTACCGCTTCGCGACGACGGCCCCCCTGTGGCTGGGAGAGCTGACCGGGCACACCCCCCTGCGCCCGGGCGAGACCCGGCGTCTGGCCTCCGGCGCTCTGCGCCACTTCCTGGACCGAGGCGCGACGGACGAGCGCGGCCTGTTGACCCTGGGCTGGCACGGCCCGAACCCCGCCGTCCTGCAGAACTACTCGGGTCCGGCCTCCCCCTACTGGGCGAGCAAGGCCTTCCTCTGCCTGCTCCTTCCGCCGGAGCACGAGGCGTGGACGGCGACGGAGGAACCAGGCCCGTCGGAGGCCCCGGACACCTCACACCCGATCACCCCACCCAACTGGCTGCTGCAGTCCACGGCTTCGGACGGCCTGGTCCGGCTCCACAACCACGGCAGCGAGCACCCCGACTACGACCCCTACTACTCGCGGCTCGCCTACTCGACGGCGACGGAGCCCTCACCGTCGTACGACAACAGCGTCTTCGTCGCCGACGACCCGACCCGCGCGTCCATCGAACCGCTGGGTGTGGGCGCCGACTGGGCGGCCTCCCGCCACACGACGGCCTCGGGCGCCCGGGTGACGAGCGTGGTGCTGGTGCGGGGGGCGGTGGAGGTGCGGGCGTACCTGGTGGCGGGCACGGAACCGGGGACGGCGGTCCGGGTGACCGGCTGGGCGGCGGGGGACGGCGTACGGACGGAACTGGCCCCGCTGGCCGCCCTGTCCGACGACCTCACCGGCACCACCGGCGAGGACCCCACCCTCTTCGCGGCCCTGGCCCGCCTCACAGCGGAACCGAACCCCACCCCACTGACCGGCACGGCGGACGTGAGCATGCTGAACTCCGGCGAGCTCGTGGTGCGTTGGGCCGACGGCGACACCTCCCGGATCGGAATCGGCGACGGATGGGCCGAGGTGAGCTGAGCGCGCCGGGGGCAACCGCGGGCGGCTGCTTCGCGGTGGACGGGCACACAGGGCTACTGCGCCGCTACAGTCTTGACCAAAGGCTGCCGGGGGACGGGGTGGGCTGTACGTGGGGCGACGATTCTTCGTGGCGCTGGGCATCGGCCGGTACCGCAACATGTCGGCGGACGAGCAGCTTCGGAAGGTGCCTTCCGATGTCCGGGCGACACGGGAACTCTTCGAGGGCTTGGGGTACCGGTCGGTTCTGCCCGGGCTCGGCGAGTACGACGGGGCGGAGCAGGTCCGCCAGAAACTGCGTCACTGGTCGGCGGACACCTGTCTGCAGCGCGACGACGTGGTCGCCGTCTACTTCGCCGGGCACGGTCTCGTCGAGGACCGCGACCGGCACTACCTGCTCTGCTGGGACTCGCACGACGCGGACGCGGCCACGACCGCCCTGGCGACCGAGGACCTGGTACGCATCCTCTGCCGGGGCGAGTTACGCCATCTGCTGCTGATCCTGGACACCTGTTCCGGCGGCGCGGGCAGCGCCGAGGCCGCCGGAGTGGCCCTGCAGTCGATCGCCCACCGACACGGCGGCACGGGCAGCTCCTCCGGCCTGTGGTTTCTGGCCTCCGCCCGACGCAAGGACGTTGCCGAGGACGGCCGGTTCGTCAGCGCACTGCGCAGGGCCGTGGACGTGACGACGGAACGCACCGGGCAGCGACAGCAGTTCCTGGACCTCACCGAACTGGTGAAAGCGGTCAACGAGACATTCGAGGCGGACGGCCTCGGCCAGCGGGCGGAACTGGCCAGCGGACTGGTAACGGGACTCGCGCCCTTCCTCCCCAACTCCGGTTTCCGGGAGGCCTTACCGCCCATCGGGACGGACCTGGAAGTCCAGCGCCGGGTGGCCGCCCAGGACCTTGCCGATCATTTCGGACCGCGTGCACGGGGAGTGGAGTTCGAGTCCGAGCACGGTCTGTACTTCAGCGGGCGCACCCGAGTACTGGCCGAACTCAGCCGATGGCTCACGGCGGACGAGGGTGACGGCATGGGACGGGTCGTCACGGGCCGACCCGGGTGCGGCAAGTCGGCGGTTCTCGGCCGGGTGGTCGCGTTGTCGGATCCCGGCTACCGGTCCCGGTTCGATCTCACCGGCCTCGAACCCGCGACCGTCGTACCGCAAGGGTGCGTCACGGCTGCGGTGCACGCACGCCACAAGCGCCTCGACGACATCGTCGAGCGGATCGCGGACCACCTCGGCGTGGTGGTTGACGGCGCGGCCGCCCTGCTGCAGGAGTTGACCCGGCGGGGGCGCAAGGGGCCGCCGGTCGTCATCGTCGTGGACGCGGTCGACGAGGCGGGATCCGATACAGCGGCCGACGCCGGCGGCCACGGCGAACCACGGCGGATCACCAGGGAACTGCTCAGGCCGATGTCCGAGATCCAGGGCGTCCGGCTGCTGGTGGGCACACGTCACGAACTCGTCACGCCGCTTGGGCCCACCTTCGTCTGCGTGGACCTTGACCGGCCGGGCTACCGGGCGGAGCCCGAGGACGTCGCCGGATACGTCGGCAAGATGCTCCTGGCCACGCAGGAACCCGAGGTCCAGAGCCCGTATCGCGGGCGGCCCGAACTCGCCGAGGCCGTCGCAAAAGGCGTCGCCTCGCGTGCCGCCGGAGTGTACCTGTATGCCAGGACCACGGCTCGCACCCTGCGTTCGGACCGGAAGCCGGTCGACATCCGCCGCCCCGGCTGGGCGGACTACCTGCCGAGCGAGATCGGCGAGGCCTTTGACGACTACCTGGCCCGCTTCGGCCCGGACGAACCCCGGGTACGGCGCATGCTCCTTGCTCTCGCCTTCTCCGAGGGCACGGGCCTGCCACGGGGGCGGATCTGGACCACCTTGAGCACGGTGCTGTCCGGGACCGAGTGCACCGAGGCCGACGTGTCCTGGGTACTGGACGTGGCCGAAGCGTATGTGGCGGAGGTCGTCGACGACGACCGACGTTCGGTGTACCGGCTCTACCACAAGGCCCTCGCCGAGCATCTGCGGAAGACGGCAGGGCGGGCGACGTCGGAGATCCAGAGTGCCGTGGTCGACGCGCTGATCTCCGTCATTCCGGCCGGACGGGACTGGTTCGGGGCGCCGCCGTACGTACGACAGCACTTGGCCACGCACGCCGCCGCAGCAGGGCGGCTGGGAGAGCTGATCGAGGACCCCGGGTTCCTGCTGGCCAGCGAACCACTGGGGCTGCTCCGAGCGTTGACCTCTGTCGACGGAGATGCGTCTCGACACATCCGCACGGCGTACGAGCAGGTGGCGCACCGGTTGACCACCGACCGGCCGCTCGGCACTCGCGCTGCGGATCTGCAATTGTCGGCCCGACGCTGCGACGCCGACTACCTCGCGGATCGCATTGAGGACTTGGCCGTCTCGCGGCCCTGGACCGCACTGTGGGCATGGTGGTCGGCCAGCGGAGCGCACCGCCTGCTCAGCGGTCATGAGAGGCGTGTGGACTGCGTTGCCGTTGGGCACCTAGACGAGCGCGCCGTCGCCGTCACCGGAAGCCTGGACGCGACGGTGCGTGCGTGGGACCTCACGACACAGCGGCAGATCGGCAAGCCGCTGGCGATGGAGGTCGCGGTGAGCGCTGTCGCCATCGGCGAGCTCGAGGACTACACGGTGGCATTGGCCGGTGGCGTCGACGGGACGGTCCGGGTGTGGGACCTGTCGGCGGGACAGGAGTACGGCAAGCCGCTGACCGGCCACACCAACCAGATCCGGGCGATCAGGACCGGCATCCTGGCCGGGCGGCCGGTCGTGCTCACGGCGAGCGACGACGGCACGGCGCGGCTGTGGGACCTGCTGGAACGCAGGCAACTCGGGGCCGCGCTGTCCGGGCACCGGCGGTCGGTACAGGACGCGGCCCTGTGTGACATCAACGGCCGGACGGTGGCGGTCACCGGGGGTTATGACAAGGCCGTGCGAGTGTGGGACCTCAGTGAGGTTCCCGGGGGCGGCGACGCGCGGTTGGACGACGCGCCCCTTGTGGGTCCAGCGGGTGCCGTGACGGCGCTGTGCGTGGCTCAGCTCGACACGGGCGTGATCGCCCTGGTCGTCGGGGACAGCACCGGCATGCTGACCCTGTGGGATCTGGTGACCCGGCGACAGATCGGTGAGCCGGCCGTAGCGCACCGGTACCACATCCGCAGCGGGGTGCAGTCGGCCGTGGTCGGGCGGTACCGCGACCGCATCGTTGCCCTCACGACCGGTCGCCAGGAGGCGCGGCTGTGGGACCTGGACACGATGCGGCAACTCCGACCTCCGCTGAGGGGTCACGCCGACGACATCCGTGCGGCAGCGCTGACGAGCAGAGGGGACGCGTCGCTCGCGGTGACGGCCGGCGTCGACCGGACGGCCCGGATCTGGGATCTGTCCGCCGACCAGCCGGCTGAGGGGCACAGCGGTCAGGTCCAGTGCGTTGCCGTCCATGCGGACCGCCCGCTGGCGATCACCGGCGGGGCTGACGGGACGGCCCGCATCTGGGACCTGCGGACGCGTACTCAGGTGGGCCGACCGGCGGAGGGACACCGGGGCCCGGTGACCGCGGTGGCCCTGGGGACTGTCAGGGGACGGACCTTCGCGGCCACGGGCGGCGAGGATACGGACGTCATGTGCTGGGATCCGGTCACCGGCATTCCCTTCGGGGTGCCGATGACCGGGCACACCAACGTGGTGCGGTGTGTCGCTTGGGGCACGCTCGACTCCGCAGCGGTTCTCGTCAGCGGCAGCGAGGACGGAACGGTACGGATCTGGGACCACGCCACACAGAGACCCGTGTGCGGGCCGCTGAAAGGGCACATCGGCGGGGTGCGGTTCCTCGCCGTGCGCAGCGCCGGGCGGGACCTGGAGATCGCCGTGGCGACGGTCCTCGACCACGCCTATGTGTGGCGTATCGGTGTGGGAGTGAGGGGTGGCCCCGAAGCCCTCTTCAACCTCAAGGATCTCTCACTGAACGCCCAAGCTCTGGGTGTGGCCTTCTCAGGGGAGCGGCCCGTGGTGCTCTCCACCCAGGAGGACAACGGCGTCCACGTGCACGACATCGTGACGCGCGCCCCGGTCGGCGGACCACTCGTCGGCCACACCAACGGGCTTCTGGGCGCCACCCTCGCCCGGGCGGGCGGGTCGGACGTCGTGGCCTCGATGTCGTACGACGACTCCGTCCGTGTCTGGGACCTGGCCACAGGGGCCTCGCTCGGGCAGCCGCTCGAGGGCCTGGTGAACTACTCGACGGAGGGCAGGCAGCCGTGTCCGGCGCCTTCCCTGGGCACGGTGGACGGGACGCCGGTGGCGGTGACCGCGTTCACCCGTGAGGTGCGTGTCTGGGACCTCACCACGATGGCTCCCCAGGGTGAACCCCTGTGCGGTGTTGATCGGACCGTCGCGTCCGTTGACATCGTGCCGGGCGCCGATGGGCGGCCCACAGTGGTCACGAGCAGCCCGCACAACGGCATACGGGTGCACGCGTTGCATGACGGTCGGCAGATCGCGCCGCACATCACGTCGACGAACTACGCGCTCTACGGTGCCGTGAGCGCTCGGCTGCACGGTGAAACAGTCGTCGTGACCAGCAGTTGGACGGAGGCGGACGTCTGGGCGGTGGACGCACGTCGACGCCTCGGCCGTCGGTTCGGGATCTGCTGGAAAGCCTCCTTGCACTCGATCGACGGCAAGACCTTCGCTGTGTCCGTGGCTGACGACTACAGCCTGCATGCCTGGGAATTGAGCACGCAGGCTCCGGTGTGTTCCCCGATGACCGGTCACACAGGGCAGGTGATGGCGCTGCGCTCCGGGCCGCCCGGTGCCGAACACCTGTTGGCCAGCGCGGCCCTCGACGGCACCGTGCGGCTTTGGGACCTGCGGGCCGGTGGCGGGGTAGGCGAGCCGCTCACCGGCCATGTCAGAGGCGCGTACAGCCTGGACTTCCTCCGCCTGGACCGGGATGTGGTCGTCTCGGGCGCGGGCGACGGCCGCCTCCGCTTCTGGGATCTGGCGACCGGTGAGGTCACGGGCCCGGAACTCGAGCCGTTCGCCGCCCCGGTCCGTGCCATCAGAGTGTCCTCCGTCCGCGGAATACCGATCCTCATCGCGGGGGACGACCTCGGACTCCTGCGGGTCTGGGACACCCGGTTTCCCCACTGGACCGCCGAAGTCGAAGTGGGCAGCGGTATCAACTCAGTGGACGCCGCGCCCTCCGGACACATCTGCCTGGCCGCGTATATGGGCGTTCTGGTGCTCACCCTCTCCGATCCGCAGGAGTCCGCAGGGGGTCTCCCGTGACCCGAGTGGTCCTGGTCCACGGCATAGCCCAGCAGTACAAGGGTGCTGAGACACTGCTCACCGACTGGTTTCCCGCCCTGCGCGACGGCATGGCCCCCCTCGGCATCACCCGCGATGACGTCACCATGGCGTTCTACGGCGACCTGTTCCGTCCCGTCGGCCATCGCGCTTCCGGCGATCCCGAACTGGACGCCACTGACGTTCAGGAGGGCCTTGAGCGAGAGCTCCTGCTGGCCTGGTGGCAGGCCGCAGCCGAGGTGGAGAGCCGGGTCGCCGGGCCGGGTGTGGCGGCCCGCGGGCGTACGCCGTACGTCCTGCAACGAGCTCTGGACGCGCTCAGCCACTCCAGCTTCTTCAGCGGAGTGGGCGAACGGCTGATGATCCGCGACGCCCGCCATGTGCGCCGCTACTTCACCGAGCCGGCCGTGCGGGCAGCCGTCCAGGATCGCTTCCTGCGCGCCCTCACCGACCGCACCGAGGTCGTCGTGGCGCACTCCCTCGGCACGGTGGTCGCCTACGAGGCGCTGTGCGCGCACCCCGAGTTGCCCGACCTGACGCTGATCACGCTGGGGTCACCGTTGGGTGTGCGGGGACTGGTGCTGGACCGGCTGGTCCCGACGCATGTGGGCGGGCGCGGGCGTTGGCCGGCACCCGTGAAACGGTGGACCAATGTCGCGGACCGCGGTGACGTCGTGGCCCTTGCCAAGGAACTGGCACCCGTCTTCGGGGACCGGATCTCCGACGTTCTGGTGCACAACGGAGCCAAGGCCCACGACGTACGGCCCTATCTGACGGCGAAGGAGACCGGGCAGGCGGTCTGCGAGGGTCTGAGGCGGCCGGGCGGGAAATGATCCGCGAGTTCAGCGGGCGAGAGGCAGAGCGGGGAGGTCGAGCGTGCCCTTGGAATTCGGACTGTGGCGGGTCGACGGGGCCGAGCCGGTGCGGGTGACGGCGCCGGGGATGCCGTTGGAGTCGAAGCTGGAGGAGTTGATTGAGGCCGAACCCGGCATCCTCGGGCGACCTTTGTTGTTGATCGGGCGGCAAGTTCCGACCGACCACGGCAAGTTCGTCGACCTGCTCGGGCTCGATGCAGAGGGCGGGCTGCATGTGCTGGAGCTGAAGCGGGACCGTACGCCCCGCGAGGTCGTGGCGCAGGTTCTCGACTACGGGTCGTGGGTGCAGCACCTCACCAACGAGCAGGTGCGGGAGATCTACGCGACGTATGCCCGTCGGCGTGGACTGCCCGAGGAACTGGACGAGGTCTTCGCGCGCGAGTTCGGGGGGAGTCCGCCCGAGACGCTGAACGGTGCGCACACGCTGACCGTCGTCGCCGGCGAGGTGGACGCGGCGACCGAGCGGATCGTGACGTATCTGGCCTCGGGCTATGAGGTGCCGATCAACGTGCTGTTCTTCCGGTACTTCGAGGACGAGGGACGGTCCTACCTGGCACGGACCTGGCTCATAGAGGACGCCGAGCCGGCCGCCCCGGTCGGTGGCTCGAAGGGGCAGCGGGAACCCTGGAACGGGACGGACTGGTACGTCTCATTCGGGGACGACGACTCCGGGGACCGCAGCTGGGAGGACGCTGTGCGGTACGGGTTCGTCTCCGCCGGTGGGGGTGACTGGTTCTCGCGCACCCTCCGATCCCTTCCGCTTGGCGCCCGGGTCTTCACACACATCCCGAAGTCAGGCTACGTCGGCGTGGGCACCGTCTCCGGTGAGCCGCACCCCTTCGAGGAGGCTGTGGTGAGCGTCGATGGTGCGCCGCGACGGTTGGCGGAATTGCCAGTCAAGGGGCGGTATGGGGGGTCCGGTTCGCAGGAGGGCGCGGACCTCCGGGAGTGGGTCGTGCCGGTGTCGTGGCAGCGGACTCTGCCGCGGCGGGAGGCCTTCTGGCGGGCCGGCTTGTTCGCCAACCAGAACTCCGCCTGCAAGCTGAGGGCCAGATTCACCATCGAGGAGGTGTCCCGGCACTTCGAGGTCGAGTGACCTCAGGGCGCGGCGCGGGCGGCGCGGAGGGTCTTCGTCGGCGGTGAGACTTCCGTCAAGGGTGTGGTCGTCGCCCGTGCAGTGGGCGAACACCGCCGCCCTCGTGCGCCACCAGGCCGCCGACCTTCTTCGCCTCTTTGATGTGTCGTGGTAACCGGTCAAGAGGCAAGGGAACTTGGCCGGTGGCGTACCACGCCTCCGGCAGCCCGTCCTCCGCCAGAGCGCGCCTGTGGCAGGCTTACGGGCGTCGTGCAGATGTCATGCCCGGTGGTTGCCGCGGGAAGGGTTGGGGGCGCTGGGGATACTCTCGTGGCCCCTTCCGCGCCGTCCTGAGCGAGTGATCCATGAGTGACGACATCCTCTCCGTCATACCGGCCGACCCGACCTGGCAGCCCGACCGGGCCGCCGCCGACCGCACCGAGGCGCTCGTGGTGGAACTCGCGCCCGGGGTCGCCGGCGGCGTCGACGTCGAGATCGAGGTCACCTGGTACGACACGATCACCGTGGTCTCCTGCGGGGAGAACCTGGAGAAGATCGGGTGCCCGCGCTGCGGTGGCGCGATCGACACCGAGTGGTGGGCGGAGCTGGTCGACGGGCGCGACGAGGACGGGTTCGAGACGCTCGCGGTGCAGGTGCCCTGCTGCGGGGCGGCGACCTCGCTCGACGCGCTGGACTACGACTGGCCCTGCGGCTTCGCCCGCTTCGAGATCGCCGTCTGGAACCCGGAGCGCGCCTGGTTCGGCGACGAGGAACTGGGCCGGCTGGGGGCCGCACTCGGGCATCCGGTGCGGCAGGTCAGGGCCCACATCTGAGCGTCCGGCAGCACGGTTCGGCGGTCGCCGAACCGACCCCCGCCTACCGTCGTCGTATGACCCACACCGCCTTCGCCCGCCTCCACCACCAGGACGAGCCGCTGCTGCTGCCCAACGCCTGGGACTACGCGTCGGTCGCGGCGCTCGCGGCGGAGGGGTTCGCGGCCGTGGGGACCACGAGTCTCGGGGTCGCCGCGGGCCTGGGCGTGCCCGACGGGGCCGCGGTGACCCGGGACGAGACCCTGCGGCTGGCGCTCACGCTGGGGCGCGGGCCGTTTCTGCTCTCCGTCGACGCGGAGGGCGGCTTCGGCCAGGACCCCGACGCGGTGGGGGAGTTCGCCCGGCAGTTGGCGGCCGTCGGGGCCGTCGGGATCAACCTGGAGGACGGGGTGGGGCCCGTCGCCCTCCACGCGGCGAAGATCGCCGCCGTGAAGAAGGCGGCGCCGGGCCTCTTCGTCAACGCGCGCACCGACACCCACTGGCTGGGGGAGGGCGACGAGCGGGACACCCTGCGCCGCCTCGACGCCTATCAACAGGCGGGCGCGGACGGCGTGTTCGTCCCGGGCCTGACCGACCCGGCACGGATCGACAGGCTCGTCCGGCGGCTCGACGCCCCGCTGAACATCCTGTACTCACCCACGGGCCCCACCCTCCAGCACCTCGCGGACCTGGGCGTACGTCGTGTCAGCCTCGGTTCGCTGCTGTATCGCAGGGCGCTGGGCGCGGCCGTGGAGACGGTCACCGACCTCCGCGCGGGCCGGACACCGCGCGGCGCGGCACCGGCGTACGGCGAGGTGCAGTCCCTGGTCCGCTGACCGCAGCAGCGTCGTGGTCAGTCATGCGGCCTCTCCTCCCGGGGCCAGTGCTCCAGCGCCACGTGCAAGGCGTCGACCGCGCGCTCCCATGAGCGGCGTACGTCCCTCGGCGCGCCGAAGGCACCCGCGGACTCCAGGGCGCAGTAGCCGTGGAAGGTGCTGCGCAACAGGCGTACCGCGTCGGTGAGATCGGGTTCCTCCAGGCCGTAGGCGCGGAGCATGCCGTAGGTGATCTCGGCGTTGCGGCGCAGGGCGGGGGAGTCCGCCACGAGGGTCTGGTCCACCCGGATCTGGGTCGCCGCGTACCGGCCCGGGTGTTCCAGGGCGTACGACCGGTAGGCGTCCGCGAAGGCCGCCAGCGCGTCCCTCCCCGCCCGCCCGGCGACCGCCAGGGCGATCCGGTCGATCATCTCGGCGCCCGCGAGCAGCGCCAGCCGGGTCCGCAGGTCCTGGAGGTTGCGCACATGCGAGTACAGGCTCGCGTCCTTCACCCCGAACCGCCGGGCCAGCGCCGACAACGACACCTTCTCGAACCCGACCTCGTCGGCCAGCTCGGCGGCGGCCGCGGTGATACGACCGGCGGTGAGACCTGCGCGGGGCATGGGGGACCTCCGGTTCCTGGTGGCGCTAGCCTCCAAGCTAGACCATCTAGGTACCGGGTTTCACCAACCCCGTCTCGTACGCCAGCACCACCGCCTGGGCCCGGTCGCGGAGGGCCAGCTTGGCGAAGATGCGGGCCACGTGGGACTTGATCGTGGCCTCGCTCAGGGTGAGGTGGGTGGCGAGTTCTGTGTTGGACAGGCCTCGGCCGAGGAGGCCCAGTACCTCCAGTTCGCGAGGGGTGAGAGCGGACAGCGAGGTGGGTGGTGCCGTGGGGGCGGAGGGCGTCGCGAAGCGTTCCACCAGGCGGCGGGTGATCGAAGGCGAGAGCAGCGCGTCGCCCGTGCTCACCAGGCGCACCGCCGCCGCCAGGTGTTCCGGCGTGACGTCCTTGAGCAGGAAGCCGCTCGCGCCGATCGACAGAGCCGTGTAGACGTACTCGTCCAGGTCGAACGTGGTCAGCATCAGCACCCGGCAGTCCGGGGACCGGCTCAGGATGCGGCGGGTGGCCTCCAGGCCGTCCATCGTCGGCATGCGGATGTCCATCAGCACCACGTCCGGCGCCAGTTCGCGGGCGAGCGACACCGCCTCCGTGCCGTCCGCCGCCTCGCCCACCACCTCGATGCCGCGCGCGGAGAGGATCAGCCGGAACCCGGTGCGGATCAGCGTCTGGTCGTCGACGACCAGGACCCGGGGCGCCGTCACCCGCGGTCCAGCGGGATGCGCGCCCGGACCCGGTAACCGCCGCCGAGCCGTCGGCGGGCGTCCAGGTCACCGCCGTACACCGCGACCCGTTCGCGCAGCCCCAGCAGCCCGCGCCCCGTCCCCTGCCCGGCCGCGCGCGGCGGGGTGCCGCCGGTCAGGACGCTCGGGCCGGTGCTCAACACCTCGACGCGCAGCGCGTGTTCCGCGTACCGCACGGTGACCTCGGCCTTGCCGCCCTCGCCGTGCCGCAGCGCGTTGGTCAGGGCCTCCTGGACGATCCGGTACGCCGTCACCCCCACCCCCTGCGGCAGCGGGCGCGGCTCGCCGGAGATCCGCACCTCGACCGGCAGCCCGGCGAAGGAGATGCGGTCGACGAGGGTGCCCAGGCGGTCCAGGCCGGGCTGGGGGGCGAGGGCCGCGGTGTCGTCCTCGCCGTCCGGTGACGGTGCCAGTACGCCGAGCAGATGCCGTAGATCCGTCATCGCCCCCCGTCCCGCGTCCTCCACCGCGCGCAGTGCCGTCGCCGCCTCGTCCGGCATGGTGCCCAGCACCTCCCGGGCCGCCCCCGCCTGCACCACCATGAGGCTCACGGTGTGGCTCACGATGTCGTGCAACTCGCGCGCGATGCGCTCCCGTTCGGCCGCGACCGCGGCCTGCGCCGCGTTCTCCCGCTCCCGCTCCAGCAGCCAGCCCTGCTTTCCCACGGCCGCCTGCCATCGCCTCCGCGTCCGTATCAGCGCCACCGTCAGACACACCACGGCCACGCCCGCCCCCGCCAACATCACCGACTCCCACACGGGTTCACCTTGGCAGACCGTCGACCCGCGCGCATCGGCCGGGAGGTGCAGCGCCTGCATCCCCGGGATGAGACCGCCGCGCGGGGTGCCATCCCCGGAGGGATGTCCGCGCGCGGCGGTCCCCGTAGCGTCCTGGCCATGGTCACAGAGGAGAGCGGGGCCGTCGTACGGCTCGACGGTGTGCGCAAGGAGTACGGCGAGACCACGGCGCTGGACGGGGTGTCGCTGCGGATCGGGGCGGGGGAGGCGGTGGCGGTGATGGGGCCCTCGGGCTGCGGCAAGTCGACCCTGCTGAACATGATCGCGGGGCTCGACCGGCCGTCGGAGGGGACGGTCCTGGTGCACGGCGAGAACGTGGGCGAGCTGTCCGAGAAGGGCCTCGCCCTGTACCGGCGGCGCCGGATCGGCATGGTGTTCCAGTTCTTCAACCTCATCGACGACCTCTCCGCGTTGGACAACGTGGCCCTGGCCGCCCAGCTGACCGGCACCCCGGCCCGGCAGGCCCGCCGCCGGGCACTGGAGCTCTTCGACGAACTCGGCATCGCCGACCGCCGCAACGCCTACCCGGCGGTGCTCAGCGGCGGCGAGCGGCAACGCGTCGCCGTGGCGCGGGCGTTGATGAACCGACCCGCCCTGCTGCTGGCCGACGAGCCGACCGGTGCCCTCGACAGCCGCTCCGGGGAGCAGGTGATGGACCTGCTCATCGACCTCAACCAGATCGGCCAGACCCTGATCCTGGTCACCCACGACGACCATCTCGCCCGGCGCTGCGCGAGCCGGATCGTCGAGCTGGCCGACGGCCGGGTCACCGGCGAGCACACCCTGGAGCCGTCCGCATGAGGGCGGTGTGGCGGACCGCCCGCGCGGCGGTGCGACGGCGCAGGCTCCAGACGGTCGTCATCGCCCTGGTGACGCTGACCTCGACGGCGGCGCTGGTGGTGGCGCTCGGTCTGGTCGACGCCGCGTCGCGGCCGTTCGACAAGGCCTTCGGCGAGCAGCGCGGCCCGCATGTCGTGGCCGCCTTCGACCCCGGGGCGGTGTCGGACGCCGAACTGGCGCGCGCGGTACGGCGGCAGAGCGGGGTCGAGGCCGTCGCCGGTCCGTTCCCGCAGGCGACCGTCGAACTGCCGGAGAGCTCCATGAAGTTCGGGGTCTGGGGTGAGATCACGGTCGTGGGACGGGCCGACCCCGGTGGCCCGGTGGACCGCCTGGACGTGTGGGCGGGACGCTGGGCGACCGGGCCCGGCGAGATCGTCCTCAACCGGGACCCGGACTGGACCCCGGACGACCTCGGCAAGAAGATCCAGGTTCCGTCCGGCCCCTCCCTCACCATCGTCGGATTCGCCTTCGACCTCAGCCGCACCGCCGAGGCCTGGGTCGCCCCCGAACAGGCCCGCGAACTGCGTCCCACCACCACCCAGATGCTGTTCCGCTTCACCGACGCCTCCTCGGAGGAGGGACTGCGCGACCGGCTCGCGGCGGTGACCGAGACGCTGCCCGCCGGCGCGTTGACCGCCTCCCGGTCCCATCTCACCCTCAAGGACCAGGTCAGCGCCGCGGCCCGGGCGTACACCCCGTATCTGATGGCCTTCGGGATCCTTGGTATCGCGGTCGCCGTGCTCATCATCGGCAACGTCGTCAGCGGCGCCGTGATCTCCGGGTTCCGGCACATCGGGGTGCTCAAGGCGATCGGGTTCACGCCGGGTCAGGTGGTCGCCGTCTACCTCGTGATGATCTCCGTCCCGGCGGTCCTGGGCTGCGCGCTGGGCTGCGCGGTCGGGAATCTGCTGGCGCGGCCCTTCTTCGAGTTCGTGTTCTCCGGGCCCGACGCCGGGGTGTTCCACGGCAGCGTGTCCATCGCCGGCTGGGTGAACCTCGTCGCCCTGCTCGGCATGCCCGCCGTGTGTCTGCTGGCCGCGTTCGCCCCGGCCCTGCGCGCCCACCGGATGTCGGCGGCACGGGCCATCAGCGCGGGCAGCGCGCCGCGCGCCGGCCGGGCGCTCGGCGTCCAGCGGCGGCTCGCGGGCAGCGGGTTGCCCCGTGCGGTGAGCCTGGGGATGGGGCTGCCGTTCGCGCGGCCCGGGCGCAGCGCGCTCACCCTGGCCGCCGTGGTCCTCGGGGCGGCGACCGTGACCTTCGCGACCGGCCTCGCCACGACAATGGACCGGTTCGGCAACGCGGGGCGGGACGCCTACCAGGTCACCGTGTACGTCGGGAACTTCAAAAACGGCCGTGAGGTCCGGCCCGCGCACGACGACCGTGAACTGCACGCGCTGCTCGGCCGGTTGGCCGGGGCGCGGGAGGTCACCGCGCGGGCCGACGTGGACGTGCGGATGGCGGGGTCCTCGCACGAGGTGATCCTCGAGGGGCGCCGGGGCGACCGGCCGCGGCTCCAGAGCGTGCTGACCGACGGCCGCTGGAACCGGACCACGGGCGAGATCGTCGCCGGGTCCGCCTTCCTGCGCCAGCACGGACTGCGCGTCGGCGACCACATCCGGCTGGAGCGCGGGGGCCGTGGCGAGCGGGTGCTGATCGTCGGGGAGGCGATGGAGAGCAACGCCCGGCTGATCATCGGCGACTGGCCGACGCTGAAGGCCGTGGCGCCCGACGCGGAGCCCATCGCCTATCACGTCAGGCTGCACGAGGGCGCCGACGAACAGGCCTACGCGCGCGCGGCGCGGAACGCCGACCCGGGCCTGTCCCCGTCGCCGGGCGGCAGCAACTCCGTCACGCAGACCATCGTCGGCTCCGCCGCCGCGCTCACCCTGATGCTCGCCCTGGTCGCCGCACTCGGTGTTTTCAACACGGTCGTCCTCAACACCCGAGACCGGCGGCGGGACCTGGGGATGCTGAAGTCCATCGGGATGACCCCGGCCCAGGTCACGCTGATGACGGTGACCTCGATGGCGGTGCTCGGGGCGCTCGGCTCGCTGCTCGGAGTGCCGTTGGGCATCGCGGGCCACCACTGGGTGGTGCCGAGGATGGCGGACGCGGTCGACATCAGCCTGCCCGCCTACATGACGGACGTGTGGCAGGCCCCGGCGCTGGCCGGACTGGCCCTCGCCGGGGTCGCCATCGCGGTCCTGGGCGCGGTGGTGCCGGCCCGCCGCGCCGGGCGCCTGACGATCGCGGAAGTGCTGCGCAACGAGTGATCAGCCGATCGGGGCGTACAGCACACCCAGCTTGTCGATCTCGTCCCCCGACCGGCCGGTGAAGCCGACGATCCGCCAGCCGGACGGCGCGGTGAAGGTGACCGCGTCGGAGGTCGCCGCACCGGCGGACAGACCGCGGCCCCGGTCCGTCGTGAAGGCCGCGGAGAAGATCCGGGTACGACCGTCCTTCTGACCCTTCGTCAGCTTCACCGACGTGAGGTGCTCACCGGCGGCGAGGGTCAGCGAGGCGGCCGTACCGCCGGACCCGCCGTGGCTCAGCGTCGTCCCGCCGTCGTGCGTGAGGGCCACGGCGTCCAGGCGGGAGCCGCCGCGCAGGGTGAGCGTGCGGGGGGAGACGGTGGCCGGGAGGGCGCCGGCGTCGTTGAAGGCCGTGCCGTGCGGGCCGCCGAAGAAGTCGCTCGCCCGCAGGGACGGGTCGAGGGCGTAGGAGAAGCCGACGGTGTGCGGGAAGTGGTCGGAGAGGTGCTCGCCGTCCTCGCGCAGGAACGACGCCCACTCGTTGTGGTAGCGGGTGGCGTTCAGCGACAGCAGGTCGCTGCCCCGGTAGAGGACCTTGTCGACGACCTCGCAGTCGTTCGTCGGCGCGGCCGCGTCGCAGACCAGCGCGTCACTGCCCGGCGCGGGCGCGCTGCCGCCCCTGACCAGGTCGACCCACGGGTCCTTCAGGCCGTTCTCCGCCAGCAGGGTGCGGATGTTGTCGCCCGCGCGCGTGTACCGGGTGTTGGTGTCGCCCATCACGATCACGGCGTTGCCGGAGGAGTTGGCCTGGATGAAGTCCGACAGCTGCTCGATGTTGGCGCGGCGGGCGGCGAGGGCGTCGTCGTCGGAGTCCGCGTTGGTGTGCACGTTGTAGAGGTCGACGAAGGCGCCCTCGGTCAGACGGACGCGGGCCAGCGTGAAGCCCTTGGGGGTGAGGCAGTTGGTGCCGGTGCAGTCCTTCCACTTCACCCGCTCGAAGTCCTCGAAGCCGTAGTCGGAGAGGGTGTTGAGGCCGTCGCCGATGCCCGCGCCGCCGCTGGTCGCCGTGCGGTACGGGTGGGTGTCGGTTGCGTACAGGGAGGCGTGGTAGTTGAAGTCCTCCTGGACATGGACGATGTCGTACGGGCCGAGGCGCTGACCGATCAGCGGGGTGTTCGTCTCCGGGTCGCTGTCGCCGAGGCCGAGGGGGAGGCCCGCGATGTTGTAGGTCAGCACGTTGAAGGAGCCGGTGGTGGCGGCCGTGGCGGCCGTGGTGGGCCCGGCGCCGGTGGTGGCGAGGCCGGTGAGGGCCAGCGCGGCGGCCGCGAGAGTACCGAGGACTCGTCTCATGGTGGGGGCGTCTCTCATCCGGTGGGGTCGGCGGGAAAGGCATCAGGTCGGGGCAGCCGGGTGGGGCCGGCGGGGCGGGTCGGCAGGTGGGTCCACCTGCCGGACCGAAAGGCGAACAGTGCTCAGGTTCCGTGTCAACTGGTGTGCCCCGCAAGGGCGGTTGGGGAAACTGTGAGCGGCGTGGCGATCCGACGTGTGCGGGGCACTCGCCGTCCACGCATCGCTCGTTCAACGTTCATGTGTCGCCTCGATCCTCCACACGCGGCGTGATCGCGCGCCGCGGAAGGCAGCCGCGGAAGGCAGCGGCATCCGGGAGGCGTCATGGGACACGGGCATCACCACCACCATCACGGACATGAGCACGGGCACACCCACGAGTCGGGGCCGGCGCTGCCCGCCGCCTTCGACGTGAACGTCCCCGACGAGGCGCTCACCCCCGAGCAGCGCTCGCGCCGCTCGCTGCTGCGCCGCGCGGGTCTGCTGGGCGCGGGCCTGGCCGCCGGCAGCGTGCTCGCCTCCCCGGCGACGCCGGCCGCCGCCGCTGCCGCCCCCGCGGGCCGCAGGACGAACGGCTTCCTGTGGCTGGCCGGTGACCACCACATCCACACCCAGTACAGCAGCGACGGCAAGTACCGGGTCGTCGACCAGGTCCGCCAGGGCGCCAAGCACGGCATGGACTGGCTGGTCATCACCGACCACGGCAGCGTCACCCACGCCAAGATCGGCGTGGACAAGGTCAACCCGGACATCGTCGACGCCCGTGACGCCTACGAGGACACCCTGGTCTTCCAGGGGCTCGAGTGGAACATCCCGGGCGCCGAGCACGGCACGGTCTTCGTGCACCCCGGCAAGAACGAGGTCTCCGTCCTCAAGCAGTTCGAGACCGACTACGACGGCAGCGTCAAGGGTGCCTCGGACTCCACGCCCGCCAACGAGGCCCTGGCCGTCGCGGGCCTGAACTTCCTCGCCGAGCAGGTGCAGCGCCGCAAGGTCAGGGACGCGCTGATGCTCGCCAACCACCCGGCGCGACGCGGTGTCGACTCCCCGCACGAGATCCGCGGCTGGCGCGACGCGACCGGCGCGAACCGGCAGATCGCCGTCGGCTTCGAGGGCGCCCCGGGCCACCAGGCCGCGGGTCTCCCGGCGCCGCTCGGCATGGCCCGCGCCCGCGGCATCTACGACAACAACCCCAGCGCCAACTCCTTCGCCGGGTACCCGCCGGAGAGCTACCGCACCTGGGGCGGCTTCGACTGGATGACCGCGACGGTCGGCGGCCTGTGGGACAGCCTCCTCGCCGAGGGCAAGCCCTGGTGGATCACCGCCAACTCCGACTCGCACCAGGTGTACGGCGACACGGCGGCGCGCGGCGGCGGGGACTTCAACGCGGCCGGCCGGTACGACGACCCCGTGTACGCCGGCAGGATCGACGTCACCCAGGGCGACTACTGGCCCGGCCAGTACAGCCGTACGCACGTCGGCGCCGACGGCTTCTCCTACGCCGCCGTCATGGACGGCATCCGGGCCGGCCGGATCTGGGTCGACCACGGCCAGCTGATCAGCGGCCTCGACGTCCGGGTCTCCGGCGGCAGCCGCTGGGCCACGCTGGGCGGCGCCCTGCACGTGAGGAAGGGCACGAAGGTCACGCTGAGCGTGGACATCGCGCTGGCCGGCGGCCCCAACTGGGCGGGCTTCCTGCCCAAGCTGGCGCGCGTCGACGTCATCCAGGGCGATGTCACGGGAACGCCGTCCGACAAGGACACCTTCACCGCGCCGACGGCCAAGGTCGTCAAGTCGTACGAGGTGGACAGGGCGTCCGGCACCGTACGTCTGACCTACGAACTCGGCCGGGTGGACCGGCCGTTGTACGTCCGTCTGCGTGGCACCGACGGCAACCGGTCCGCCGTGGGCGCGATGGGCGCGGCGGTCGACCCGGCGGGCCCGGCCCTCGACGTCGTCGGCGACGCCGACCCGTGGGTGGACCTGTGGTTCTACTCCAACCCGGTGTGGATCCTGCCGTCGTGACCCCGGGGTACGCCCTCACGGTGGACCCGGATCTGCGGGATCTGCGCGCGGCCGATCACCTGCTGCTGGGGCTGATGGCCGAACTCGCGCTCCCCGAGGACGTGTTCGCCTGCACGCACCTGCTGCGCGGCGACCGGCCCCGGGTGGCGCTCTCCCTCAGCCTGCCGGACGAGCCCCTCCTGCGCACCGCCCGGGAGGCGCTCGTCGGCCGGGGGCACGAGGTGGCGCCCGGCCTGCCGGACGCCGTCGGCCGAGCGGTGGCGTACCCCGGTTCCGCGGCGCTCACCGGCACCCTGACGATCGCGGAGCTGCTCGCCGGCTCCGCGATCGACCGGGTGGCGGTCCTCGGCACCCCGGATCCACCGTCCCCGGCCTCCCGTCTCATGACGCGGTCCCACGTTCGCCCGCACTTCCGGTCCGGCGAACTCGTCCTCTCCGCGATGCCCGCGGTGGGCGGCGTCCTGGTCCCCTTCGAGGTACCGGACCCGACACCGTGCTGTGCGGATCACTGAGCCGGTTCGACCACCGCCCCTGACACGCGTTGCCGTCAGGGGCGGCGGTGTTCTCGGCGGCGGGGGTGAACGTGATCTGTGACACACCGTCAAAGTCATGGCCCTGATGTCACGTTCGCGCAAACGGCGTTCCGGGTTATTCGGCCGCGGTGGAAGCCCAGCTCGGCGGGGTGCCGGGGTGAGCGGGAGCAAAGCTGTGGCTACCGATGGGTAGGCGGAGGGCTACCTTCCGTCAGCAAGATCTGTTCGCGGGGCTGCACGTTCGGCGGGTGGGATCCGCTTATCTGTTTTCCAGAGCAACGAGGCTCCAGGTGTCCGGCCCGCGACGACACGGGGGACGGAGCGGTACGGCACCGTCGGAAAGAGAAGGAAAACAGCCACTGTGAACTACGACGTAGCCGGCCTCGTGCTGGCCATCGCCGCCGCGGCGCGGTCCTACGCGCCCGACGTGTGGTTCTTAGTGCGGCGCCTCCTCGGCGCCGGAGTACGCATCGGGGCCGCCGCCCTCGGCGACGAGCCCCAGTCCCCCGCCCCATCCGCCCCCACGGCCACCCGCACCCTGGGAGGCCGCCGATGACCAGTCCCACCCCCGACCCCGCGGGGCCCGTGATCCGTACCCATCGCTCCGGCATGCCCCCCGAGTTCTGGGCCTTCCAGGCCCGCTACGACCGGGCCTGTCTGGAGTACGGCCGGATCCACCTCGGCAACGCCACGGCGGCCCGCCGCCTGGTGGACAGCACCTTCGTCCATCTGGCCACCCTCTGGGGGCGCCTGGAGACCATGGACAACCCGGGAGGGTACGCCTGGGCCCTGTTCAAGCAGCGGGTGCACGGTGAACTCGCCGCGCAGGGCCGCAGCCCCGCCACCACCGAGACCCTGGCCTTCGCCCGCGCCATCAGCGCCGCCAGCGCACCCCTGCTCGGCGCCTTCCGCTCGACCTTCCACGCCGAGTACGGCAGGGAGATCGCCGAGCTGGAGGAGGGCATGGGCCTGTACCGGGGGATGACCCGGCTCAGTGAGCGGCAGTTCGACGTGCTCGTCCTGCGGGACGCGCTCGGCTTCGACACCCATGAGACCGCGCTGATCATGGGGATCAGCGAGGCCACCGTCCGCTCCACCCGCCGTACCGCCAAACACCGGCTGGCCGCCGCCATGGGCTACCGGACCGAGGCCACCGTCGACGACGACAAGGAGTGATCCACGCATGAACCGCACCCCGCGCAGCGTCGAGGAGGCCTTGCGCCGCGCGCGTGTCTTCCAGGACGAGTACACCGAAGCCGACCTGGAGTCCGCCCGGCACGGCCTCGCCCGGCAACTGCACGAGCTGCGCTGGGTGCGGTTCTTCTCCGCTCTGCCCCACGGCGCCGGGCGGGCCCACCCCGCGCCCGCCGCGCTGCACGAACAGGCGGCGCACGACCTGCGCCTGCTGTGCCGCGGCACCGTCCACCACGACGGTGCCGCCCACCGCATCACCGCCTTCGAGGCCGGCCGTGACCCCGACGGCGCGCTGCCCTTCGGCTGTCTGCTCCATCTCGCCGGCCAGGAGGAGGGCGCCCGGTTCTGGTGGCAGTACGCCGCCGGGGCGGGCAGTGTCACCGCCGCGCTCTGTCTGTACCTGCTCCACCTGCGCCACGGCGAACTGCGCGACGCCCAGCACTGGGCCGACCAGATCCACCGTCTCAACGGCATCGACTGGAACGGATACACCCCCGTCCCGCACCACGCGGTCACCGACGGCGGCCCCACCGTCCACTACACCCTGCCCGCACCGCCCCCCGACGTCTCCGAACACGCCGTCCGGCACGCCGTCGACGAGCTGGAGGCCCCCTACGACGGTGAACTCGGCCCCGTTCATCAGCCCGCCACGGCCCTCGCCGACCACTGGGCCGACCTGGTGACGACCTGAGCCCGGTCACCCCGGCGGGTGGAGTCCGCACCCCAACCGGGCCCATCGCGTGGCCGGTCAGCGCCCTGCCGGGACCCGGATCCGGAAGCTGGGCGCATGTCCTCCCTCCTGACCCGGCTGCGCCGTGCGGCCGTGGGTGCCTGTGCGCTGGTGGTCGCCGCACCCGGGCCCGCGCTCGCCGCGCCCGGTGACCTCGACCCCGCCCTCGACGGCGGCGGCAAGGTCCACGTCCACAACGGCCTCGTCTCGGCGGGGTACGACCTCGCCCTCCAGCCCGACGGCAAAGTCGTCACCGTCGGCTCCAGCCAGGACGCCGGCTGGCTGTCCACCGACTTCTCCCTCATGCGGCACCACGCCGACGGCGGCATCGACACCTCCTTCGGCAACGGCGGCGAAGCGCTCACCGACTTCGACGGCGCCGAGGACCACGCGCACGCCGTCGCGCTCCAGCAGGACGGGCGGATCGTCGTGGCGGGCCGCACCGAAGTGCCCGGCCAGGGCTGGTACTTCACCCTCGCCCGCTACCACCCCGACGGCACCCTCGACACCGGCTTCGGCGACGGCGGCCGGGTCCGCCCCGGGTTCGGCGGCGGCGCCGACGCCCAGGCCGTAGCGGTGCAGGACGACGGGAAGATCGTCGCGGCCGGAGGGGCCGACGGGCGGTTCGCGGTCGCCCGCCTCCTCTCCGACGGCACCCCCGACCCCGCCTTCGGGGACGCGGGACGCGTGACGACCTCGTTCGCGACGGGCCCGGCCAACGGCAACGATCTCGCCCTCCAGCCCGACGGCCGTATCGTCGTCGCCGGCGGCGCGGGCTCCGGCGGCGCCGACTTCGCGCTCGCCCGCTATCACCCCGACGGCAGCCCGGACACCGGGTTCGGCGGCGACGGCCGGGTCACCACCGCGTTCGCCGGCGACGACCTGGCCTTCGGCGTGCGCGTGCAGCCCGACGGCCGGGTCGTCGCCGCCGGACGCAGCGGCTTCGACATGGCGCTCGCCCGCTACGACACCGACGGCGGCCTCGATGCCGGCTTCGGCAGCGACGGCCGGGTCGTCACCGACTTCGGCGGCACCCTGGAGGCCGCCCACGACCTCGTGCTCCAGCCGGACGGGAAGATCGTCACGGGCGGGGTGCGCGGCACCGACTTCACCGCCGTCCGCCACCACCCCGACGGCGGCCTCGACGCCGGCTTCGGCACCGGCGGCCGCGCGAGCGCCGACTTCACCTTCTACGACGAGGCCCACGCCCTCGCCCTCCAGCCGGACGGGAACATCGTCACCTTCGGCAGCAGCGGCGACGACCGCGCCCTGGTCCGCTTCCTCGGCGGCACCGCGCCCCCGCCCACCACCGGAGGCGACCTGTCGGTCACCAGGACGACCCCGGTGGCCGTCAACGAGCCGCGGAGAACACGAACGTGAACTCGGCCGGCTCCGCCCGCAGGAAGTACCGGGGGAGCGGGCCCGGACCGCAGGACTGGGAGCCGATGCCGTGCAGGCGGTGGTCGAGGTTGACCCAGACCCTGCTCTCCGGGGTCAGGTCGGTCAGGTGCCGGGCCGCGTCCAGGTGCTCGTTCGTCCAGCGGCGCGCGCTGAACCAGAACTCCGGGTCGCCCTCGACGCGCAGCCCGCCGAGTTCCACCCAGCGGACGTCGGCCCGGGCGCCGTTCTCCTGCGGGCGGACGTACGGCGTCTGGAGCCCGTCCACCGTGGAGTGCCAGCGGCCCACCCTGGACGCCGACCTGGAGTCCGGGTACGCCTCACCCGGACCGCCCCCGAACCAGCTCACCGCGTCCGCCCCGGCGAGCCCCCACCGGATCCCGAGCCGGGGCAGCGGGACCGTCCAGTCGCCCTCCGGGGTCACCGACACCGTCAGCCGCAGCCGTTCGCCGTCGGCGCTCCAGCGGTACACCGTGTCCAGGCCGATCTCCCGGGCGGCGGGCGCCACCCGGGTCCGTACCGTCAGCGCGTCGGGCCCCGACTCGACGCCGTCCAGCCGGTGCCGCATCCGGTGCAGGCCGAACTTCCGCCACAGCAGCCCGTACCGGAGGTCCGACTGCCATTCGGCGCCGTCGTCGTTGTCGGTGGGCGCCCGCCACACGTCGAGACGCGGCGCGCTCACCTCGACCCCGCCGATCCGCAGCAGCGTGCCGGTGCGGGCGTCGAAGGACGCCGGACCGAGGTGGATCAGACCCTCGGCGGCGGTGGGGCTCGCACTCGCCACGAAGGACGGCCGCAGCGGCTCGGTCAGGGCGAGCTGGGCCCACGCCACCTCGTGGCCCTTCGGCGCCCACGCCGTGTCCTCGGCCAGCACCGCCCGCAGGGTCCAGCGCGCCTCGCCGGCCCGGGCGTCCGCAGGCGGCTCGGGCAGCTTCACATCGGCCGAGGCGCCCGGCGCCAGCCGGGGCAGGGACAGTTCGCCCACGTCCACGACCGCGCCGTCCACCTCGTAGGACCACTCCAGCGCGAGCCCCGACAGGTCGGCGAAGTCGTACCGGTTCACCACGCGTACGGTGCCGTCGGCGCCGTCGCCCTCGAACCGGACCGGCTCGATGACCTTCTTGTACTCCACGAGCCCCGGCGACGGCGTCCGGTCCGGGAAGAGCAGACCGTCGCAGACGAAGTTTCCGTCGTGCAGTTCCTCGCCGAAGTCGCCGCCGTACGCGTAGCCCAGCTCGGGGTGCTCGATCCCGTGGTCGATCCACTCCCAGACGAAGGCGCCCTGGAGCCGCTCGTACCGCTCGAAAAGCTCCTGGTACTCGGCGAGTCCGCCCGGCCCGTTGCCCATGGCGTGGGCGTACTCGCACTGGATGAACGGGAGTGCGCGCCGTTTGCGGGTACCGCCGTCGAGGCCGGCACCGATGCGTTCGACCTCGTCGTGGAAGGCGTACATCCGCGAGTACACGTCCGTGTCCCGGCAGTCCCGGTCACCCTCGTAGTGCACCAGGCGCTCGGGGTCGCGGCCGCGGATCCACTCGGCCATCGCGGTCAGGCCCCGCCCGGTGCCGGCCTCGTTGCCGAGCGACCAGAACACGACGGAGGGATGGTTCTTGTCCCGCTCGACCATCCGGGCCACGCGGTCCAGCAGGGCCGGGGTCCAGCGGTCGTCGTCGACGGGGTTGTCCCGCCAGCCCTGCTCGGTGAAGCCGTGGGTCTCCAGGTCGCACTCGTCGATGACCCACAGGCCGTACTCGTCGCACAGGTCCAGGAAGGCCGGGTGCGGCGGGTAGTGGGAGGTGCGCACGGCGTTGAGGTTGTGCCGCTTCATCAGCAGCACGTCCTCGCGCATGGTCGCCAGGTCCAGCGCCCGGCCCGTCCGCGGGTGCCACTCGTGCCGGTTGACGCCCTTGAAGAGGACCGCCCTGCCGTTGACCTTGATCAGGCCGTCCTCCAGCACGACGGTACGGAAGCCGATCCTGAGCGGCACCCGCTCGCCCTCGGTCGCCAGCACGCCGTCGTAGAGCCGAGGCGTCTCGGCCGTCCAGGGCTCGACCGTCACCGTCACCGGCTCGCCCGTGGCCACCTCGATCCCGAGCGCGGGCACCGTGACCCGGCCCGCGACCTCGGAGTCCACCCGCAGCCTGCCCTCGCCGGTTCGGTGGTCGTAGGAGGCGTGCACGAAGAAGTCGCCGACGGCGCCGACCGGTCGGTGCAGCAGCGTGACGTCACGGAAGATGCCCGGCAGCCACCACTGGTCCTGGTCCTCCAGGTACGAGCCGGCGGACCACTGGTGGACGCGGACCGCCAGCACATTGCCGCTCGGCTCCAGCAGTTCCCCGACCGCGAACTCGTGCGGCAGCCGCGAGCCCTTGAACTCGCCCAGCTCGGTGCCGTTCAGCCAGACCCGGGCGCAGGACTCGACGCCGTCGAAGCGCAGCACGGCGTCACCGGTGCCGGGCCAGTCCTCGGGCAGGTCGAAGACGCGCAGGTGGTCGCCGGTCGGGTTCTCGGTCGGGACGTGCGGTGGATCCACCGGGAAGGGGTAGAGGTGATTGGTGTAGACGGGGGAGCCGTGACCCTGGAGGACCCAGTGACCGGGGACGGTGACCTCGGCCCAGTTGCCGGCGTCGTGGCCCCGCGCGGCGAAGGAGTCGTCCTCGGCGTCGGCGGTGGCGGACAGCCGGAAGCGCCACCTTCCGTTCAGGGACAGGGACTTCGCGTCGGAGGCGGCGTACCGGGCGCGGGGCGGCAGGGCCCCGCGGCCGGGGGAGACGTCCTCGACGTAGTCGACGGTGGTGCGGGAAGTCATCGGTCTCCAGGTCTCGGGAAGAAGGGTCAGCCCTTGATGCCGGTCTGCGCGATCCCCTGCACCAGCCAGCGCTGGAGGAAGAGGAACACGAACACCAGGGGCAGGATGGAGATGGCGGTGGCCATGAAGATCAGATGGAAGTTGACGGTCTGGTTGGTCATGTACGAGGAGAGCGCGACCTGGACCGTCCAGGCGCTGGGGTCCTGGCCGATGACCAGAGGCCACAGGAAGGAGTTCCAGCCGCTGATGAACGTGATCGTGGCCATGGCCGCGAAGAAGTTCAGCGAGTTCGGCACGACGACCCGCCAGTACGCGCCCCAGTAGCCGAGCCCGTCCACCCGTGCCGCCTCCTCCAGCTCCTTGGGGAATCCCAGGAAGTACTGCCGGAACAGGAAGCAGGTGAAACCACTGAACAGGCCGGGGATGATCAGGCCCCGGTAGGTGTCCACCCAGCCCAGCGAGGAGACCAGCACGAAGCTGGGGACGAAGGTGACGGCGGTCGGCACCATCAGGGTCACCAGAACGGCGTAGAAGACCTTGTTCGCGTGCCGGTAGGGGATACGGGCCAGGCCGTACCCGGCGAGCGAGCAGACCAGCAGGGTGCCGATCGTGTGCAGGACGCCGATGACCGCCGAGTTCCACAGGGAGCGGGCGAAGTCGACGGTCGGGTCGTCGAACGGTTCGGTGAAGTTGCCCCACTGGAGGTCCGTGGGGAAGAACTTCCACTCCTCGCCGGTGATCTCCGGGTCCGTCATCAGGGCGTTGCGGACGATCAGATAGAAGGGCACGAGGAAGAGGAAGGCGGCGATCCCGGTGGCCACGTAGAGGCCGGTGGAGCCGAGTACGCCCCCGCGTCTGATCCTGCTCACTTGGACTCCTCCCCCCGTCCGAAGCCCAGGAACCTGCCCTGGAGCAGGGTGACGAGGCAGATCAGCAGCGTCAGGATCATCGCGCCCGCGCTGCCGGCGCCGTAGTCCTGGTTCTCGCCGAGGGCGATGTAGTACAGCTCGACCAGCGGCGGGCGGCCCCAGGTGGAGTTGGACAGCAGGTTGAAGAACTCGTCGAAGGCCTGGTACGCCTGCACGAGCAGCAGCAGGATCACCGCCGTGGAGGTGGCCCTGAGCTGGGGCAGGGTGATGTACCAGAAGGTCTGCCGGCCCGGCTTGGCGCCGTCGATCGAGGCGGCCTCGTACAGCTCCTGCGGGATGTTCTGCAGGGCCGCCAGGAACAGGATCATGAAGAACCCGGCCTGGAGCCAGAGCCGTACGGTGATGATGACCAGCCAGTACCAGGGCGGGTCGGGGCTGGCCAGCCAGGCGATGCCGTCGATGCCGAACCAGCCGAGCACGGTGTTCATGAGGCCGAAGCGGACCCCGCTGAAGATGGACATCTTCCAGATCAGCGAGGCGGCGACATAGCTGACCGCCGTCGGCAGGAAGAACACCGAGCGGAAGAAGGCCCGCATGAACCTGAGGCGGTTCACCAGCAGGGCGAGGCCGAGCGAGAACGCCCAGGTGGTGGGCACGATGAAGGCGGCGAAGACGGTGAAGACGACGAGTGAGCCGGTGAAGTCGTCGTTCGACAGCATGTAGCTGTAGTTGTCGAGACCGATGAACTCGCTCGGGGTGACCGTGAAGCGGGCGTCGAAGAAGGACAGCCACAGGCTCCAGCCGATCGGGACGTAGACGAAGAGCCCGAGACCGATCAGGAAGGGGCCGGTGAAGAGCCAGAAGTTGGCGGTGGGGTTGCCGCGCAGTCCGCGCCGGGGCCGGGCACGGGGGGCCTCGGCCTGGGCGGGGCTCGTCGGGCGGCCGTTCTCGGTGATGGTCGACATGGCGTGGTGATCCGTCCGGCGGCCTATCCGAACAGCTTCTTCAGCTCGCGGTCGACCTTTCCGTCGGCCTTGTCGAGCGCCTTCTCCGGGTCGCCGTCCTGGCGGACGCAGTCGGCGAGGACGTCCTCGATGGCGTCGAGCATCGCCTGGGTGAAGCCGATGTTGTCGAAGTGGCCGTACTCGTTGAAGAGCTTCACGCCCTCGGCGGGCAGGCCCGACTTGAGTTTGTCGGCGGACTCGGCGATCGAGGCGCGCGGCGGGATGTGGAAGCCGTAGGAGAGCGACCAGTCCTCCTGGTACTCCTTCTGGTCGATCCACAGCCACTTCACGTACTCCTTGGCCGCCTCGACGTTCTTGCCCTTGGCGTTGACGAACATCGACCAGCCGCCGTTGTAGACGGAGGGCTTGCCCGCGTCGCCGACCGCGGGGAAGGGGAAGATCCCGAGGTCGTCGCCGAGCGCCTCCTGCATCTGCGGCATCGCCCACATACCGCACCACTGGATGGCGGTCAGGCCCTGGTTGAGCGGGGAGGGGTCCCAGAAGTCGGTCGGGGCGCCGAGCAGCAGATCGCCGCTCTTGAACAGGGAGCGCAGCTGGGTGAGGCCGTCCTTGACCGCGTCGGTGTGGTAGGCGATCTCGTTGTTCTCGTCCAGAGTGTCGGCGCCGGCCGCCCAGATCAACGGCCGCATGATGGGGTCGAGTTCATTGCCGAGGAAGAGGCCCTTGACCTTGTCCGTGGTCAGCTCGGCGGCGGCCTCGATCAGCTCCTCCAGCGTCCGCGGCACCCCGACGCCCGCCTTCTCCAGCAGCGACTTGCGGTAGAAGAAGAACTGCGGGTCGTCGATCATCCGGACGCCGTATATCTTCCCGTCGACCGTGTGCGAGGCGATGTCGGCCTGGTTGAAGTCGTCCTTGACCGGGTCGATGATGTCGGTCAGATCGGCCACCTGGCCGCTGCGGATGAGCTGGATCTGCGGGTGGAACTCGAACAGGTCCGGGGCCTTGTCCGTGAGCAGCGCCGAGAACAGCTTGCTCTCGAAGTTGTCACCGGTGATCCACTGCGTGGTGACGTTCGCGTCCTTGTACGCCTTCGCGTACCGCTTGACGGCCTGCTCGGTGCCGGCCTCGCCGTAGGCGTGGAAGTACTGCACCAGGTTCTTGCCCGAACCCGCCCCTGCGCCACGGCCGTTGTTGTCGCCGCACGCGGCCAGTCCGCTGGCGGCGGCAAGGCCCATGGCGGCGCGCAGAACGGTACGACGGTCCCAATTGCGGTTGCTCGATGCCGACATGCTGACGTCCTTGTCTCTCGTACGGCCGCGGCTCCACGGCTGCGCCAGGTGGCTCACATGCGGTTGCGGTGCGGGACGTTAACCTTCGGCTAAGGCTTCGGCAAGGGGTTGGACGAAGTCTGTTCGAAGCGTTGCTCGGCGTTCGGGATTCCGGACGTGACGGAGCCCGGGCCGCCGTCCCCGCGGCTAGGCCGACCCTGCTGCCGTCAGCGGTCGCTTGTCCGGCGACGTCCAGACACTGTCCCGTGGCCTCGCTGACGATCTGCCCGGTGGTCTTCAGCAGCCAGCGCCGGGTGGCGTCACCGGTGAAGCCGGCGGTCGTGGTCAGACCCGGACTCCCGGCCGTCAGACAGCCGTCCTGTCCTTGGTCCAGTCGCCTCGGCCGTCATGGGGGTCACGGCCCAGGCGGGCGGAGCCCAGAGCAGTGGACCGGCGACGGCCAGTGCGGCCGCGGCCGTGACCAGCGCCGGTCTGCGGGGGTGAGTCACGTGCATCCCTTCCGTCGTCATGAAGGCGGTGCGGTACGGCTCCTTCTGTGCTGCCTCTGCCCGACGGCCTGGAGTGCCCCTTCCAGCGCGAACGTGGCCGCGCCCAGGCACACCGGGTCGCTGGGGATCGGGGAGAGGACGATCTCGGTGGCGGCCATGGGCCGCGGCAGGGCGTGCCGGGCCACGGCCTCGCGCACCTCGGCGACCAGCGGCTCGCCGAGAGCGGTCGCGACCCAGCTGCTGAGCACGACGACTTCGGGATTGAACAGGTTGACCAGGTCGGCGATGCCGGTGCCCAGGTAGCGGACGGTGTCGCGGACCACCTTCAGCGCCACGGGGTCGCCCGCCTCGACGCCCCGGGCCAGCGCGGCGATGGTGGCCGTCTGGTCCTCCGGGTGCAGCAGGGTGCTGTCGGCGCTCAACTCCCGCAGCGTGAGCATGATTCCGGAGGCCCCGACGTACGCCTCCACACAACCGTGCTTGCCGCAGCGGCACAGCCGTCCGTCCAGCACGATCGTGGTGTGGCCCCACTCGCCGGCGCTGTTGCTGACACCCCGGTGCAGCGCTCCGCCGAGGACCAGCCCGGCGCCCACGCCGGTTCCGAGATTGACCACCACGGCGTCCTCCCGGCCGCGCGCGGCGCCGAACCACAGCTCGGCCACCGCGGAGGCGCGCAGCGGGTTGTCCAGGTGCAGCGGGTAGGCGATGTGCTCGGTGAGCAGATCGAGCAGGGGCACGTCGTGCCAGTCCCAGTTGGGCGCGTACTCGGAGACGCCGGTGGCGCGGTCCACCTGTCCCGGCACGCTCACGCCGACGCCGAGCACCCGGGCGCCCTCGACCCCGGCCTGCGTCACCACCGAGCCGACGGCGGAGGCGACATGGCCGACCACCTGCTCGGGGAGGCTCTCGCCCGGCCTGACGTCCTCCTCGGCACGGGCCAGGACGTTCAGCGCGAGGTCGAACAGCTCGACATGGACGTACGTCTCCGCGATGTCGACGCCGATCAACGCGCCCCCCGACGCGTTGACCGCGACCAGGCCACGGGGCCGGCCGCCCGCCGAGTCCTCGAAGCCGACCTCGGTGATCATGCGGAGGTCGAGCAGCTCCCCGACGAGCGTGGCGACCGTGGCGAGGCTCAGCCCCGTGGCGGCCGCCAGTTCCTGCCGGGAGGTGGGCGACGCGGCGATGATCTGGCGCAGCACCTCGTAGCGGTTCGCGGTGCGGATGTCACGTGATGTGCGCTTCATCGGAGGTGCCCCCCGTCCCTTCCCGCCGGGCGGGTCGTCGTCGGCACCGGCGCGGCGCAAGGTTATGGGCTGCGCGGTGCTTTCGACAAGGGGTTAGGAAAGGGGGTGGAGAAAGTCCCGTACGAAGGCGTTCGTGAACTTGCCGCCCGGGTCGAGGGACGTGACCAGCTCGCGGAAGTCGGCCCAGCGCGGATACCGCCCCCGCAGCACCTCGCCGGGCACGGTGAACACCTTCCCCCAGTGCGGCCGCGCCTCGAGCCCGTCCAGGGCCTCCTCCACCCGCCGTACGACCGGCAGCACCGCCGCGGTGTCCTCGACCCAGGTGAAGTGCAGGGCCGCGGTCTCCCGGCCGTACGACGGACTCAGCCACTGCTCGTCGGCGGCCACCGTCCGCACCTCGCAGATCTGCAGCACCGGCGCCACGGTCGTACGGATCGAATCCAGTGCGCGCAGGGCGTCCATGGCGTACGGCCTCGGCAGCAGGTACTCGGACTGCAGCTCGGCGCCGCTGCTCGGGGTGAACTCGGCGCGGAAGTGCGGCAGTCGCTCGTGCCAGGGCCCCGGCACCCCGAACTGCTCGGTGCAGTTGACCGCGGGCATGCCCGGCACCGGGTGCATCTTCTCGGTCCCGGGCGCGGCCCACGGGAAGCCGGGCAGCGGCTGATCGGTGCGCCGCTTCAGCCACACCTGCCGGAAGCCCGGCGCGGCCCAGTCGGTGAACAGGCTGACGCTGTACGCCGCCCTGGCCACCGTCTCGAACTCCAGCCGCTCCAGCGGCAGTTCGGTGAACACATACTGCTCGACCTCGAAGGCGGGCTCCAGGTCCAAGGTGAGCGCGGTGACAACTCCGAGCGCCCCGAGCGAGGTGACGGCACCGCCGAACCGGGGGTCGTCGCGCCCGATGCGCAGGGTCGCTCCGTCGGCGGTGACCAGCTCCACCTCCCGCACGGGCGTGGCGAGCGAGCCGTTGGTCACCCCCGAGCCGTGCGTGCCGGTGGCCACGGACCCGGCGACCGAGATGTGCGGCAGCGACGCCATGTTGGGCAGCGCCAGACCGTGCCCGTGCACGACCCGGGCCAGTTCGGCGTACCGCACCCCGCCGCCGACCCGCACGGTCCGGGCCGCGGTGTCGACCTCGATCTCCCCCGGCATCCCCGCCAGGGACAGCAGCACACCCGCCGCCCCCGGTTCGGCGATCTCGTTGAACGAGTGCCCGCTCCCCAGCACCCGCACCCGCTCACTCCCCGCCACCAGGGCCCGGAGCGCGTCGAGCGAGTGGGGGCGGTGCAGCTCCTTGGCGGCGTAGGTGATGTTGCCGGCCCAGTTGGTCACGGTCCCGGTCATGCGGCCCTCCCGAGGTGCGAAGATCCGGTGGTCACGCTGCCTGGAACCTACCTCGACGGGTAGTCCGGGTACGGGGCCCGAGTGCGGTAGGCCGCCATCAGCCGCTGGCGCTCCTCAGGCGGGAGCGGAACCAACGAGGTGACGGCGCCGTCGCTGATCCAGGAGGTGAGCCGTTCATAGGCGGCGAGCAAGGTGTGGGCGTCGCGCGGGCGATCCGCCACCGGTGCGGGAATCTCCTGGTAGGCGTAGAAGGGGCGGTAGGGGATCTCGGCATCGCCCCAGTACCGTTCACGGTCGTTCTCGTCCAGCCAGGACAGACCGGGAGCGAAGCGCTCTCGGGCGACGTCGCGCACTCGCTCGAGCCGCTCCAGTTCGCCGTCCTCGACCCGCATGGGCGTCGGCAGAACGCGAATCGGCCGCGGGGCCGACCGCTGGGCGGCCAGGGCGGTCGTGGCCGTGGCCTCGACGCTCTGCAGGGAAGGGGCGAAGCAGGCGACGAGGATGTCCGGCAGCACGACCGTGCAGATGGTCGTGGTGTCCGTGACGCCGGTCCGGCTGTCGATGAGGACGTAGTCGTAGGCCGCAGTCAACCGCTCGCGCAGGGTCTGGAGGAGGATGCCGCCGCCGAGTACGTCGTAGAAGCGGGACCAGTTGAAGCTGGCGACGGCCGCCGAGTATCTGCGTTCCTGCCGTCCGGCGGGCATGAGGTCCAGGCGGCCACCGGAGGGCAGGCGCAGGCCGGTCCCGGTGACATACCGGGTGGGTCGGAGCCAGGTGCGGAGCCAGTCCGCGTCGTCCGGTTCGTCCTCGGACGGCGGTCTGAGCACCTCCCGGACATAGCCCTGGACCAGCTCCAGGATGCCGTCGGTCGACCGCAGGTCCGCGTCGATGAGCAGCGGCTGAAGGTAGCGGTGCAGGCCGGGGGCCTCCAGGTCGAAGTCCACGACGAGGACCCGGTGTCCGCCCGAGGCGAGGATCCAGCCGACGTTGGCCAGCGCCATGGTGCGGCCCACTCCGCCTTTGTACGAGTAGAAGGTGACGATTCTGCCCTCGGCGCCGGTCTCATTCGTCATGGGCTTCGCGATCTCTCGGTGGGGGCGCCAGCCACTCGGCCGCGCCCAGCAGGGGCGGGGCCGGAGGACCGCTGGGCAGCCGACGCGGGGGCGCCGTTTCCATCAGCCGGTTGATGGCGACGGTGACCATCACGCCGAGCTGATCGTCGAACCTTTCGCTGGGCACGCCGATGCGGAAGAGCGGGTCGTACGGCCGGCTACGGCCTGTCCAGTGTCGCAAGAAGAGCCGACTCGCCTCGTCCGAGTTGTCGACCCCATCGCCCTCCTCGAGGACGATCATCCCGGTGAGTGGACGGTTCACTCGATCGAAGTCGGCTAGGACCTCCTGTAGTTGGGCGTCGCGAAGGCTGGGTAGGTCGATGATCAAAATGCTGATCTGCGACCGGCGCTCCGCTTCGTCCAGGCGGGCCGCCAGCGAGCGGTCGACGCGGCCGACGGAAAGGGTCAGCCCTTCCTCCAGGACGACCCGCGTCGCGCGCTCGGCGAGTCGTGTGGCGCCGAGCGTGAAGAACAGATGGATGTGGGTGGATTGTTCGAGCACCGGCTCGTCACGGAAGGCCGACGGGACGGAGGCCAGGTCGAGGTCGGGAGTGGTGGGCAGGCGATAGTGTTCCGCAGCGCTGCGGACGGCCCTGGCGATGGCCGCGACGACCCGGCGATACGGTTCGCCGTTCGGCTCGGTACGCAGCAGGTGCAGCAGCCCGTGCTGGGCGTACCCGTCTCCCACGCCGAACTCCATCCACTGGTACCTCGCCGCGCTGTCGGGGACGGACACGGGCTGGGGCGCCCACATGACGGGGACGAGCGCGCGGGCGTCGACACCGCTGTACCGTTGATACCGCACGAGTCTCTCCGTGAAGGCCGCGAACTCCCTCCCGCAGTCAGGGTTGTTGAAGTACGCCGGCGAGTACAGCGCCACGAAGGTCCTGCAGGACCCGACGGCATGGCTCAGCCGCGAGAGTGCCTCGAAGGGCGGCTGCTCGAAGAGGTCCGCGTCCCGGGCGGACAGCTCGGTCATCAGGTCGTTGTAGAAGCGACTAACGTAAGGGTTTTCGCCGCCGGTCCGCGCCCAGCTGAGGAAGAAGTACGGGGAGTCCATGGACCGGACTGCCCCCGGAGTGCGGACCCGCGAGGGGCGGCTCAGCCCTGGGGTGAAGGCGCGCAGGCGCGGCCCTGTCCCCGTGACCAGGACTCGTCCGAGCGTTGTCAGCGGCGGCCGTACGTCCTCGGGGAGCACCGGCTCGTCCAGTCCGTCCACGACGACGATCCAAGGTCGGCGCAGAGCGCGCAGCCGGTCGAAGAAGGCCCGGACGCCAGCGTCCGCGTCGGCCGTGGCGGTCCCCGCGATCACCGCCTCCGCCTCCGCATACCGGGTACGGATCTCGGCCACGGTGCTGCCGGTGACCCAGACGGCCAAGTCCACAGTGCGCTCGTCCCATTCACGGCGCAGCAGGCCCGAGGCGGCGTACCGTCGCTGATCCGCCGACTCGCCGCCCAGCACGATCGGTTCGGACCAGTCTCGGTCGTCCAGTGCCTGGGCGAGGGCAGCGGCACCTCCCCGCAGTGCGCGCGGGAGGTCCCCGATCAGGAAGCGGGAGGGGCGCCTCGGGGCGCCGTCGAGGGGAAGGTACGAGCGCACGGCGTCCAGGAAGCCCGGAAGACGCTGGAGTTCACCGATGCCGACCACGGTGACCCTGTCCGGTGGGAGGGGTGTCCTGGCAAGCCCCACCAACTTGCCCATCTGAAGCACGGGAGCCCCCATAGGTGCGGACAGCCGCTGCCCATCCGCGGACTCGAAGACAAGGTCGGCCGAGGAGAAGCGGCGCAGGACGCCGAGCACGACGTCAGGCGCTTCTTCAGGAGGTGCGGGCACGATGAGGTGGCACGGCACGGCCGAGGGTGCCCCCAGGGGCTCGGTCCAGCTGGGCGGGGTGAAGCTGTCGGGGTCGGCGAGGTCGGAATCGGCGCGGAAGACACCAGCCCTGATGTCCTCGCTGTACCAAATGGGTTGGCACCGCGCCTCGAACTCCTCCACCCGGCGCCCACGGGCCCTGATCGCCATCAGTCGGCCATTCCGTGGTGCCATGGCCAGAATCAGCCGCGGCCCCACCAGAACACCCGTGCCGACATGCTCAAGGTGAGTGCCCCCGCTCAGCTCGGTAGTCCGCCCGATCCTGCCGATGAGCACAGTCGCCGGGAGTTTCTCATTCGGCCCCTGACCTGCGACCCGCGCACCCCCGCCCACCCCGAGCCGCCGCCGCGTCGCCAACGAGGCCCGGGCGAAGGGCTGCAGCTGAGCCGGCAGTTGAGCGACCGCTTCCGGCAGATGGAGTACCGCGGCGATCCCGTGCGGAGCGTGCGGATGGGCTTCCAGATGCCGGGTGAGGGCGCGCAGGACCTCCCAGGCGTCGTGCGTCGTCAGCTGTGCGCCCAAGCGGGCGCGGGCCGGCTCACGGAAGGTCAGTACCGGATCGTGCCCCGGGACGCGGGTCACGGTGAGCAGTCCGCTGGTGAGGAACTCGGCGAGATCGGCCAACCGGGCCTCGGGCACGGCTTGTTCGCGCAGTGCGTGCAGTAACGGCAGGGTGAGTTCGGGCAGATGGGCGCAGAGGACCGCGAGTCGTACGGCGGGCGCCGAGGCCGTACGGAGGTAGGCGTCCGCGAGGGCTTCTGGGGCGACGGGGGAGCCGGCGTCGACGGATGTGGCCTGCGGGAGGCGCCCGGCGGCCGGGACCAGGACCGCGTCGCAGCCCGCTGGGTCGGTGCCCATCACGGTCTTGGCCCAGCGACCCAGGGAGTGCGGGGTGCAGGCGGCGACCGGCAGCGCTTGCCAGGGTCCGGATTCCGCCGAGGCGCCGGAGTGCGGCCGCCAGCGCAGAGGGAGCCGGTGGCGCAGGGTGCTGTTGCGGCCGCCGGGGTGGCCGGCGGTGGTGCGTACCGCCGGCAGATCAAGGGCGGAGCGCCGCCACAGGCGGGGCGGGAGCGGATCGACAAGGAGCACGGGGACGCGCTGCCCCCAGGCGCTGAGCAACTGCCAGGGTGCCGGGCCGTGCCAGCCGCGGGCCGCGCAGTCGGTGAACACCAACAGCAGTCGTCGACCGTGGGCTCCGCTGCCGTGGTGGGGTACGCGGTCCGGGGGAACCGACGCGCCCCCGTGGTCACGTACCCCCGGCCGGCCGTCCTCCCAGGTCCACTTCCAGGTGGACACCCTCCGGAAGACGCCGAGGCCGCCGAGGAGCCGGGTGAGGGCCCGCGCGGTCTCCTCCCAGATGCTCATGGACAGGGAGGTGTCCACGAGGGCGACGACCTCGAACCACCGCTCCGGGCGGGGCGAGAAGAGCGGGACGAGCGGGCCGCCGCGCGCGTAGTGGTCGACGGTGGCGTCGATGTCCAGCCGGGACCGGCTGCCGCCGCGCCAGGACCTGCGGAACGGCTGGAGCGCGCGGCCGAGGGCGAGTGTCTCGGGCAGTGCTTCCGCGCGGCCCACCGACAGCGGGGTGCCGCGCACCCGGGCACCGCCGCCAGGGGTGTGCGCGGAGACGTCAGGGCCGTTCGGAGGCGCGGGCTGCGGCGGGGGCGACTCACGCGGCGCTCCAACTGGTCCCGGATCCGGGTCCCTGGCCGTCCGCTCGGAGGGGGACTCGGCGAGGGCGGCGACGCCGTGGCGGTCGGCGGCCGAGCGGGCCGCGGCCAGCCAGACGGCGTCCGCCAGGGTGCGCGCGTCCGCGTCGGCCGGAGCGTGCGCCGCCAGCGCGGCGAGCAGCCGGTCGAGGTCGCCGTCAGGCACGGGACAGCTCGCTGAGCAACAGGTCGTGCAGGTCCTGCCGTTGCTTGCCCTCGGGCGCCGAGTCCCCGGTCAGCAGGGCCATCACGTTCAGCAGTTGGTCGACGGAGAGATGGTGGCCGCTCTTGACACGGGCGACGAACTCCCGGATCAGCTCCAGAGCGTCGTCGTCCGGCAGTTCGCCGAAGTGCGCGTGCAGGATGTTCCGCAACAGGTCCACTGTCAGTGGCGGCATCGTGTAGCGGACGCAGCGACGTAGGAAGGCCGGTGCGAAGTCCCGCTCGCCGTTGCTGGTCAGCACGATGAACGGGAACTCCGTGCAACGGATTTGCCCGCGCTCCACGGTCGCCGTGTCCCGGCTGTCCCAGAGCCGGACGGCGACTTTGTGCCGCCGGTGGCGGACGAGCTCCGGGATCTCGTACTCGCCGCGCTCCAGTACGTCGAGCAGATCGCCCGGCAGGTCCAGGTCGCTCTTGTCGATCTCGTCGATGAGCAGGGCACGGGGGTGCTCCGCCGGGAGCAGGGCAGTGCCCAGCGGACCGAGCTGAAGGAAGGGGGCGATGTCGTCGCCGTGCCGGCCCGCGAGGCGGTGCTGGCGGGCGGTCCGGCCGGTGGCACCGCGCAGGCTCTGGGCGTGGATGCGGCCCAGGGCGTCGTAGCGGTAGAGCGCCTCGGCGAGGGTGCTGCGCGAAGTGATGTGCCAGCGGAGTACCGGTCCGAGGGCCAGCTCGTGCGCGACCTGCTCGATGACCGTGGACTTGCCGGAGCCGGCCGGCCCGGTCACCAGCAGCGGGCGGCGCAAGTGCAGGGCCGCGTTGACGGCGTCGGTCAGCCCTTCCGGTGGCTGGTACTCGCGATGCTGAGAGGCGCGCGGGAACGTCCGCCACGGCGGTGGCGGGGCCAGCGCCGCCCGCCGCTGTACCCCGTCCCCCTGGTAGTAGGGCTTCCAAGTCACGACTCCTCCTCCAGCGCGGTGACGACACGTCGTTCGAACGGGCGGCAGAACTCCAGCCAGTTCTCGTCGTGCCAGACGGCCCGGACGTCTCCCAGACACGTCGGACAGTCCTGGTGGGCCTTCCAGCGGTCGCGGTAGGCATCGGCGAAGCCTCCCGGCAGGGTGTGCCAGCGCTGTCTCACCACGCTTCGCAGGCGGTCGTCCACCGCGGGGACGTCGGGGCGGGGCCACAGCACGATGGGCGTGTACGGCAGCAGCAGGTCCAGCAGGCCTTTCAGATCCTCGGGGTGGTGGTCCACGCCCACCGCCGTGGCGTACTGCCCGGCGCGCAGCGCGAACTGCAACCCGCCGCGGTCGTGCAGGACGCCCGCGTCGAACCACTCCACGGGGACCTGCCGGCAGGAGGCCATGGCCTGGAGGGACTTGCGTGCGGCGTCATTGCTCTCCGCGTTGCCCTTGGCAGGGTCGAGCCGGCCGCTCCAGCGGACCACGACGGTGTGATGGGCACCCAGGAAATGGTGACCGACGGTCTCTTCCTCGGGCCACCACTCGGCCACGAGATGGGCGGGCGCGGCCACGTCCACGTTCACCAGCAGATCCGGGGCGGGCAGTTGGCGGCGTGCCCAGGACAGCGCCTGCTCGATGGCGCCGACCGCGCCGGTGCGGTCGGGGGACACATGCGGAGCGGTCCACTGCGCGGGGCGGTCGGCGCCACCGCGCACCAGGTAGGCGTCCACCTGCTCCGGCCAGCCCGTCAGCGACCCGGCCAGACTGATGACCAGCCGCAGCCGCTGCTGTTCGCGGTCCGCCGCGAAGTCCTTGAGCGCGTCGTTGAACCAGGTGGTCAGCCCGTTCTTGCGGGCCCAGGCGCGCAGCGGGCTGTGCTCGCCGCCGAGCCCGGCGAGGTCCGCGACCGCCGCGAGAAACCGGGCCAGTCCCGCTCCGGGCTCGCCGTCGGTCGGCTGGGCCCTGAGGGCGGCGTACTCCAGCAGGCCGGACAGCAGGCTGCCGCCCTCCGGCGGGGGCGGGAAACCGGCGAGGCGCCCGGCGGTCCGGAGCAGGTCACTGGTGAGGGTGTTGTCCAGCACGTCCTCAACGAGGTCCGACAGCCGCGCGCACTCCCGCAGCGCCGTGGTGACCTCGACCACCCGTTCCCGCCACACGGGGTCGGCCTCCTCTCCGGCCCGGCCCGCGACGGCGAAGTCGTGCAGCTCCTCCAGCACGGTGGGGGTCAGCCGTTCGGGGAGGGCGGCCGGGGTGCGCCACATCTCCACCGCCTCCCGCAGCACGCGGCGCCCGAGGGGCCCGACGCTCTCATCGGGGGCCACCGCGGTGTGCTGTGCGTTGTGGGACAGCCACAACCCTTGCAGGGCGTAGGGGTCGTTGTCGTATTCGGCGCGTCCCACGGTCTGGCCGCCGACCCGTCGGCGCAGGGTCTCGGTGAGGGTGCGGTCCACGTACAGTGCGCGCCCGGCGTCGGCGAGCCCTTCACGCAGTACCTCGGTCACGGCGAAGGTCAGCTTCAGGTCGCGGGCGGCCTCTCCGGCGAGCGCGGCGGCCAGCACGGCCAGCCGTGCCCGGCCCGCCCGCACCCCGCCCGCCAGCCGACGCGCGTCCGGCATCGCGCCGCCCGCGTAGCAGGTGTCGACGAGGGCGATGACGCCGTCCACGCCCGCTGTGTCGGCGGCATCGGACAGTAACTGGCCGACGTGTACCGCGGAACCGGTGTCCTCGGTCGTGGAGTCGCCGACCATGTAGTACAGGTCCGTTGCCTGCGGCGGGGTGAACCCGTGCCCGAGCAGGGCCACCACCAGTACTGCCGCGTCGGCGCGTGCCCGCGTGCGGGCCTCGGTCATGGCCGTGCGGATGTCCTCCGGTGTGAGGTCGTCTCCGATCAGCAGGGACCGGTGGTCACCGATGCGCCGGGTGCAGCCACCGAGGGACGGATCGGTCAGGGCGGCGTGCAGATCACGCGCCGCCCGTCCGAGCCGGGTCAGCCGGACCATGGAACGGCACTGGGCCGCGACGACCAGCACATGCCGCGTTCCAGGCGCCGTCATCGCTTCAGCGCCTCGACCACGAGTCCGGCGACGGAGGTCTGCCGCAGGTATTTCGTTGCTGTGTGCACCCAGATCCCGTCGGAGTCGACCCGGTCGCTGAGCGGCAGCACGCCTGCCCGGTTCGGCAGCATCCAGTTCTGGATCCGGGGGCGGCAGACCACGATGTCGTCCCGGTCCCAGAAGTTGAGCCACCGCTCGATGGACTCGGGGGTGCGCGGGGGCCGTGGGTGAATCCTGTGCAGCACTGCCGTGGCCGTGGCGAGCGGAGAGCCGAGCGTGATCAGCAGCCGGACCGGTCCGGAATAGCGGTGCAGGGCCTCGAAGGCCACTACGGTGCCCAGCGAATGGGCGACGACCACGAGCGGTCGCCCGGGATCCAGGCCCGTCAGCACCCGTTCCCGCACGCGGGCGTCGAGGCACCGGCCGTCGCCGTCCGGCTCTCCCCGCCCGAGGTAGCGGCCCACCTGGGAGAGCTGCCCCAGCAGGGAGCGCCCGCTTGCCCACTGGGCGGCCCGGCGCAGCCCCGGGATCTGGAGCAGCGTGGTCAGAACGCCGGCCAGGACCCGCACCGACTCGCCGAAGCCCTGTGTCTGCTCGTCCGACAGTCGCTGCCGGGCGTCCTCCACGACCCTTCTCAGGTCCGGGTCCCGGCGCTCCTGGGCTTGGTGCGCGAGCTCCTCGGTCAGCTCGGCGACGAGGCGGGACAAGAATGCCTCGTCCTTGCCGGACGAGGGCCCGAAGGCGTCCCCTTGCGCGCCTTGGTCCAGGAACAGGTCGCTGTAGTCGGCGAAGCGCACATCGGCTAGCCACCCCTGGGTGAGACCCGAGACGGCGTCGCTGTGCCCGGCTCTGCGCGCACCGTCGGCGAGGGACTCCAGCCACGCCCGCCGTTCCCGTACAGCGTCCCGCGAGCCGCCGATTCCGTGCACGAAGAGCAGTTGAGCGCTGCCCGAAGCCGTCACCCGTCCCCCCGCGGTGCTGCCATGCCACGTCGTGTAGCGATGCTTATCAGATGAGGTGACGCGTTTGCGTGGGAACGCCGAAACACCCCGGGCCCCGGCGACGGGCCGACGAGGGACCCGGTACCAGCCTCGGGCAGGCGGGGGCATACCGTGAGGAGTCGAACGCCTGAGCCGGGAGGAGATTCGGGATGGGCAGCCGTACCGCGCTGGTCGAGGATCTGATGGAGCGCTTTCCGCACGTGCCGCGGGAGGCCGTCTTCAAGGAGGACCTGCTCCGCGGCGGTGTCGCCTTCGACCCGTCCGCGCTGAGCGACAACGAGTCCGGCGAGGTGAAGCCGAAGTCGTACTTCATCTTCTCCTTCGACCACGGCACCCTGCCCGAGCTGGGCGAGGCCGCCCTCAGAAGGCCGCCCGAGGAGATCATCCTCACCGGTGGGCCCTACGACCTGCGGCGCACCGTCGTCTCCGTGCGGGTCAATCCCGCCTCGCCCTATCGCGTGGCCGCCGACGAGGACGGCATGCTCGGGCTCTACCTCGACGGCAAGCGCATCGCCGACGTCGGCGTGCCGCCCATGCCCGAGTACTACCGGCACACCCTGGCCAGCGGGAAGTCCGTGATGGAGGTCGCCCCGACCATCCAGTGGGGCTATCTGATCTACCTCACGGTCTTCCGGGTCTGCCAGTACTTCGGCGCCAAGGAGGAGTGCCAGTACTGCGACATCAACCACAACTGGCGCCAGCACAAGGCGGCCGGACGGCCCTACACCGGCGTCAAGGACGTGGAGGAGGTGCTGGAGGCGCTGGAGATCATCGACCGGTACGACACCGCCAAGGCCTCCACCGCCTACACCCTCACCGGCGGCGCGATCACCAAGACGGTCTCCGGGCGGGACGAGGCCGACTTCTACGGCCACTACGCCAAGGCCATCGAGGAGCGCTTCCCGGGCCGCTGGATCGGCAAGGTCGTCGCCCAGGCGCTGCCGCGTGACGACGTGCAGCGGTTCAAGGACTACGGCGTGCAGATCTACCACCCCAACTACGAGGTGTGGGACGAGTACCTGTTCAAGATGTACTGCCCGGGCAAGGAGCGTTACGTCGGCCGGGACGTGTGGCACAAGCGGATCCTGGACTCGGCCGAGGTGTTCGGGGCGCGCAATGTGATCCCCAACTTCGTCGCGGGCGTGGAGATGGCCGAGCCCTTCGGCTTCAAGACCGTCGACGAGGCCATCGCCTCCACCACCGAGGGCCTGCGGTTCTTCATGTCGCACGGCATCACGCCCCGCTTCACCACCTGGTGCCCGGAGCCCACGACCCCGCTCGGAAAGGCCAACCCGCAGGGCGCGCCGCTGGAGTACCACATCCGGCTGCTCCAGGCCTATCGCCAGACGATGGAGGACTTCGGTCTCTCCTCGCCCCCCGGTTACGGCCCCCCCGGCCCCGGTCGTGCCGTATTCTCCGTCAGTTCCTTCATGGACAGCCTGCCCGCGGAGGAGCCCAGCGCGGTGTGACGGGAGTTGAGCGGAGCGTGCCCGGGATCCGTACCCCTCGGTGGAGTCGAGGGGGGCGGACCGGGCGCCCGGACATTTGAATAGCGCGCTTGTCAGTTGTGTCGAAAACGTGAAAGGCTCCTGTCCTGCCGCGAGGTTCCCCCCAACTCCTTTGCCAATATGGCGAGTTGACCTCGCTCGTGGATGCAGGAGACCCATGCCCGACCTGCCGACCCCCCAGGACGCCACCGAGGCCGCGCTGTTCTCCGAGTGCTGGGACGCCGTGCTCTCGTACGCCGACCTGTGCACGGCCGGCTCCACCGCGGCCACCGAACTGGCCACGGAGGCGTTCACGGCCGGCATGCGCGAGGTCCGCGCCGCCGAGTCGCACGGCACGCGCTACGCCGGCCGCCGCTCACCCCGACTGCCCCGGATACCCCTGCTGTTGACGGCCGTGCGCACCACGGCCGCCGACTGGGAGGTCGCCGGACGCGGCAACCGCCTCGACCCCGATCTACGGCTGTGGCTCAACTCCGACAAGGCCGCCCGCTACGCCGGACCGCCCCAGGGCCGCCCGCTCGCCCTGCGCGGGCTGCGCGACATGCAGCAGCCGGACGCCGAACTGCTGTGGCTGGCCGAGGTGGAGGCGCTGCCGCCCGCCGTGGTGGCCCGTCGCCTCGGCCTGGACCCGGCCACCGTCTCCGACGAACTCACGCAGGTGCGCGGCCTGTTCCGGGACCGCTGCCACCGCAACCACCTCGACGCGCCGAAGGCATCCGAGTGCCGGGGCTACGTCCGCCTCCTCGACGCCGTCACCCGCTCACCGATCGCCGACACCCCGGACGACCTCTCCCGCCACCTCGCCACCTGCGTCGACTGCGCCGAGGCCGCCGCATGTCTGCGACTGCACGGCGTCGGACTGCCCGCCGCCCTGGCCGGCGGGGTCATCGGCTGGGGCGGACTCGCCTACCTGGAGCGCCGCCGCCGCGCAGCCGAGGTCCGCCTCGGCGCCGGGCGCCCCGCCACCGTGGCCCCGGACCACGGCGACCCCGACCCCGCCGCGCAGCGGGCCAAGGCGGTGCGCGGCGGGCTGCTCGTCGCGGCCGCGCTGGTGTCGCTGCTCGCGCTCGCCGTGACGCTGATGCAGACCGGCGGCTCGGGCTCCGGTGCCGGCGACGGGGCGGCCGGTGATCCCGGTGACCGGCAGCCGGTGGCAGACAACCCCGGCCCGTCCTTCGCACCCTCGGCGCGGGACTCCACCGTGAGCGCCACCACGCGGCCGTCCTCGGACGCCGGTGAGCGCACCCCGGAGAGCAAGCGGCCCGATCCGGGACCCCAGGGCACGTCGACCACCACCGCGGGCCCCGAGTCCAGTGCCCCGTCCGCCGCCTCCTGCCGGGTCCGCTACGACCTGGTCAACCAGTGGCCCGACGGCTTCCAGGCCACCGTCACCGTCACCACCGAACGGCCCCTGGACACCTGGCGCGTGGCCTGGTCCTTCCGGGACGGCCAGCACGTCGGGCAGATGTGGGACGCGAGCTTCACCCAGGACGGCTCCCGGGTCACGGCCACCGCCGCCGACTACAACAGGACCGTCCCCGCCGACGGCACCCTGACCTTCGGGTTCATCGCGTCCTGGCAGGGCAGGAACTCGCCCGCGCACGACTTCGAGCTGAACGGGCGGGAGTGCGGCGCGAGCTGACATTTAATTCGGTTGACGGGCCCGAGGGGGTCCCGGATACCGTGTGGTCGTTCGTTCCGAGCGTGCTGTGGAGGAGGTGTCGACCGATGGCTGTCATTGCGATGAGCGCTGCCCGCAAGCAGGAATCCATCAAGTCCACCTCCGTGGCCGCCGGCTGAACCCGACTTCCGTCGCCGGGGCCGCCCTTCGAAGGGTCACCCTTGACTTCCACTTCTGTGTCCTCCGCCCTCGCTCCCTACGGCTGGGACGACGCCTGGGCGGAGGAGTTCCTCCCCTACGACGCCGAAGGGCTGCTGCCCGGACGCGTCATCCGAGTCGACCGCGGGCAGTGCGACGTCGTCACCGCCGACGGTGTGCTGCGCGCCGACACCGCCTTCGTCACCCCGCGCGATCCGCTGCGGGTGGTGTGCACCGGTGACTGGGTCGCCGTCGAACCCGGGGGCAACCCGCGCTACGTACGGACGTATCTGCCGCGCCGTACCGCCTTCGTGCGCTCCACCTCCTCCGAGCGGTCCGAGGGGCAGATCCTCGCGGCCAACGTCGACCACGCGGTCGTCGCCGTGTCCCTGGCCGTCGAACTCGATCTCGGCCGCATCGAACGGTTCCTGGCGCTGGCCTGGGAATCCGGGGCACAGCCCGTGGTCGTGCTGACGAAGGCCGACCTCGTGCCGGACGCGGCGACGCTCGGCCATCTGGTCGAGGACGTCGAGACGACCGCGCCCGGAGTGCCGGTACTGACCGTCAGCGCGCATCTCGAGGAAGGGCTCGACGTCCTCACCGCGGTCCTCGGCGGCGGTACGTCCGTGCTGCTCGGGCAGTCCGGGGCCGGCAAGTCGACGCTCGCGAACGCGCTGCTCGGGGCCGACGTCATGGACGTACAGGAGACCCGGGACGTGGACGGAAAGGGGCGGCACACCACGACCACCCGCAACCTGCTCGCCCTGCCGGGCGGCGGGGTCCTGATCGACACACCGGGACTGCGAGGCGTCGGGCTCTGGGACGCGGGGACCGGGGTCGGGCAGGTGTTCGCCGAGATCGAGGAACTGGCCGAGCGGTGCCGCTTCCACGACTGCGCCCACGAGGCCGAACCCGGCTGCGCCGTCCTCGCCGCGATCGACTCCGGAGAGCTGCCGGAACGACGGCTCGACAGCTATCGCAAGCTGATCCGGGAGAACCAGCGGATCGTCGCCAAGACCGACGCCCGCCTGCGCGCCGAGATCCGTCGCGACTGGAAGCGGAAGGGGGCCGAGGGACGGGCGGCGATGCAGGCCAAGCGCAACGGCTGGCGCTAGCCGCCCGGGCCCCGGGGCGGGGTCGGCGAGGCGGAGTGGCGGCCTCGGCGGGGTCGGCGGGGTCGAGCGTGACCGCGCCGATCGGCCGGGCGGCGCCGCCGACCACCGCGTCCGGGTGCATCCCCGTGGGGGCGTGCTGGGGGCCGGACGTCTCGGCGTCCAAGTTCCGTCGGCACGTCCGAATCCGCCCCGTGTGGGCGTGCGGGGCGTCGGCGGGCTCGGTGTCCGAGTCCTGCCAGCACGTCCGGGAACACGCTGGCGTGGGCGGGCCGGGCGCCGACGGCCTCGGCGTCCGAGTTCCGTCGGCACGTCCGGGTGCGCCCCGCGCGGGCGTGCTGGGGGCCGGACGTCTCGGCGTCCGAAACCCGCCAGCACCGGTCCCCGGCATCGCCGAGACTGGAACGCGTGATGGATGAAGACACCAGGTACGAGGCCGTGCGGAGCAGGGACGGGAGGTTCGACGGGGAGTTCTTCTTCGCCGTCGCGACCACCGGTATCTACTGCCGGCCCAGCTGCCCCGCCGTCACCCCGAAGCGTCACAACGTCCGCTTCTTCACGACCGCCGCCGCCGCGCAGGGCTCGGGATTCCGGGCCTGCCGGCGGTGCCGCCCGGACGCCGCGCCCGGCTCGGCCGAGTGGAACGTACGCGCGGACGTCGTGGCGCGTGCCATGCGGCTCATCGGGGACGGTGTCGTCGACCGGGAAGGGGTCGCCGGGCTCGCCACGCGGCTCGGCTACAGCCCCCGCCAGGTCCAGCGGCAGCTGACCGGAGAACTCGGCGCCGGACCCGTCGCCCTCGCCCGCGCCCAGCGCGCCCACACCGCGCGCGTTCTCCTCCAGACCACCGACCTGCCGATCACCGAGATCGCCTTCGCGTCCGGATTCGCCAGCGTGCGGCAGTTCAACGACACCATCCGGACGGTGTACGCGCGGACGCCCAGCGAGCTGCGCCGGGCCGCCGCCCGAGCCGCCCGGCGCCCCGCCACCCCGACCGCCGGAATCCCGCTGCGCCTCGCCTACCGCGGGCCCTACCGGTCCGGGGAGGTCTTCGACCTCCTGGAGGCCGAGGCCGTACCCGGCGTGGAGGACGTCCACGGCAGCCCCGGCCGCCGTGTCTACCGCCGTACCCTCCGCCTCCCGCACGGCACCGGCATCGTGGCCGTCGACGAGCGGCCGGGCATGGCACACACCCGCACGCACCCCGGCGGCTGGCTCGACGCCCACCTCCACCTCACCGACCCCCGCGACCTCACCACCGCCGTCCAGCGACTGCGCCGCCTGTTCGACCTGGACGCCGACCCCTACGCCGTGGACGAGCGGCTCGGCGCCGACGCCCGGCTCGCCCCGCTGGTCGCGGCCCGCCCAGGGCTCCGGTCACCCGGCGCCGCCGACCCCGACGAGCTGGCCGTTCGGGCGCTGGTGGGCACCGCCGGTGCCGAGCGGCTGGTGCGGCGGTACGGCAAGGCGCTGGACGCCCCCTGCGGCAGCCTCACCCACCTCTTCCCCGAACCCGCCGTCCTCGCCGAGGCCGAGCCGCACGGCACCCTGGGTACGCTGACCGCCGCCCTCGCCGACGGCGCCGTACGCCTCGACGCGGGCGCCGACCGGGACGACGCGCAGGAGGCCCTGCTCGCCCTGCCCGGCCTGGACGCCTCCACCGTCGCCGTGATCCGCACCCGCGCTCTCGGCGACCCCGACGTCGCCCCGCCCGGCCTCGACGTCCCCGACAGCTGGCGCCCCTGGCGCTCGTACGCCCTGCGACACCTGCGCACAGCAGGGGAGTTGGAGTAACCCGTCATGACCGTCCACTGGACTTCCCTCGACAGCCCCGTCGGCCCGCTGCTGCTCACCGCCGAGCCGGAGACCGGCGTCCTGACCTCGCTGTCCGTGCCCGGTCAGAAGGGGGGACGCGCGGTCGAGGAGGGCTGGCGGCACGAGCCCGGCGCCTTCCGGGACGCCGAGCAGCAGCTCGCCGCCTACTTCGCGGGCGAGCTGAAGGAGTTCCGGCTGCCGCTGCGCGCCGAGGGCACCGCGTTCCGCGAGAAGGTGTGGGCCGCCCTGGACGACGTGCCCTACGGCGCGACCACCACCTACGGCGAGATCGCCGCGCGCGTCGGCGCCTCCCGGGCGGCCGTCCGGGCCGTCGGCGGCGCGATCGGCGCCAACCCGCTGCTGATCCTGCGCCCCTGCCACCGGGTGATCGGCGCGAACGGCACCCTGACCGGCTACGCGGGCGGCCTGGAGCGCAAGACGACCCTGCTCACGCTGGAGGGCGCGGTCTAGCCCTCCAGACCCCAGCTGTGGATCCACCGCGGACGGACGCGGATCACCTCCTCGCTGAAGTGCGGACCCAGCCCGTGCGGGCCGGTGAGCAGCTCAGCGTCGCCCCGGATCTCGACCCCGCGCACCTTCCACGGCCGTAGGCTCACCACGTCGTCGACGACCAGGGACAGCTTCGGGTTCAACCCCAGGTTGCGCCACTTCTTGGTGCGGCCCATCGCGAGGCCGCCGATCAGGATCGTGCCGTCGTCCTGGGGGAAGAAGCCGACGGGGTTCGCCTGCGGCTGCCCCTTCGGGTCGACGGTGGCCAGTCGGCCCAGCCGCTGCGATGCCAGATACGCCCGCTCCGCCTCACTGAATTCGGTCATGCGGCCACACAAGCACGCCCGCCCGTCCCGCCACATCGGATGCTCGCCCTAGTCCTCGGGCCCTACGTCCCCCAGAGCACCACGCCCAGCCACGCGCCGGCGATCAGCAGACAGGTGAACAGTTCCGCCAGCACGCTGGAGCCGCCCGAGCGCATCGCGGTGCGCAGGGCCGCCATCGCCTCCGCGTGCCGGCCGAGGCGCCGGCGCTCCTCCAGGTAGATGCCCGCCATGAACCCGGGGATCGTGCCCAGCACGGGAATCAGGAAGAAGCCGAGGAAGGCACCCGCTCCGGCGTACACGGCCATCCGGCGGGTCGCACCGGACGCGCGCAGCCGCCGGGGTGGCAGGGCCCAGCGCACCACCTGGGAGAGGAACAGCGCGACCGTCGCCCCCACCAGCAGGAATCCCGCCTCCGCCCGGGGGTCCTTCAGTGCCCACCACATGACCGCGGCCCACACCAGCCACGACCCCGGCACACCGGGCACCAGTACTCCGCACAGGCCGAGCAGGATGACCATGCCGACCAGCAGGAGATCCCACACTCCCATAGGGCCAGAGTGCCGGAGCCCGGATGACCCCGCAGATCAGCCCACCCCGAGCCGACCGACGCCGAGGGCGACTCGGTCAGCCAGACCGTGATCGGGGTGTACGACGTGCGCCGACGGTCACCCGGGCGTCGCCGGGCGGTCCTCCCGTGGGGGGTGGGACCGTCCGGCGACCCCTCCCCGCTGATTCGCAACACCGTGCGAGCCCTCACCCGTTTTTCGGGATGCCCCGTTTTCATACGGCCCGTGCGGTGGACAATTAGGGGCATGAGCCAGCAGGGGGGAAGGCCCACCGGTCGGCAGGACGACTGGTGGGCACAGCTGTACGACAACACCACGGAGGACACCGGGCCCACAGCGGCCCCGGACTCCCTGGACGACAGGTTCGCCTCGGCGGAGTCCGCTGTGTCGGCGGGCGGTCGGGCCGCGGATCCCGCGGTTCCCGCGGGCGGTCGTGCCGCCGGGGCGGCCCCCGCGACCCAAGAGGGCGGTGCCCCGCCGGCGCGGGCGAGTGATCCCACCCGCACGCCGATTCCACCCCCGCGCACCGAGGAACCACCGCGCGCCGTCGAGTACGTGGGCTCAGGCCCACCCACCTACGAAGCGGAACCCACCGCCCTCCCACCCGCGGACCCGGACGACCTGGACGACCTCGTCGCCGACACGGTCCTCGACGGCGCCCACTACGGCGCCTGCACCCTCCGCGCCGCCTCCGTCCGAGGCGACTCCGCCCGCTACCGGGGCGAACCCCGCAGGGACTCCCTGCTCACCGCCCGCTTCGGCACCGGTGACGCCGCCCTCGTCCTCGTCGCCATGGCCACCGGCGCCCGAGCCACCCCCGGCGCCCACCGCGCCGCCGCCGAGGCCTGCCGCTGGATCGGCAGGGCCGTCGGCCGCAGCCACGCCCGCCTGGCCGAGGACATCCGTGCCGCCCGCCGAGGCGACCTCAAGTCCGGCCTGCACCGCCTCACCGACCGCAGCCTCGGCAAGCTCCGCGCCAGCGCCGCCGAACAGGGAGTGGACCCGGAGGAGTACGCGGCCACCCTGCGCTGTCTGCTCCTGCCCGCCGACCCCGACTGCCGTACCCGCGTCTTCTTCGGCGTCGGCGTCGGCGGTCTGTTCCGCCTCCGGGACGGCCAGTGGCAGGACATCGAGCCCCGGGTCACGGACGCGGTCGGCGCGGCCGTCGTCGGGTTCGGCTCCCCGCCGTCCGAGACCCCGGAGGGCGACCGCCTCACCATGGACCTCGGCATCCCGAAGCCACCGAGCCCCTACGAACCCGCCCCCGAGCCCACGCGCGAACCCTTCCGCTTCCGCGCCTCGGTAGCCCGTCCGGGTGACACGCTCCTGATGTGCACCAGCGGTCTCGCCGAACCCCTGCGCGGCGAGGCCGATCTCGCCCGCCACCTCACCGACCGGTGGTCAGGACCCACCCCGCCGGGCCTCGCCGCCTTCCTCGCCGACACCCAGGTGAGGGTCAAGGGCTACGCCGACGACCGTACGGCCGCCGCCGTCTGGGAGACCTGACCGAGCGGACCACGTGCCCCTGTGCCTCCAATGGAACCGGACGGAACCCAGCGAAGGCGACCGAAGGGGCACCCGCGGCCATGGCCAAGCAGAACGTGGCGGAACAGTTCGTCGACATCCTCGTCCGCGCCGGAGTCGAGCGCCTCTACGGCGTCGTCGGCGACAGCCTGAACCCCGTCGTGGACGCCGTGCGCCGCAACTCCGGCATCGACTGGGTGCACGTCCGGCACGAGGAGACCGCCGCCTTCGCGGCCGGCGCCGAGGCGCAGATCACCGGGAAGTTGACCGCCTGCGCGGGGTCCTGCGGCCCCGGCAACCTCCACCTCGTCAACGGCCTCTACGACGCCCACCGCTCCATGGCCCCCGTGCTCGCCCTCGCCTCCCACATCCCCTCCAGTGAGATCGGCCTCGGCTACTTCCAGGAGACGCACCCGGACCGGCTGTTCCGCGAGTGCAGTCACTACAGCGAGCTGATCTCCAGCCCGAAGCAGATGCCCCGCCTCCTGCAGACCGCCATCCAGCACGCGATCGGCCGCTCCGGCGTCAGTGTGGTCTCCCTCCCCGGCGACATCGCCGACCAGCCCGCCCCCGCCAAGCCGGTCGAGACCGCCCTGGTCACCACCCGGCCCACGGTCCGCCCGGGTGACGAGGAGATCGACAAGCTGGTCCGGATGGTCGACGCGGCCGACAAGGTCACGCTGTTCTGCGGCAGCGGCACGGCGGGCGCGCACGCCGAGGTCATGCGGTTCGCGGAGAAGGTGAAGTCCCCGGTCGGGCACGCGCTGCGGGGGAAGGAATGGATCCAGTACGACAACCCCTACGACGTCGGCATGAGTGGCCTCCTCGGCTACGGCGCCGCCTACGAGGCCACCCACGAATGCGATCTGCTGATCCTGCTGGGCACGGATTTCCCGTACAACGCCTTCCTGCCCGACGACGTCAAGATCGCCCAGGTGGACGTCCGGCCCGAAGTCCTCGGCCGCCGTTCCAAGCTGGACCTCGCCGTGTGGGGCGACGTACGCGAGACCCTGCGCTGTCTGATCCCCCGGGTGCGGACCAAGGAGAACCGGCGCTTCCTCGACAAGATGCTGAAGAAGCACGCGGACTCGCTGGAGGGCGTCGTCAAGGCGTACACCAGGAAGGTCGAGAAGCACGTCCCGATCCATCCCGAGTACGTCGCCGCGGTCCTGGACGAACTCGCCGACGACAACGCGGTGTTCACGGTCGACACCGGGATGTGCAATGTCTGGGCCGCCCGTTACCTCACCCCCAACGGCCGCCGCCGGGTCATCGGCTCCTTCTCCCACGGCTCGATGGCGAACGCGCTGCCCATGGCGATCGGCGCCCAGTTCACCGACCGCCGCCGCCAGGTCGTGTCGATGTCGGGGGACGGCGGATTCGCCATGCTGATGGGTGACTTCCTCACGCTGGTGCAGTACGACCTGCCGGTGAAGGTGGTCCTCTTCAACAACTCCTCGCTCGGGATGGTGGAGTTGGAGATGCTGGTCGCCGGTCTGCCGTCGTACGGCACCTCCAACAAGAACCCCGACTTCGCCGCCGTGGCCCGGGCCTGCGGTGCCTACGGGGTACGCGTGGAGAAGCCCAAGCAGCTAGCCGGAGCCCTGAAGGACGCCTTCAGGCACAAGGGCCCCGCGCTCGTCGACATCGTCACCGACCCCAACGCCCTGTCCATCCCGCCGAAGATCAGCACCGAGATGGTCACCGGCTTCGCCCTCTCCGCCTCGAAGATCGTCCTCGACGGCGGGGTGGGCCGCATGCTCCAGATGGCCCGCTCCAACCTCCGCAACGTCCCCAGGCCCTAGGAGTACGGCGTCCAGGCGCGCGTCGAGGTGTCGTAGCCGTACCGGGGCAGGCCCTTGATGCTCGTCGTGCGCAGGGGGCGGCCCTCGTCGTCGATGCGGACGGTGCCCTCGCGGCCCTGCGAGGACCAGTCCAGTTCGAGCCACCACCGGCAGTCGCAGCCCCCGGTGCGGGCCGTGACGAGCAGGACCTCCGGGTCCTCCGCGGAGACCCGGTAGGGCAGGCGCATGGCCGGGATCACCGTGCCCGAGTCGTTGCCGGCCACCGGGCGGGCGATCGGGCGGTCCTGGTCCAGGTCCACGTCGAAGTGGCGTGGGGTCACGGCTCCGCCGCACCCCTGGTCCATGGCGTAGGCGCTGCCCTCGACGGGCGCCGCTCGGCCGACCACCCGGACCCGCAGGGCCTCCAGGACGACGGCCGTGGACGACCGCCCCTGCACCGAGATCCGCACCATCGTCTCCCGCCCGTGCACCGCGCCCTCGGCTCCGGCCCAGGTCCGGGCGTCCTGCGCGGGCGGAGGCGGCGGCACCTGCGCGGGCGGTCTGTTGATGACGTAGTCGTGCCCGCAGCCCTGCGACCAGACGTGCGAGTCGGCGCTCCAGGTGAGGGGTACTGCGGCGGGGTCCGGCGCGGGTGTCGTGGCCGGGGTGCTCTCCTTGGGGGCGGGCTGGGAGGGCTTCGCCTTCTTCGTCGGGGACGGCCCGGTGGGCGTGGGGGACGGGGAGGCGGCGGAGGGGCCGCCGGTCGTGCCAGGAGCGGCGGGTGCGGTCGTACGGGGGAGGCCCGCGCCCGGAGTCCGGTCGGCGGCCTTGTCGCCCCGGTCCGTGTCCAGGGCGGTGACGGTGCCGAGTGTGGCGAGCAGCACCGAGGCGACGGCGGCGGCGACCGTGACGCGCCGACGGCGGTACCAGGGAGGGTGGGGTGGGGTGGGTTGCTCTTCCTGTCCCTGTTCTTCCTGTTCCAGTTCTTCCTGTTCCCGCTCCGCTTCCGGTGTCGAGTCGTCGGGTTCCCGCGGCCGCTCCTCCGACTCCGCTGCCGTCACCCCTCGCGGCCGCTGTCGGGCCGCCACCGCCAGGAGCCAGCGGCGGTGCAACTCCATGCGTTCCTCCGCCGAGGCTCCGCACAGGGCGGCGAAGCGTTCCACCGGGGCGAAGTCCTGGGGGACCGCGTCACCGGCGCAGTAGCGGTGCAGCGTGGAGGTGTTCATGCCCAGCCGACGGGCCAGTGAGCCGTAACTGCGATCGGTCCGCTCCTTCAACTGCCGGAGCAGTGCGGCGAACTCCTCGACCTCGTCCTGTCCCGACACCCTTCCCCCGTGTTCTCCCGCCCGGGACGGCATCCCAGGCACCCCATGTACCTGCACGTCAGACGGCCTGGGATGGTTCCATCCCGAGCGATGCGGCGTCCCCTGTTGCGCCCTGGTCCTGTGACCGCTGATGCTCTTGGTGTCGCACCGACGACCGCCGGCCCGACCAGCCGACGGCGCGGTGACGACGACGTACAGCCAGTCACGCCCAACCCACTGACTCTTACTCGAACCACGGGGGATCACCCATGTCCAAGCACACCCGAGCGGCCGCGGTCGTCGCACTCGCCGTCGCAGGTCTCGCCGGCGCCGCTCTCACCGTACCGGCCGGCGCCGCGACCGGAGCGGCGAGCGCGCCCCGCTTCCTGTCCGCCTCCGAACTCCCGCAGCACCCCTCGTACACCTGGACCGCGGGACGGGTCACCGACGGCGTCCCGGACGAGATGCGGTTCTGCCTGGAGGAGGCGCTGCTCGCCTACGACTCCCGGTACCGGCCGTTCCACACCGACCTGGACACCAGCGCCCGGCAGCTGACCATCGTCGTCGGCACCGCCGCCAAGGCCAAGGCGCTAGCGAGCAGCCTGAACAAGGAGATCAAGTCCTGCGCCGGGCGGATCGAGGCCGCGGACCCGGAAGTCGAGGCGGTGTACAAGTCCTACGGCTCGCTGCCCGTCGAGGAGGGTGCCCGGGTCCACGGACTGCACACCGAGACCTCCTGGGGCGCCAACGACATCCGGCTGCTCTCCGTCGGCCGGGACGGCAGGACCGTGACGGTCGTGGACTGGTCGCAGATGGGCGACTTCGGGGACGCACCGGTGACCGCTTTCAAGAAGACCACCACCAAGGCGGTCAACAAGCTGTACTGACCGCCGGCCCGCTGGGGGGACACCGGGGCCGCCCTCTCGCCACGGGGGTCGGGAGGGCGGCTCCGCGCACCCGCCCCCAGCGGCCCGCGCCATCCGGTCCGGCGCGGCCCCCGCACACCCCGTCCCAGCGCTCGGATACGGCCGGATCGGCAGACAGGGATGGGCAGTTCGGCCGATGGCCCTTGGTCAGCCCGGGCAGCCGCCTCCTCACCTGCCGGGGGGACCCCGTCCGCATCCGGGTCGGCCGCCGTGCGCCCACCAGGGGTGTTCTCCGGGGTGGATCCGTGCGTGACGCCCCGCCGTCCCCTTCCGACGTCTTGGGGTCGACCCCGGCGCGGTCTCCTCGTGGCCGAACGCCTGGTCGTTGACGATTCGACATGACTGCCACGTGCTCTGACGGGCATGGATCCCGTGAACGTGTTCGAGCAGGAGGGGAACGTCATCGGCACGCGGGCGGGGGTCATGAAGAGGCAGGCACGAGGGGGCGGTCCCATCGCGATCGGGGCCTTCTCGACGGACACGGCGGAGGACACGGCGGACGGGGGCGCACAACCGGCGCCGCCGTGCCGGCTCAGGCGCAGACTCGGACGCGCGGATCTCAGGGCGGTGCCCGAGGCACGCCGGGAACTGAGGGCGCTCCTGCGGCACTGGGGTCGGCCCGGACGATCGGAGATAGCGGAGCTTCTGACCAGCGAACTCGTCACCAACGCGATCGTCCACACCGACCACGACGCGGTGCTGACCGCCACCGTGGGGCCGGAGGGACTCCGGGTGGAGGTGCGGGACTTCGTGGCCCGCAGGCCCACGGTGCGCGTACCGGACGCCGACGACGGTACGCACGGCAGGGGCCTGGTGCTGGTGCAGTCCCTCGCGGACGCGTGGGGCGTACAGCCGCACGGGGTGGGCAAGGCGGTGTGGTTCGAGCTCGGCGCGGAGGCCGCGTGAGCGACGGGCCGGAAGCAGGCAAAAGCACGGGGAGGGGGTACGGCGAATTCACCGTACCCCCTCCCCGTGGTTCACCTGAGGTGAGCGATTTTCAGCCGAACTGCTGCTCCAGGTCCTTGAGTTTGCGCTCCAGCGAGTCCAGGCGCGGCAGGGCCATGGTGTCGTCCTCCGCGGTGAGGTCGACGGTCATCCCCTCAGAACCTTTGCGGGCGGGCTGAAGTGAGGGCCGCGTACGGACGGGCAGCTGTTCCGGCGCGGATATGGCAGGCTCCGCGGTGACCAGCTCGGAGCCCCGCTCCACGGCCTGCACCTCCACCTGCCGACCGCCGCCGCGGCCGACGAAGCCGCGGTGGCCGCGACTGATGGCCTTCAGCTGGGCACGCTCCACGCGCTGCGCCTCGCGGCGCCGCATGCGCTGCTCGTCCTTCTTGAGCTTGTCCTCGCGCACCTCCTCGACGGCCTCGTCCAGGCTGCGCACGTTCTCCAGGAGCATCAGGGACCAGGCCCGGTAGGTCTCCCGGGGCGCCCGCAGCCAGCGGACGATGCGGATCTGCGGCAGCGGCCTCGGCACCAGACCCTGCTCGCGCAGGGCGGCCCGGCGGGTCTGCTTCAGCGCCCGGTCGAAGAGCACCGCCGCGGACAGGGACATGCCGGCGAAGAAGTGGGGGGCACCGTCGTGACCCATGCCCCTCGGGGCGTGCACCCAGTTGAACCAGGCCGCGGCGAAGGCGAACGTCCACACGAGTATCCGGGAGCCGAGAGCCGCGTCACCGTGGCTCGCCTCGCGCACCGCGAGGACGGAGCAGAACATCGCGGCCCCGTCCAGGCCGAACGGGACCAGGTACTGCCAGCCGTTGGTGAGGCCGAGGTTCTGCTCGCCGAATCCGACCAGTCCGTGGAAGGAGAGCGCCGCCGCCACCGCGGCACAGCAGAACAGGAGCACATAGGAGACGGTGCCGTATATGGCCTCCTTGCGCCTGCGGCGCTCCTCGCTGCGCTCCCACGAGTCCTCGGCACCCGTGTCCTTCCCCGAGGAGCGCTTTCCGCGCGCGAGCACCGCCACCGCCGCCAGCGTGCCCAGGAGCAGTACGGCGCCCGGAAGCAGCCAGTTCAGCGATATGTCGGTCAGTCTCATCTGGGGTCCCTTGCATTGGGATAGGGCGTAACGCCCGCCATAGTGGCCCAATCCCACCGGCCCTCAGGGGGTTTCGGGGCAAGAGGCCGCCAAGGAAGTGCAAGGGGATGCCCAGGGCGGCGTTCTGCTCGAACTGCCGCGTGAGGGGCGGGAGTTGAGTTCGAATAAGACTACCCGTACGGGTGGTTCCACGGAAAGTTCCTGCGACGAGTGAGGAAGTTGTGAAACGCCGGTAACCATGCGGGCGGTCCTCGGGAGTTGATCTTAAGGGAGTCCGCGGGGGACTCGTGCCCGACAGGGCGTCAACCGGCCGCCGCCAGAAGCTTGGTGACGCGGTCGGCGTCCTGGGTGCGCGGACAGGTGCCGCAGGTGTCCTCGGGGCGCAGGGTGTAGTACATGCAGCAGCTCACCCGGTCCCGGGTGGTCAGCGCCTCGCCGTTCGGGCCGGTCAGTACACGGAAGGCCGCTGAGCCGGCGTAGGGCTTGGTGGAGCCCGGCAGCAGCAGCTCCAGCTCGCGCATCGCGCGCTCCTCCTCGTCGAGGAGCTGGCCGATGTACCACAGGCTCTCGACGGTCTCGTCGGTCGCCATGCCCCACAGGGCGCGACCACGGCGGCGCATCCGGGGGCCGAAGGCGGCGAGCACCGGCTCCAGGTGCTCGGCGACCGCCTCGCGGACCGCGGCGCGCAGGGCCTCCTCGTCGGGGACCACCCGGGCGCCGGGGAGGTCCGCCGCCGGGTCGCCGGGGAGGCAGGCGAAGCCTGCGGTCGGGCGGACCGCCATGCGACCCAGGGGGAGGCCTTCGGCGTGCCGGTCGTAGGAGACATGCGTCACGGGCAGGCGCGGGACGCGGCGGTGCAGGAACCAGGGAACGGTGACCAGGAGGACGGCGGGCCAGGCGTAGCGGTGCAGGCCGAAGCTGGCGGTGACGTCCGGGCGGGCCGGCTGCTCGTAGTCACGCAGGATCTGGGCGTCGTCCCAGGCCAGGAAGGCGTCCAGGGCGGCGCCGCCCGCGGCGAGCTCGGCGGCGCTGACCCAGCCGGGGGTGGAGGGGGTGGGGTCCGCGGCGATCAGTTCGGTCACCGCGAGTGACGGGAGGACTTCGGTGAGCCGTGCGTACGCGTCCGTCGTGGCCGAACGGGGTGCAGGCATCCGGGGCTCCCGATGGAGTTCGATTTCAGGTAAGGCTTACCTTACCCAAGATCGCGGAGATGTGAACTGACGGCCGGTGCGCTTATCGTGCTTGACGGGCGGGTGACAACCCGCCGTAATGACCCCAAGTACCGATACGTCCGGAGGAGGAGCCCGTGAACCAGGGCGCGCAGGGCTCCAGCGAGGCGCGGGCCACCGAGCGGGCGGGAGTTCCGCAGGTCCGGGGCGAGGCCAGGGTGCCGGTGCAGCCCGGGGCGGCGGACCGGGACGAGGTCCGGGGCGAGCACACCCACAGCGAGCCGCCGATTCCGCGTCCCCGGGCGGCGGTTCAGAGGTCCTCGGTGCGCGGCCAGATCCTGGCCGCGCTGCGCACCGCGCTGGTGGCCGGTGAGTTGACGCCCGGCGAGGTGTACTCGGCCCCCGCCCTCGGCGAGCGCTTCGGTGTCTCCGCGACCCCGGTCCGCGAGGCCATGCAGCAGCTGGCCCTCGAGGGCGCGGTGGAGGTCGTGCCCAACCGGGGCTTCCGGGTGGTCGAGCGCGGCGTCCGCGAGCTGGCGGAACTGGCCGAGGTGCGGGCGCTGATCGAGGTCCCGGTGATGCTGCGCCTGGCGCGCACGGTCCCGTCGGAGCGCTGGGCCGACCTGCGCCCGCTCGCGGAGGCGACGGTACGGGCGGCCGCGAGCGGCTGCCGGGCGACGTACGCCGAATCGGACCGGGCCTTCCACACCGCGATCCTCGCCCTCTCCGGCAACGGGCAACTGGTCCACATCGCCGAGGACCTGCACCGCCGCTCCCAGTGGCCCCTGGTGGGCCCGCACCCCACCCGGGGTCGCGCCGAGCTGCTCGCCGACGCGGCCGAGCACACGGCGCTCCTGGACGCCCTGATCGCCCGGGACCTGGATGTGGTGCGCGCCCTGGTCGGGGAGCACTTCGCGGGGGCGTCGTAGGACAGCCGCCCTGGATCCAAGGCGGCCGCCCTACGCCCGACGCGGCCGCCCTTCGTCCGACGCGGCCGCCTCACGCGGTCGCCGCTCCCGGGGTCGGCGGCCCTTGGGCAAGGTGGGTGGCGAGCCAGGTCGGGACGCCGCCCAGGAGGCGGAACAGACGGCGGGCCTCCTCTCGGAGCCGGGAGGCCTCGGGTTCTGTCTCCGTGTCCGCCAGGGAGGCCAGCGCGGGTGCCGTGCCCACCAGGTAGCCCAACTCCTCCCGGATCCGCAGGGATTCCGCGAAGCCGTGCCGGGCCTCCGCCAACTCGCCGTCCCGCAGGGCCAGTCCCGCGAGGTGGCGCCAGGTGAAGGACAGCAGCAGCGGGTCCGTGTGCGCCGTGGCCGCCGCGTGGGCCCTGCGGTAGGCCGCCCGCGCCGCCTGCGGGGAGCGCGCCAGGTTCTCCGCCAGCAGGCCCCGCCGGAAGTCCAGCAGAGCCCGGCCCGGCGCGCCCGGCGGGATCAGGGCCGCCGCCCTGCCCAGCGCCGCCCTCGCCTCGTCCGCGCGGTCCCGGACCGCGTGGAGCGTGGCCGCGTAGGCAAGTTGCCCGCGTTCACAAGCGGCCGCCCCCCGCTCCTCGTCGGTGTGCGCCGCCGCCTCCGCCGTTCGCAGCGCGTCCTCCGCGTCCTGCCAGCCCTGCTCGGTGTACAGACACCGTTCCACCAGCAGCGCTGCCCGCTGGAGCGAGGCGGCCGGTGTGTCGGGGCGTAGGAGGGCCGCCGCGTCGGCCCAGCACGCGCGTGAGCGCAGCCGCCATACCGCGGTCTGGAGTGGATCGTCACCGGCGGTCGTTCCGTTACCAGACATGGCGGTATGCGCCACGTTGCCCTCCCCGAGCACGCCTTTGAGCTTTGAGTGGTGGGCGCATTTCAGCATCTGCGGCCCACGCAGGCCAAGGGGGTAGGTGAAGGATTTCACAAAGTCGTGGGACAGCGGAGCCGGACTCGAGCCGCCCGTCCGGCCTCAGCTCATCCGCAACGCGAGGAAGAAGTCGAGCTTGTCCTCGAGCCGGGACAGGTCCCTGCTCGTCAACTGCTCGATTCGCCCCACCCGGTAGCGCAGGGTGTTGACGTGCAGGTGCAGCCGGGTCGCACAGCGCGTCCAGGAGCCGTCGCAGTCCAGGAACGCCTCCAGGGTCGGGATCAACTCGGCCCGGTGGCGGCGGTCGTAGTCACGCAGCGGGTCCAACAGACGGGCGGTGAAGGCCCGTCGTACGTCGTCCGGGACGAAGGGGAGCAGCAGTACGTGCGAGGCCAGTTCCTGGTGGCCCGCCGCGCACACGCGGCCGGTGCGCGCCCCCGCCACGCGCCGGGCGTGCCGGGCCTCCTCCAGCGCCCCGCGCAACCCCTCCGCCGAGTGCACCGCCGCGCTGACGCCGAGCGTGACCCGGCCGTCGTCGTCCAGGCCCGCTGACAGCGGGTCCCGGACCGACTCCAGCAGCGCGTCCGCCATGATCCCCGTCTCGGAGCCGTCGTGCTCGGCGGAGACCGCGGGGAGCGGCACCAGCGCGATCGCCTCGTCGCCGGTGTGGGCCACCGCGATCCGGTCCGAGGGCTCCGGGCCGGTGGCCAGCGGGTCGACCAGGATCTCCTCCAGCAGCGACTGGGCCACCGGGCCGCCTTCCACCTCGCCGCCGTCCCACTCGACGCGGGCCACCACGACCTGCCAGTGCGGGGCCGCGCCGAGGCCGGGGAGCAGGACCGGGGCGGCCACCCGCAGTCGGGCGGCGATCTCGGCGGGCGCGGCTCCGGTCTGGACGAGCTCCAGCACCTCCTGCGCGAGCCGGCGGCGGACCGTGCGGGCCGCGTCCCTGCGGTCCCGTTCCACCGCGATCAGCTGGGTGACGCCCTGGAGCAGGTCGAGGCGCTCCTCCGGCCAGTCCCCGGCGTCCGCCTCCACGGCGAGCAGCCAGTCCGACAGGACCGTCTCGCGGACGTCCCGGGAGGCCTGCGGGGAGCGGCCGGTGCTGCGGATCGGGAAGAGCGAGTACGGCGTCGAGCCGAGCGTGATCCGGTGCGGACCGCGTCGGCCGGTGCGGGCGGCGGCCAGGTGCTCGGCGGCGAGCTTGGCGCACATGTCGGCCGGCAGCAGCGGCTTGTCGGCCTTCGAACCGGCGATCAGCCGGCCGGTGGGGGAGAGCACCCACGCCCGCAGGTCCAGGTCGGTGCCCAGGAGGTCCAGGACGACGTCCGGGCCGCCCCCGGCCGGCCCTGAGGTCATCATCCGGCGGTGGCGGTCCACGACCGCCGCGAGGTCCCCGGCGCGCTCGCCCGAGACCTGCCGTACCACGTGCTCGGTGATCGTCGCGAAGGCCACCGACTCGTGCACGGCGAACAGCGGGAGACGGTGCCGGGCGCAGGCCGTGACCAGGTCCTCGGGGACGTCGCCCAGCTCCGCCTCGCCGGCGGCGAGGGCGGCCACCCCGGCCTGCGCCAGGATCCGTACGAACGGTTCGGCGTCCGCGGAGTCGCGGCGCCAGGCGAGGCCCGTGAGGACGAGCTCACCGCCCGACAGGTAGCGGCTGGGGTCCCTCAGGTCCGTGGTCATGACGCCACGGACCGTGCGGTCCAGTTCCTCTTCGCCGCCGAGCAGCTTGAGGCCCAGCGCGTCCGTGTCCAGCAGTGCGCGCAGCCGCATTCTCGTCGCCGCCGTTCTTTGTCTCGAAATCTACGATGGATCCGGGTGGAAGTTGAGGTCTCGGGCCCGTCCGGCGGGCCGGTGGGCGACGCTCGCCGCCCGTGGGGGTCACGTTTCGGCTGTGTCCCAGGTCACGTGGCGTGCGTCGCACGTTTCCACAGGAAAACCAAGAGGTTACTGATGACCTCCGTTCATACGAATCTACAAGATGACCGGGCTGGCCAGCCAACTCCTTCATGGTTTCCGTGACTGACCCCGGTGGAGTACGGCGCTGTGTACTGACCTCACTCCGCGTTAACAGCACATGAACGAGCCGGACCCGCCGCACACGACCTGGCTCAATCCGTACGACTCACGAGACGAAGAAGAGAGCCGGTCATGGACTTCCTTCGCCCCGCCAGCTGGGAGGAGGCGCTCGCCGCGAAGGCAGAGCACCCCACCGCTGTGCCGATTGCGGGTGGCACCGATGTGATGGTCGAGATCAACTTCGACCACCGCCGGCCCGAGTACCTCCTCGACCTCAACCGCATCGGCGATCTCTACGAGTGGGAGGTCGGCGAGGAGAGCGTACGGCTCGGCGCCTCCGTCCCCTACACGAGCATCATGGAGAACCTCCGCGCCGAGCTGCCGGGTCTCGCCCTCGCCTCGCACACGGTCGCCTCCCCGCAGATCCGTAACCGCGGCGGCGTCGGCGGCAACCTCGGCACCGCCTCCCCGGCCGGCGACGCCCACCCCGCCCTCCTCGCGGCAGGCGCGGAGGTCGAGGTCGAGTCGGTGCGCGGGTCCCGCCGTATCCCCATCGACGAGTTCTACACCGGCGTGAAGCGCAACGCGCTGGCGCCCGACGAGCTGATCCGCGCCGTGCACATCGCCAAGGCGGACGGGCCCCAGCAGTACTCGAAGGTGGGAACCCGCAACGCCATGGTCATCGCGGTGTGCGCCTTCGGGCTCGCGCTGCACCCCGAGACGCGGACCGTGCGCACCGGCATCGGCTCGGCCGCCCCCACCCCCGTGCGGGCCAAGGCCGCCGAGGAGTTCCTGAACGCGGCGCTCGAGGAGGGCGGCTTCTGGGACAACGGCAAGATCATCACCCCGTCGGTCGCCAAGCAGTTCGCGGACCTGTGCTCCGCCGCCTGCAACCCGATCGACGACGTCCGGGGCACGGCGAGCTACCGCCGACACGCGGTCGGCATCATGGCCCGCCGCACGCTGACCTGGACCTGGGAGTCCTACCGCGGCACCGCCGCCCACACGGAGGGAGTCGCCTGATGCGCGTCAACTTCACTGTCAACGGACGTCCGCAGGAAGCCGACGACGTCTGGGAGGGCGAGAGCCTTCTGTACGTGCTGCGTGAGCGGATGGGCCTGCCCGGCTCCAAGAACGCCTGCGAGCAGGGCGAGTGCGGCTCCTGCACCGTGCGGCTCGACGGGGTGCCGGTGTGTTCCTGTCTGGTCGCCGCGGGCCAGGTCGAGGGCCGCGAGGTCGTGACCGTCGAAGGGCTCGCCGACTACGCCAAGCAGCGTGCCGAGGGCGGCTGCGCCACCGGGGCCTGCGGCGGCGGCTCGGTCGACGAGGCCAAGTCGTGGACGGCCAAGGGCCAGGACTCGCAGACCGGCGAGGGCACCGAACTCTCCCCGATCCAGCAGGCGTTCATCGACGCCGGCGCCGTCCAGTGCGGCTTCTGCACCCCGGGTCTGCTGGTCGCCGCCGACGAGATGCTGGAGCGCAACCCCAACCCGAGCGACGCGGACATCCGCGAGGCGCTCTCGGGCAACCTGTGCCGCTGCACCGGCTACGAGAAGATCATGGACGCGGTCCGCCTGGCGGCCGCCCGGCAGGGAGAGGCGGTCTGACGATGCCCACCAACGGCGCTCCCACGAAGATCACCCAGGGTTCCCAGACCAAGGGCGGCATCGGTGAGTCCACCCTGCGCCCGGACGGCACCCTCAAGGTCACCGGCGAGTTCGCGTACTCGTCCGACATGTGGCACGAGGACATGCTCTGGGGCCAGATCCTCCGCTCCCCGCTCGCGCACGCGGAGATCGTGTCCATCGACACGAGCGAGGCGCTCGCCACGGCCGGCGTCTACGCGGTCATGACGTACGACGACCTGCCGACCGAGGTGAAGAACTACGGTCTGGAGATCCAGGACACCCCGGTCCTCGCGCACGGCAAGGTACGGCACCACGGTGAGCCGGTGGCCATCGTCGCCGCCGACCACCCGGAGACCGCGCGCCGCGCCGCCGCCAAGATCAAGGTCGAGTACCGCGAGCTGCCCGTCATCACCGACGAGGCCTCCGCGACCGCGCCGGGCGCGCTCCTGATCCACGAGGGCCGCGACGACCACCACTCCGGTCACGTCCCGCACCCCAACATCGTGCACCGCCAGCCGATCATCCGCGGCAACGCCGACGAGGCCGCGAAGCGCGCCGACGTCATCGTCAAGGGCGAGTACACCTTCGGCATGCAGGACCAGGCCTTCCTCGGCCCGGAGTCCGGCCTCGCCGTGCCGGAGGAGGACGGCGGCGTCCACCTGTACATCGCCACCCAGTGGCTCCACTCCGACCTCCGTCAGATCGCGCCCGTCCTCGGCCTGCCCGAGGAGAAGGTGCGGATGACGCTGGCCGGTGTCGGCGGCGCGTTCGGCGGTCGCGAGGACCTGTCGATGCAGATCCACGCCTGTCTGCTGGCGATGCGCACCGGCAAGCCGGTGAAGATCGTCTACAACCGCTTCGAGTCGTTCTTCGGGCACGTCCACCGCCACCCGGCGAAGCTCTCCTACGAGCACGGCGCCACCAAGGACGGCAAGCTCACCCACATGAAGTGCCGGATCGTCCTCGACGGCGGCGCCTACGCGTCGGCCTCCCCGGCGGTCGTCGGCAACGCCTCCTCCCTGTCGGTCGGTCCGTACGTGATCGACGACGTGGACATCGAGGCCGTCGCCCTCTACACCAACAACCCGCCCTGCGGCGCGATGCGCGGCTTCGGCGCGGTCCAGGCGTGCTTCGCCTACGAGGCGCAGATGGACAAGCTGGCGAAGAAGCTGGGCATGGACCCGGTGGAGTTCCGGCAGCTGAACGCCATGGAGCAGGGGACCATCATGCCGACCGGGCAGCCGGTGGACTCCCCGGCTCCGGTCGCCGAACTCCTGCGCCGCGTCAAGGCGATGCCGCTGCCGCCGGAGCGGCAGTGGGAGTCCAGCGAGGGCGCCGACGTACGGCAGCTGCCGGGCGGTCTGTCCAACACCACGCACGGTGAAGGCGTCGTGCGGGGCGTGGGCTACGCGGTCGGCATCAAGAACGTCGGCTTCTCCGAGGGCTTCGACGACTACTCCACCGCCAAGGTGCGCATGGAGGTCATCAACGGCGAGCCCGTCGCCACCGTGCACACCGCGATGGCGGAGGTCGGCCAGGGCGGTGTCACCGTCCACGCGCAGATCGCCCGCACCGAGCTGGGCGTCACCCAGGTGACGATCCACCCGGCCGACACCCAGGTGGGCTCGGCGGGTTCGACCTCGGCCTCCCGGCAGACCTACGTCACCGGCGGCGCGGTCAAGAACTCCTGCGAGCTGGTCCGCGAGAAGGTCCTGGAGATCGGGCGCCGCAAGTTCGGCTCCTACCACCCGGCCTGGGCGACCGCCGAACTCCTGCTGGAGGGCGGCAAGGTCGTCACCGACGGCGGCGAAGTCCTCGGTGACCTGGTGGACGTGCTGGAGGGCGAGTCGGTCGAGGTCGAGGCCGAGTGGCGGCACCGGCCGACCGAGGCCTTCGACCTGCGCACCGGCCAGGGCAACGGCCATGTCCAGTACTCCTTCGCCGCGCACCGCGCGGTCGTCGAGGTGGACACCGAGCTGGGCCTGGTCAAGGTCATCGAGCTGGCCTGCGCCCAGGACGTCGGCAAGGCGCTCAACCCGCTGTCCGTCCTCGGGCAGATCCAGGGCGGCACCCTGCAGGGCATGGGCATCGCGGTCATGGAGGAGATCGTCGTCGATCCCAAGACCGCGAAGGTGCGCAACCCGTCCTTCACGGACTATCTCCTCCCCACGATCCTCGACACGCCGATCATCCCGGTCGACGTGCTCGAACTCGCCGACGACCACGCCCCGTACGGGCTGCGCGGCATCGGCGAGGCTCCGACGCTCTCCTCGACTCCGGCCGTCCTCGCGGCGATCCGGAACGCGACCGGGCTGGAGCTCAACAGGACGCCGGTACGGCCGGAGCACCTCACCGGTACGGCGAGTCAGTAACCGCAAGTCCCTCCGGGCGGCGCCGGGAACGTCACACTTCGCCGCGCCGCCCGGAGTATCACCCCAGATCGTTCGTCTCGGGCCGTCCCCCGGGTCGTGCGGCCGAAGCACCTTCCCAAATCCCGTAGCCGCACCGGCGGTCCCCATACGGGTGTCCCTATGAACCTTGGGAGCAGGCCCACATGACCCAGCAGTCACTGGAGCCGACGACCACTGCCGAAGACGCGGGCGAAGGCACCCGCCTCCCCGCCGGCAGGTCGTGGCTCGACCGTTACTTCCACATATCCCACAGAGGATCGACCGTCGCACGCGAAGTGCGCGGCGGCATCACCACCTTCATGGCGATGGCGTACATCCTTCTGCTCAACCCCCTGATCCTGTCCGGCAAGGACGCGGCGGGGGACGCGCTCGCCCAGAAGGCGCTGATCACCGCGACCGCGTTCGCGGCGGCCTTCACCACGCTGCTGATGGGCTTCTTCGGCAAGGTGCCGCTCGCCCTCGCCGCCGGCCTCTCCGTCTCCGGCGTCCTCGCCTCGCAGGTCGCCCCGCAGATGACCTGGCCGCAGGCCATGGGCATGTGCGTGATGTACGGCGTCGTCATCATGCTGCTGGTCGTCACCGGCCTACGCGAGATGATCATGAACGCCATCCCGCTCGCGCTCAAGCACGCGATCACCATGGGCATCGGCCTGTTCGTCGCGATCATCGGCCTCAACAAGGCCGGGTTCGTCCAGCAGGGCGAAGCCACCCCGCTCACCCTCGGTCCCACCGGTGAACTCGCCGGCTGGCCGGTCCTGTTGTTCGCCGCGACCCTGCTGGCGATCTTCATGCTCCAGGCGCGCAACATCCCGGGCGCGATCCTGATCGGCATCGTCGGCGGCACGCTGGCCGCCGTGATCCTCAACGCCGCCGGGGTCATCGACCCCAAGCAGTGGGCCAGCGGCGCCCCCGAGCTGCACGGCAGCGCGGTGTCGATGCCCGACTTCTCGATCTTCGGCAACGTCGAGTTCGGCGGCTGGGGCGAGGTCGGCGCGATGACGGTCGGCATGATCGTGTTCACGCTGGTGCTCGCCGGGTTCTTCGACGCGATGGCCACCATCATCGGCGTCGGCACCGAGGCCAAACTGGCCGACGACAAGGGCCGGATGCCGGGCCTGTCCAAGGCGCTGTTCATCGACGGCGCGGGCGGTGCGATCGGCGGCGTCTCCGGCGCCTCGGGCCAGACGGTCTTCGTCGAGTCCGCCACCGGCGTCGGCGAGGGGGCCCGTACGGGTCTCGCCTCCGTCGTCACCGGCCTGTTCTTCGCGGCCTGTCTGTTCTTCACGCCGATCACGGCGATCGTGCCCGGCGAGGTCGCGGCCGCGGCCCTGGTGGTCATCGGCGCCATGATGATGATGAACGCCCGGCACGTGGACTGGGCCGACCGCGCCACGGCGATCCCGGTCTTCCTGACCGTCGTGATCATGCCGTTCACGTACCAGATCACCGCGGGTGTCGCCGCCGGTGTCATCTCCTACGTGGCCATCAAGACCGCTCAGGGCAAGGTCCGGGAGATCGGGGCGTTCATGTGGGCGCTGACGGCGATCTTCCTGGTGTTCTTCGCCCTCAACCCGATCGAGAGCTGGCTCGGCGTCCACTAGGACCCCGCCGGGCGCCCTCCACCCAACCGCTGTAAGGAGACCGAGAGATGCTGGACATCGCCGAAGAGCTGCACCGGTGGGTCGAGCAGGGGCGTGACTTCGCCGTGGCGACCGTGGTCGCGGTCGGCGGCAGCGCCCCTCGCCAGCCCGGCGCCGCGCTCGCGGTGGACGCCGACGGCACGGCGATCGGCTCGGTCTCCGGCGGCTGTGTGGAGGGCGCGGTCTACGACCTGTGCCGGCAGGCGCTGGAGGACGGCGAGACCGTCCTGGAGCGCTTCGGCTACAGCGACGAGGACGCCTTCGCGGTCGGACTGACCTGCGGCGGCATCATCGACATCCTGGTCACGCCGGTACGGTCCACCGACGCCGTCCGCCCGTTGCTCGCGTCCGCGCTGCGGGCGGCCACGAACGGGGAGACGGCGGCGGTGGCACGCATCGTGTCCGGGCCCGCGGAACTGCTGGGCCGGGCCATGCTCGTCCGGCCCGACGGTTCCCACGACGGGGGCTTCGGCGCCCATCCCGAGCTGGACCGCACGGTCGCCGCCGAGGCCGGTGCCTGTCTCGACGCCGGCCGCACCGGCACCCTGGAGATCGGAGAGCAGGGCTCTCGCTGCGGAGCACCGCTCACGGTGCTGGTGGAGTCCTCGGTGCCGCCGCCCCGGATGATCGTCTTCGGTGCCATCGACTTCGCGTCCGCACTTGTGCGGATCGGCAAGTTCCTGGGCTACCGGGTGACGGTGTGCGACGCCCGCCCCGTCTTCGCGACCAAGGCCCGCTTCCCGGAGGCCGACGAGATCGTCGTCGAGTGGCCGCACCAGTACCTGGAGCGCACCCAGGTCGACGCGCGCACGGTCCTCTGCGTCCTCACCCACGACGCCAAGTTCGACGTACCCCTGCTGCGGCTCGCCCTGCGGCTTCCGGTCGCCTACATCGGTGCGATGGGCTCGCGCCGCACCCACCTCGAGCGCAACGACCGGCTGCGCGAGGTCGGCGTCACCGAGCTGGAACTGGCCCGGCTGCGCTCCCCGATCGGCCTGGACCTCGGCGCCCGTACGCCCGAGGAGACGGCCCTGTCGATCGCCTCCGAGATCGTGGCGAACCGGCGCGGCGGCAGCGGGGTCTCACTGACCGGCGCCCACACGCCCATCCATCACGACGCCACCTCGGCACCGGCGGGGCGCATCGGCTCGGTGGCCTGACCGGCCGGCCGCCGCACCGGGGGCTGGTCCGGCCAGGCGAAGGCGTAGTCGACGGCGCCGCCCCGGATCAGCCGTACGTGACGCAGCAGTTCGCGTGCGATGCCCGCGTTGCCCATCGCCCAGCCGGTCTCCGGCTCCAGGTCGCCGGGCGTGGCCCGGTGCTCCACGTTCGACCAGCGGGCGCCCCGCGCGTCCCGGACGGCGCGCGCGGCGAGGTCGGCGACCAGGACCCCGGCGAAGTCCGGGGTCTCCTCCTGTTCGGCCATCCGGTCCCCGGCCAGCGCGAGGACGCCCGCGGTGCCGCAGCAGCGGCCGTTGTTGTCCCAGAACCCCGGGCCCAGCCGCGCGGGCAGCCCGGAACCGGTGACGGTGTGCCAGCAGCGGTCGGCCAGTGCCGACCAGGCGGAGTCGTCGCAGGCGTCCCGCAGCAGCCGGAAGACCTGCGCGTCACCGGCCGGGCCGTGGCACCAGCCGTAGTTGTAGCGGGCGGTGCGCTCGCCGCCGTACCGCGGGTCGGAGTGCGGGACCAGGAAGCCCTCGGGGCCTGCCTCGTCCCGGGAGACGACGTCCGCGGCGCCCGCCAGCGCCAGTTCGGTCAGGTCGGCGCGACCGGCCGCGGAGCCGATCACGGCCAGCGCCGGGACGATCCCGAGGGTGCCGTGCGAGATGTGGTGCATCCGCCCCGACACACCGGGCCTGTGGGCCCACCGCACCCCGGCCCCGGTCCGCTCCGCCGCGTCGAGGTACGGCTCCACGGCCCGTACGGCGAACTCCGGGTCCCCGAGCGCCAGCGCCCCGAGGCCGATCCCGGCGTTGCCGCCCATCAGCTCGAACAGCTCGCCCCAGCGCGTCCCGTCGAAGCGGTCCCGCACCAGCGCCATGGCCCGGTCCGCGGCGGCGCCGGCGGCCTCGTCGCCCAGGTCGGTGTGGATCGCGCGCAGGGCGAGCGCCATGCCGGTGAGGCCGAAGTACAGGGAGCTGTCCTCGGTGTTCTCGACGGCGGCGGCGAGGCCCCGGGCGGCGCGCACCGCGGTGTCGGCGTAGCGGTCGTCGCCGAAGTGCCGCCAGGCCTCCAGCAGCGCCGGGACGATCCCGGCGGTGCCGTTGTAGAACATCGCCTCGGGCTCCGGGTCCGACGGCCGCTCGGGCCAGCCGAGTCCACCGTCCGCGACCTCCCGCGCCTGTGCGAGCAGCCAGCGCAGCGCGTCCGCCGCCAACTCCTCGACCTCGTCAACTGCCGGTCCCGCGGCTGGAATTGAGATCATACGGCCCAGTCTGACAGGCCGCCGCCAACCGCCGCGCGGCAGGCCGGTCCGGGCGGTGGCCGCGGCTTTCACGGGCGCTGTGTTGGCAGGCCGGTTCGAGAGGTGGGTGCGGCTTTCACGGGCGTGCGTTGGTGGGCCGGTTCGAGTGGTGGGTGCGTCTTTCACGACCGCCGCGCGGTGGGCCGGTCCGGGCGGTGGCTGAGGCTTTCACGGGCGTGTGTTGGTAGGCCGGCCCGAGCCGGTGGCTGCGGCTCTTACGGCCGCCGCGCGGTGGGCTGGTCCGAGTGGTGGCTGCGGCTCTTACGGCCGCCGCGCGGTGGGCTGGTCCGGGCGGTGGGTGCGGCTTTCACGGGCGCGTGTTGGTAGGCCGGCC